>JAIETA010000289.1 GCA_019745575.1 Reyranella sp. | reverse complement strand
TATTTCGGCCTGTCGATCGGCGGGCTGATGGACCCCGAATACATCGACAAGCCGCTGAGCTGGGGCAAGGTCGTCTCGGTGGCCCAGCACCTGATCATTCCGGTCATCGTCATCGGCATGTCGGGCACCGCCGGCATGATCCGCCGGCTGCGCGCCAACCTGCTCGACGAACTGCAGAAGCAGTACGTCGTCACCGGCCGCGCCAAGGGCCTGCCGCCGATGAAGCTGCTGATAAAATATCCGCTGCGTCACGCCATTAATCCGTTCGTCGCCGACATCGGCGGCCTGCTGCCCGACGTGATCTCCGGCTCGGTGATCGTGTCGGTGGTGCTGTCGTTGCCGACCACCGGGCCGATGCTGCTGGGCGCGCTCAAGACGCAGGACGTCAACCTCGCCGCCACCTTCCTGCTGTTCGTGGCGACGCTCACCGTGATCGGCATGCTGATTTCCGATCTGGCGCTGGCGGCGCTGGATCCGCGCATCCGCTTCGGCGCCGCGGCGGAAAAGTGAGGCAGCCATGACCGACCAGACGCCCGCTGCCCCGCGCCCGCGCACCCCGCACTTCGTCAACCAGGAGAAGTGGGATCCCTACGTCGCCGAGCGCCTGACCGCGGAGCAGGAAAAGTACTACATGGCCGGCCAATGGAAGCTGATGTGGTGGCGCTTCCGCCGCCACCGGCCGGCCGTGGTCTCCATGATCTTCCTGGCGCTGATGTACTTCACGACCCTGATCAGCGAGTGGATTGCGCCCTACGACCTGCACGCCCGCCACTCGGCCTACATCTTCGCGCCGCCCCAGTCGGTCCATCTGTTCCACGAAGGCAAGTTTCTCGGGCCGTTCGTCTATCCCAACAAGACGACGCGCGACCCCGACACGCTGCAGCGCGTCTATGCGCCCGACACGACCAAGCCGATGCCGCTGCGCTTCTTCTGCAGCGGCGAGACGTACGAGTTCTGGGGCCTGATCGAAGGCTCGTTCCACTTCGTGTGCCCGCCCACGGGCGGCCACTTCTTCTGGCTCGGCACCGACCGGCTGGGGCGCGACATGTTCAGCCGCGTCGTCTACGCCGCGCGCATCTCGCTCACCATCGGCATCCTGGGCATCGCGCTGTCGTTCGCGCTGGCGCTGATCCTGGGAGGATTGGCGGGCTACTACGGCGGCTGGGTCGACAGCGTCGTCCAGCGCATCACCGAGATCATCAAAAGCTTCCCGCATCTGCCGCTGTGGCTTGCCCTGTCGGCGGCGCTGCCGGTGACCTGGTCGCCGCTGCTGGTCTATTTCGGCATCACCATCATCCTGGCCCTGCTCGACTGGCCGGGCCTCGGACGGGCCGTCCGCTCCAAGCTCCTGTCGCTGCGCGAGGAGGACTACGCGGCCGCCGCCCAGATGATGGGCGCCAAACCCGGCCGCATCATCGGCCGCCACCTGCTGCCCGGCTTCATGAGCCACCTCATCGCCTCGGCGACGCTGTCGATCCCGTCGATGATCCTGGCCGAGACGGCCCTGTCGTTCCTCGGCCTCGGCTTGCGTCCTCCCATCACCTCGTGGGGCGTGCTGCTGAACGAGGCCACCGACATCAACGTCGTGGCCGTGCACTGGTGGCTGATGCTGCCGGTGGTGCCGGTCATTCTGGTGATCCTGGCTTACCAGTTCATGGGCGATGGGATGCGTGACGCTGCGGACCCCTACGCTTAGGCGCCAAGGCGCCTAAGCGTAGGGGTCGGCGGGCGGCAGCGCCTTCATAGGCGCGGGAGCCCGCACCGCGCAGAAAAGGCAGGAATTTCAAGGAGTTGGTTAGTTCAACGGCTCTTATCCGTTCTGAACCGTGCGGGCTCTCGGGCCTCTGAAGGCCCTGCCGCCCGCCTGCGCGCCCGGAGGGCGCGCTGTTGTTGCCCAAATATCACACTTCCGCCCCATTTGGGTCTAGCGACGGCCATGGGGCACCTCCATGTAGGGCTGGTATCTCCCCCGAACGTGGTTCCCCCCAAAGGCCACGTTCTAGCCTCCTCGGAGGCGCTTGGGCCGTCCTCTCATTCTCCCCCGAGAGGGCGGCCTTTTTCTTTTCCGGCCCCTTTCCATTCCGGTCCCGTCCAGCGGCCATGCTAGGACGGCGCCAATGGCGACCTCCCTCCTCGAAGTGGCCGATCTCGCCTGCCGGCGCGGCGGCCGGCGGGTCTTCGAACGCCTGTCCTTCACCGTCGATCGGGGCCAGCTGATGGCCCTGAGGGGCCGCAACGGCAGCGGCAAGACCACGCTGCTGCGGGCGCTTGCCCTGCTGGTCCGCGCCGAGTCGGGGGCGATCCGCTGGCAGGGCACAGACGTCGCGGCGGAGCCCGAGGCCTGGCGCGGCCGGCTGGCCTGGCTCGGCCATCTGGAAGGGCTGAAGGGCGACCTGTCGGTCCGCGAGAACCTCGCCGTTGCCGAGCGGCTGCGCGGCGGCCAGCCGCCCGATCTCGGCCGCGTCGATGCGGCGCTGGGCGCCCTCGATCTCCTGCTCCTGGCCGGCCGGCCGGTCCGCACCCTGTCGGCCGGCCAGCGTCGCCGCGCCGCGCTCGCCCGGGTTCTGCTGGCCGACGCGACCCTCTGGCTGCTCGACGAGCCGTTGAACGCCCTCGATGCGCCGGCGCAGACGGCCTTCCGGGCCGCCCTAAATCGGCATCTCGCCGCCGGCGGCCTGGCGATTGCCGCCACCCATGCCGACCTGGGCGTGCCGGGCGGCCGCACCCTGGACCTCGCATGAGCGGCTTCGCCGCCCTGGTCGCCCGCGACCTGCGCCTGGCCTGGCGCCGGCCCGGCGACGTCGCCGTCGTGCTGGCCTTCTTCGTCGTGGCGACCACGTTGTTTCCGCTCGGCATCGGCCCCGAAACCAACGTGCTGGCGCGCATCGCGGCGGGCGTCCTGTGGTGCGCCGCGCTATTTGCCGCCCTGCTGTCGCTCGACCGCCTGTTCGCCGCCGACTTCGAGGACGGCACGCTCGACCTGCTGCTGCTGGCGCCCTGGCCGCTCGAACTGGCGGCGCTGGCCAAGTGCGCGGCTCACTGGATTGTGACCGGCCTGCCGCTGGCCGCGCTGGCCCCCCTGCTGGGCCTGGCCTTCGGGCTCGAGCCTGACGCCCTGCTGGGGCTCAGCGCCACCCTGCTGGTCGGCACGCCCACCCTGTCGCTGATCGGCGGCCTGGCCGCGGCGCTGACGCTGGGTGCCCGCAAATCGGGCGCGCTGCTGGCCTTGCTGGCCTTGCCGCTCTGCGTGCCGACCCTCATCTTTGGGGCCGGCGCGGTCGAGGCACTGGCGACCGGCGGCGATTTCGGCGCCCACCTGGCGCTGCTGGCGGCGCTGGCGCTGGTCGCGCTGGCGACGACCCCCTGGGCGATCGCCGCCGCCTTGCGGCAGGCTGGCGAGTAGACAGATCGAGGCGAAGGGCGGGATAGAAGAGCGACATGGCCGACCTGCATTTCCTCGCCAACCCGGCGCGCTTCCGGCGGCTGAGCCAGCGCGTGCTGCCCAGCCTGGCCTTCGCGACGGCGCTGATGCTGGCGGTCGGCCTGTACCTGGCGCTGATCCAGTCGCCGCCCGACTACCAGCAGGGCGAGACGGTGCGCATCATGTTCGTGCACGTGCCCTCGGCCTGGCTTGCCATGGCGGGCTACGCCCTGCTGGCCGGGCTCGGCGCCTCGCTGCTGATCTGGCGCCATCCGCTGGCCGCCCTGATGGCGCGCGCCGCGGCGCCGGTCGGTGCGGGCTTCTGCGCGGTCTGCCTGCTCACCGGCGCGCTGTGGGGTCGCCCGATGTGGGGCGCCTACTGGGTGTGGGACGCGCGCCTCACCTCGATGCTGCTGCTGTTCTTCCTCTACCTCGGCCATATCGCCTTGAGCCGCGCCTACGACGAGCCCGAGCGCGGCGACCGTGCCGCCGCCATCCTGGCGCTGGTCGGCGTCATCAACCTGCCGATCATCAAATTCTCGGTCGACTGGTGGAACACGCTGCACCAGCCGGCGTCGGTGGCGCGGCTGGGCGGCCCCGCCATCCATCCCACCATCCTGGTGCCGCTGCTCTGGATGGCCGTGACTCTGCTGCTGCTGTTCGTGCTGCTGGTGCTGCTGCGCACCGACACCGAGATCGACCGCCGCCGCCTGGAAAACGCCGAGGTGCCGGCATGACCGGCCACACCGTCTTCATCGTGGCGTCCTATCTGGTGGCGTTGGTGGTCCTGGGCGGGCTGCTGGTTTCCTCGCTGCTCGAGCGCCGGCGGGTGCGCCGCGAACTGGCCGAGCGTGGCCTCGAGAGAAGACGATGACACCGAAGCGCAAGCGCCTGTGGCTGGTCGTGGGGTCGGTCGCCGTGCTGGGCGTCGCCGCCTCGCTGGTGCTGACGGCGCTCAGCGACAACATCGTCTTCTTCTATTCGCCGACCCAGATGGCCGAGAAGCAGATCCCGCCGGACCGTCGCTTCCGCATGGGCGGGCTGGTCGAGGCCGGCAGCGTGAAGAAGTCCGCCGACAGCCAGGAGACGCGCTTTCGCGTCACCGACACCAACCGGACCGTCGACGTCGTCTACCGTGGCCTGCTGCCCGATCTCTTCCGCGAGGGCCAGGGCGTGGTAGCCGAAGGCACGCTGGGCCCCGATGGCGTGTTCGTCGCCCGCGAGGTCCTGGCCAAGCACGACGAGAATTACATGCCGCCCGAGGTCGCGAAGGCGCTGAAGGAAGCGGGGCAATGGAAGGACGGGAAGAAGTGATGGTTCACCCCCTCACCCAACCTCTCCCCCAAGGGGGAGAGGAGCATGAGTGGGGCTTCCTTCTTCCTCCTCTCCCCCGCGAGGGGGAGATCGGGCGAAGTAGTCTTCGCCCTTTGGGTGAGGGGGCGTCATGGTAGCGGAGCTCGGCCACTTCGCCCTCATTCTCGCCCTGGCCGTCGCGCTGGTGCAGGGCACGTTGCCGTTGCTGGGCGCGTCGCGCGGCGACATCCGGTTGATGGATCTCGGGCGCACCGCTGCGCTCACCCAGGCCCTGCTCGTCATCGTGGCCTTCGGCGCCCTCACGCAGGCCTACGTCACGTCGGACTTCTCGGTGGCCAACGTCGTGGCCAATTCGCATTCGGCCAAGCCGCTGCTCTACAAGGTGAGCGGCGTGTGGGGAAACCACGAAGGATCGATGCTCTTGTGGGCGCTGATCCTGGCCCTGTTTGGTGCGGCCGTCGCACTGTTCGGCGCCGGCCTGCCCGACACGCTGCGGTCCCGCGTGCTCGCCATCCAGGCGCTGATCGGCGTGGGCTTCCTGGCGTTCCTGCTGTTCACGTCGAATCCCTTCGAGCGCGTCTCGCCGGCGCCGGCCGACGGCAACGGCCTCAATCCGCTGCTACAAGATCCCGGCCTCGCCTTCCATCCGCCGCTGCTCTACCTGGGCTACGTCGGCTTTTCCGTCACCTATGCCTTCGCCATCGCGGCCCTCCTCGAAGGCCGCGTCGATGCCGCCTGGGCGCGCTGGGTGCGGCCGTGGACTCTCGCCGCCTGGTGCTTTCTGACGCTCGGCATCGCGCTGGGCTCGTGGTGGGCCTACTACATCCTCGGCTGGGGCGGCTTCTGGTTCTGGGATCCGGTCGAGAACGCCTCGCTGATGCCGTGGCTCGCCGGCACGGCGCTGCTGCACTCCGCCATCGTGGTCGAGAAGCGCGACGCGCTGAAGAGCTGGACCGTTCTGCTGGCCATCCTCGCTTTCTCGCTGTCGCTGCTCGGCACCTTCCTGGTGCGCTCCGGCGTCCTCACATCGGTCCACGCCTTCGCCCAGGATCCGGCGCGCGGCATGTACATCCTGGGCTTCCTGCTGTTCGTCACCGGCGGCGGCCTCGCCCTCTATGCCTGGCGCGCGCCGCAATTGCAGGGTGGCGGCCTGTTCCAGCCGGTCAGCCGCGAAGGCGCGCTGATCCTGAACAACCTGCTGCTCTGCACCTTGGCCGTCACCGTGCTGCTGGGCACGCTCTATCCGCTGTTCCTCGACCTGCTGACCGGCAGCAAGGTCTCGGTCGGCCCGCCCTTCTTCAACGCCACCTTCGTGCCGATCTGCGCGCCGCTGTTCGCCGCTCTCTGCGTCGGTCCCTACCTCGGCTGGAAGCGTGCCGAGCTTTGGCCGGCGCTGCAAAAACTGCGGGTCGCCTTCATCGTGGCGGTGATCGCCGCCCTCGTCGCCGCCACCGTCATCGACAGCCGCGCCACGCTGGCCGCCGTGGCCTTCGGCTTCGGCGTCTGGCTGATCGCGGGCAGCGTCGGCGAGTTCGTCCAGCGCCTCGTCCGCACCGGATTTAAGCTGCCGCCGCGCTCCAGCCTCGGCATGACCATCGCCCACGCCGGCATGGGCGTGGTCGTGCTGGGCGCCGTCGGCACCGGCGCCTGGCACACCGAGCTGATGCAGACCATGAAGCCGGGCGAGCGCGTGGCGTTCCATGGCTTCGACGTAAAACTCGACCGCATCGAAAGTCTCAACGGCCCCAACTACGTGGCCGAGCGCGCGACGCTCGCCGTCAGCGCCGGCGGCAAGGCCTATACGGTGCTGCAGCCGGAGCGCCGCCTGTTCACGGTGCAGCGCCGCCAGGTCGCCGAGACGGCGATCCACACCAACTTCCTGCGCGACCTCTACGCCACCCTGGGCGAGGGCGACGCCGTCGGCGGCTGGGTGATCCGCCTCTACTACAACCCGCTGGCGCCGTGGATCTGGCTCGGCGCCGCGCTCTGCGCACTGGGCGGCTTCGTCTCGCTGTCCGACCGCCGCCTGCGCGTCGGCGCGCCGTCTCGTCGCCCGCTCGCTCAACCGGCGGAATGATCATGTCTTGTGGACCGCGCGCGTCTCGCGCGCTTCATGACGATGAGCGCGCGGGACGCGCGCGGTCCGGAAGATGATGAGTCGTCGCCTGCTCTTCCTGCTGCCGCTGCTCACGGTGGCGCTGATGGCCGGCTTCTTCGCCTGGTCGCTGCTGGCCGGCCGCGATCCTGCCTCGATCGGCTCGGTGATGGTGGGCCGCCCGGCGCCGCGCCTCGACCTGGGGCCGCTGCGCGCCGGCGAGCCGCCGCTCGGCG
>JAIETA010000228.1 GCA_019745575.1 Reyranella sp. | reverse complement strand
GAGATAGTCCTCGGTGCGATCGACCGGCGGCACGAACACGAAGAGAGGCCCGTCGCGCGGCTCGAAGGCGATCGCGGTGCGCACGATGGCGGTCGCCGACGTGCCGACGGCGGGGTGGCCGACGGCCGCAGGACCGGCGCCGGGACGGCCCGCGAGATCGGGCGCCAGCGCGCGGCGCCAGGCTTCGCGGCGTGCCTCGCCGTCGCCCGCGGCATCGGCCGCAACACCGCGCTCCTGGCGGCGCAGCAAGGGCGCGCGCCGAAAGGCGTCGAGCGGCGGCAGGCCGGGATGGGGCGCCATGGGATCCGGCTCGGCGACGAAGTCGGTGTCGGCGGGCGCCGCCCAGGGCAGCGAGTCGAGCGGCAGGCGGTAGCCCAGCGCCGAGTCGCCGGGGATCAGGTAGCACTTCTCCGAGCGCAGGAACCACGGCCCGCTGCGCCAGCGTCCCCGGTACCCGGTGCCGTGCCCGTCGGGCGCCCGGCCGTTGTAGTCGCGCGCGATCGGCAGCACGTATCCCGCCGGGCTTTCGAGGCCCTTCTCGAAGATCCGCGCCAGCCGCTCGCGTTCCAGCGGGTCCTTCACCTTGGCGGCGTCGACGGCCACGTTGCTCGGCAGCCGCCGCTCGCGCCACAGATAGTACCAGGTGTCCTCGAAGGCGCCGAACAGGCAGCCGGGATCGAGTTGCAGCCGCTCGGCAAAGGCCAGTGCAAAGCGCTGGGCCGCCGCTTCCGTGGCACCCGTGGGCCTGGATTCCACGGCGGTGAGCTGGGGGTCGCGCCACACCGGCTCGCCATCCGTGCGCCAGTGGCAGCCGAGCGCCCAGCGCGGCAGCTGTTCGCCGGGATACCACTTGCCCTGGCCGAAATGCAGCAGCGGCTGGCGGGCAAAGCGCTCGGCGAGCCGGCGGAACAGCACGCCGGCCAGGCGGCGCTTCTCCGGTCCCAGCGCCAGCGTGTTCCACTCCGCGCCGTCCATGTCGTCGACCGAGACGAAGGTGGGCTCGCCGCCCATGGTGAGCCGGACGTCGCTCCCGGCGATATCGCCTTCGATCGCCTCGCCGACCTTCAGGAGGGTGGCCCACTGCTCGTCGCTATAGGGCTTGGTCGTGCGCGGCGTCTCGCGCACGCGCCGCACCGTCATCTCGTGGGCGAAGTCGACTTCGCACTTTTCGACCGCGCCCTCGATCGGCGCCGCGCTCGACGGTTCGGGCGTGCAGGCAAGCGGGATGTGGCCTTCGCCCGTCAGCAGGCCGGAGGTCGGATCGAGACCGATCCAGCCTGCGCCGGGCAGATAGACCTCGCACCAGGCGTGGAGGTCGGTGAAGTCGTGGCCCGGCCCCTCCGGCCCGTCGAGCGGCTTCTCGTCGGGCTTGAGCTGGATGAGATAGCCCGAGGCGAAGCGCGCGGCGAAGCCCAGGTGGCGCATGATGGTGACCAGCAGCCAGCCGGTGTCGCGGCACGAGCCCTTGCCGCGCGCCAGCGTCTCCTCGCAGGTCTGCACGCCCGGCTCCAGCCGCACGATGTAGCCGATCTCCTGCTGCAGCCGCGCATTGAGGCCGACGATGAAGTCGACGGTGCGCATCTTCTTGCGGTCGACCTTGGCGAGCCATGCCGTGAGCAACGGCCCCGGCGGCTCGAGCTTGCGGAACGGCGCGATCTCCTCGGCCAGCGATGCATCGTAGGCGAAGGGCCAGGTCTCGGCCTGCGGCTCGAGGAAGAAGTCGAAGGGATTGACCACCGACATGTCGGCGACGAGATCGACCGTGACCTCGAACCGATCGGTCTTCTCCGGGAACACCAGCCGCGCCAGGTGATTGCCCTGCGGGTCCTGCTGCCAGTTGATGAAGTGCCCGGCCGGCGCGACCTTGAGAGAATAGGAAATGACCGGCGTGCGCGAATGTGGCGCCGGCCGCAGCCGTACCACCTGTGGGCCCAACGTAACGGGCCGGTCGTAGCGGTAGGTCGTTCGATGATGCAGCGCGACGTGAATGCTCATGGGTCCTCTGGGGGCCTACAAAGCAAGTCACGTGCCGCCGCGCAAGCCGGCAGCGAGCAATCTCCAGAGCCGTTTTGTGCAACAGGAAATAAATCGGAAACAACGCTTGGCAGCGGCGAGGCGGAAACCTATATCGCGCGGGCGGCCGGAAGAGCCGCCAACGATCGAGCGGCTGGGAGGCTGAGTACCGTGATGATCTACACAAATCGGCGTCGTTTTCTGTCGGGCGCGACCGCGCTGGGTGTCGGCGGGCTTGCCGTGTCGTCGGGGGCGCTGGCCTCGCAGAACTGGCCGAACAAGCCGGTGACCATCGTCGTCAACTTCCCGCCCGGCGGGCTGACCGACGCCATCGCCCGGGTGTTTGCCCAGTACGCGGCGCAGAAGACGGGGCAGCAGTTCATCATCGAGAACAAGCCGGGCGCCGGCGGCAACATCGGCGCGGCGCAGGTCGCCAAGGAGGCGGCCGACGGCTACACCTTCCTGCACACCGTCTCGAGCACGCTGGTGCAGGGCCGGGTGCTCTACAACAATCTGGGTTTCGACCCGGACAAGGATTTCACCCTGGTCGCCGGCACGAATTCGGGCGCCCTGCCGCTGGCGGTCCACAAGTCGGTGCCGGTCACCAACGTCAAGGAGTTCGTGGCCTGGGCCAAGACCAACAAGGTGAGCTTCGGCACCTGGGCGGCCGGGTCGGCGGCGCACATCGTATGCCAGCAACTTAACAAGCTCTACGATCTGAAAATGGAACCGGTCCACTACCGCGGCGAAGGGCCGATGTGGCAGGACATGAACGCGGGCTCGCTGCAGATCGCCATGGGCAGCTATCAGGCGCTGCGGCCGCTGCTCGAGAAGGACGTCATCCGGCCGATCGCCATTCCCGGCCCGGCGCGCGCGGTGCTGCTGCCCAACGTGCCGACCATGGCCGAGCAGGGCTACGATCACCCGGCCTTCCGCATCTACGGCTACCTCGTGCTGGCGGCGCCGGCCGGCGTGCCCAAGGACGTCGTCAGCAAGCTGTCGGCCCTCTGGATCGAGGCGGCGCAATCCGAGGGCGGCCGCAAGATGATGGAAAGCTTCGGCCTGCGCGATCTGCCGCTCGGCCATGTCGAGATCTCGGCCGACTACGAGAACCTCAAGAAGCAGCTCATCCCGCTGGTCCAGGAACTCGGCGTCAAGCTCGAGTAGCGGGCCGGACGCTTTCGCCCGGCGCGATCGCCCTCACGGCTGGTCTCGTTTCCTGCCGATTGTCTCCGTGAGCTTCTCCAGAAGCCGGTGAAGCGACTTCTGTTCCGGGCATGACAGGCCCGAAAACCAGGCGCCGATTGCCTCGAAATCGCCGGCGTCGCGGGACTCCCAGCCGCGGCGGCCGGCAGCGGTTGGCATGAGGCGCCGGGCGCGCCGGTCTTTTTTGTCCACGACGATCTTCAGCATGCCCTTTCGCTCGAGCGCGACGGCGATCTGCTTGGCATTCTGATGGCTGGTCGCCATGGCCACGGCGACTTCGCCCAGGCTCGGCAGCGCCATGGTCCGCACGATGCTCAGCATGACGCCCTGCTGGGTCGTGAGGCCGGCCTCGCGCAGGTGCTCGTCGAGGAGGGTTCGCAGGCGCTGGCTGCAGAACAATATCAGGCGAAAGTTGCGCACCGCGTCTGCCGCCTTGCCGGCGGTGGCGGCTTCGGAGTCGCTGAGCTCATGGAAGGGCTTGCTGGGGGAGATCATTTAGGTAATATATTACATAAATGATCTGCAGGCGATAGGAGACCCCATGATTTGCCTCATGCCCATGTGTGCATATCTCTCGGAAACCTCGCGCATGATCCAGATCTACAGGGCGCTGAAGGCGGCAGGTGCCCAGGCGCGCATCGCCACGCATGGCGGTGTGCACGAGGCGCTGCTGCAGAGCGAGGGCATCGACTACGACATTGTCGGCCCGCGCATGGATGCAGCGCGTGGCTGGCGGTTCGTCATGAGCAATGTCGGCATCGGAAGTCCGGACCAGAGCATGTACGCGCCCGACGAGATGCGGATCTACGTCTTGGCTGAGCGGGACTACTTCCAGAAGAATGGCGTCACGGTGGTGGTCACCGGATTCACGCTGACGGCATTGTTGTCGACCCGCCTCGCCGGAATCCCCCTCGTCGTGGAGCATGCTGGCGCGTTCCTGCCGCCGCTGTTCGAGCGCAACCTCCTTCCCATGGCTTCCCGGCCGCCCCCCGGCCCCCTGGGCTACATGCCCAGGAGCCTGGCTCGGTGGCTGCAGAACGAGATGATGTCGAAGCTGAAGCTCTATCTTGCAGGCTTCAACGCGCTGGCGACCGAACTCGGCATCGCGCCGATCCCGAGCTTTCCGGCCCTGATCCTCGGTGACCTGGTGCTGGTCACGGAAGCGCCGGAAGTCTACGGCGTCGGCGAGGCGGAGATGCAGAACTGGCGGCCGACCAACGGCGCCTATTGGCCGTCGACACGCTTCATCTATACGGGGCCGTTGTTTGCCGAGTTCGACCTTTCCGTGCCGTCGAATGTAGAACAGGCGCTGCGCGCGACGGGGCCGCACGTCTACGTGGCCCTGACGTCGGTGCCGGCGGGAACAGTGCGGCAGGTGGTGCGCGGCGTGGCGGCGAGTGGCGCCAGCGTCATCGTCGCGGCGACCGTACACGAGCTGGGCGATCTGGCTGGCCCCCGAGTTACGGTTTCCGGCGTGCTGCCCAGCCACAAGATCATGCCCAGGGTCGATCTCGCCGTGACGACGGCGGGGCAGGGAAGCCTCCAGTGCGCCATGGCGTCGGGCGTGCCGGTGATCGGGGTTCCCCTGCATCTCGAGCAGGATTCCAATATCCACTTTCTCGTGCAGCGCGGCGCCGCCCGAGCCCTGCCCGCCGCCAAGATTGACGATACGAAACTCGCGGGGATGGTGACGGAGATGTTGGCTCGATCAAGCCATCGGGCCGCCGCCCGGACGATCCAGGCCGCCTATGCCAGGCGCAATGGGCCTGCGCTCTGCGCCTCGGCGATCCTCGCGCATCTCGGCTGAGGCCGTACTCGCCCTCGGGCGCATTGCCCTGTCGCCACGCGGCTCGGCTGCCAGTCGTTCGGTTGTTGCGGGCAGGTCGATGTGCTGGGATCGCACCATGAGCACAGACTATTTCGACCTCTCGGGCAAGGTTGCCCTCGTGACCGGCGGCAGCCGCGGCCTCGGCTACCAGATGGTAAAAGCCTTCGCCGCCCACGGCGCCGACGTCTTCATCGCCAGCCGCAAGATCGAGACCTGCGACAAGGTCGCGGCCGAGGTCCGGGCCATGGGGCGCCGGGCCGCGACCCATGCCTGCAACGTCGCCAACTGGCAGGAACTCGATGGCCTGGTCGAGGCGGCCTACGCGGCCTTCGGCAGGGTCGACATCCTGGTCAACAACGCCGGCTCCTCGCCGCTCGCCCCTTCGTCGCTGGAGACCCCGGAGCAGCTCTTCGACCGCATCGTGTCGCTGAACTTCAAGGGCCCGTTCCGCCTGATGTCGCTGGTCGGCAGCCGCATGGCCCAGGGCGACGGCGGCTCGATCATCAACGTTTCCAGCGCCGGCGCGCTCCGGCCACGGCCGCAGATCGCACCCTATGCCGGCGCCAAGGCGGCGCTCAATGCGCTGACCGAGGCCTTCGCCTTCGAGTACGGGCCCAAGGTGCGCGTGAACACGATCTCGCCCGGCCGCTTCCTGACCGACGTCTCCAAGGCGTGGCCGGAGGCGCACAAGGCCAACCCGACGGCGGCACTCCGGCGCAGCGGTCAGCCCGAGGAGATCGTGACGGCAGCGCTCTATCTCGCCTCGAGCAAGTCGAGCTTCACCACCGGTTCGCTGGTCCGGGTCGATGGAGGAATCGCCTAGATCATATCGACTTCCTCCCCTGCACGGATGCCGTGCAGGGGAGGTGTCGCCGTCTTACGGCGACGGAGGGGTCATGACGAAAGGCAGCCCATGACCCCTCCGCCGCTTCGCGGCACCTCCCCCGCGCGGTGTCCGCGCCGGGGAGGCGTAAGAATTTCAACAGGGAGAGCAGTCCCATGAAAGTCAAAGCCGGCGTTCTCACCACCTGCGGCGCACCGCGGCCCTTCGCGAAGTCCAAGCCCATCCAGGTCGTCGACGTCGATCTCGATCCGCCCGGCGAGGGCGAGGTTCTCGTGAAGGTGGGCGGCGGCGGGCTCTGCCATTCCGACCTGTCCCTCCTCAACGGCGACCGGCCGCGCCCGGTGCCGATCGTGCTGGGCCACGAGGGCTCGGGCGAGATCGTCGAACTGGGGCGGGGCGTGCACGATGTGAAGGTGGGCGACCATGTCTGCTTCACCTTCAACGTGAGCTGCGGCCGCTGCCGGCGCTGCCTCGAAGGCCGGCCCTATATCTGCGAGCGCTCGATCACGCCGCGCGCGGCGGGCCAGCTTCTGTCGGGCAACCATCGCCTGCATCTGGACGGCAAGCCGGTGAACCATCATGCCGGCGTCTCCTGCTACGCCGAATATGCCGTGGTCGATCGCGGCTCGATCGTGGTGATCGACCGCAGCCTGCCGCTCGACGTGGCCGCCCTGTTCGGTTGCGCCGTGGTGACGGGCGTGGGCGCGGTGGTGAACACGGCGCAGGTCCAGCCCGGCAGCTCGGTGGCCATCGTCGGCCTGGGCGGCGTCGGTCTCAGTGGTCTGATGGGCGCGGTGCTGGCGGGCGCCGGCCGCATCGTTGCCATCGACCTCTCCGACGACAAGCTGGGCCTCGCCCGCCAGCTCGGCGCCACCGACACGGTGAACGCACGAGACGCCGACCACGTCACCCAGGTGCGCGACCTCACCAATGGCGGCGTCGACTATGCCTTCGATCTCGCCGGCACCATCAAGGCCATGGAGACGGCCTATCTGGTGACGCGCTGGGGCGGCACGACGGTGACGGCGGGCCTCTCGCCGATCCAGGCCGACTTCTCCTTCAAGCAGAGCCAGCTCGTGAGCGAGGAGAAGACCATCAAGGGCTCCTACATGGGAAGCTGCGTGCCGGTGCGCGACATCCCGCGCTTCATCGCGCTCTACCAGCAGGGCAA
>JAIETA010000003.1 GCA_019745575.1 Reyranella sp. | reverse complement strand
TCAATAACCTGAGCTAATCTGAAATGTGTCCACCATGTCCCCGAACACACGTTCACCTTGTCCCCGGTCCATACAACCGCAGGGGGAGAGGAGCATGACTGGAGCTACGTCGTCGCCGGCAGCGCCGCACCTTCGCGCCAGCCGAGCAACTTGCGGAAGGCCATGGCCTGGGCGGTGGCGACGAGGCCGGCGCCGCCATAGGACACCAGGATCGCCACCGTCCAGGTGATCACCGCCGCCGCCGTGTCGGCACCCAGCACGCCGCGCGCCAGGCCGAGAGTCAGCAGGGTGGCCGCCGTGGTGACGATGGCGTTGGCGAAGAAGATCATGAACAGCACGCCGACGATGACCCAGCCGTTGCCCCGGCTGTAGGCCCACGACTGGCGCGGTGCGAACGGCACGTCGACCGCCGTGGCGGCGAGGCCGTAGCTCACGCGCAGCGCCAGCAGCACCGAGATCATGAACCCGACTCCGAGCGGCGCCGCCAGGGCCTGCCGGCGGGCGAGTTCGGGATCGACCGGCGCGCCCGGCGTCAGCATCGCGCCATCGACCGTGCCGATGGTGAGCACGAAGGCCGCGATCAGCACGAAGGTGATGCCGCCCACCTTGACCAGATGAACGAGGTAGGCCATTTCGCGCGGCGACCAGCCGAGGCCGGGCAGGCGCTCGACGCGGTTCGGCCCGAGCAGCACGACGCGCTGCCAGGCCGCCATGAACATCACGGTCGGGACGATATCGAGAGCCTTCTCGACCAGCAGCGCGAACACCGAGTCCTGGTTGGCCGCGGCGCCCAGCAGGCGGATGGCGAGCGAGAGGATCCACGGGATCGTCACGAGATGGAAGAACAGGCGGAGATTGGCGAAGAAGAAGCCGAAGCTCTCCGACATCAGCTCGCCGAACGACAGTTTCACTGCTGGCACGATCTAGCTCCGCTCCACTTTCTCACCTGCGCTGTGTTCGGCCGTGTCGAGCGCCTCGGCCAGCCGGTGCGCGGCGCTGCCGGGCCTGAGCGGCCGGGGCTGCGACTCGTGCGCCGCCCAGCCGTGCAGGAACAGCACCTCGAAGCTTGCCGTCACCCGGCCGGACGGCCGGGCGTGGCGCTCGCCATAGATCTCCGCCGCCCTGAGCAGCGTGGTGCGCCGCGCCAGGCCGCGACGGCGCTCGGCCACAAGATTGCCTTCGCCCATGGCGCCGAGGTCGCGCATCAGCGCCAGCGCGTTGGCATACTCGACCTCGATGGTCTCGCTGTCGGCCACCGGTAGGGCGAATCCGGCGCGCTGCAGCAGGCCCGCAGCGTCGCGCAGGTCGGCGAACGGCGACACCCGCGGACTGAGGCCGCCCTCGACGTCGCTTTCAGCGGCGGCCAGGGCCTGGCGCAGCTGCCACAGCGTGCCGCCGCCCAGCATGGCGCCCAGGAACAGCCCGTCGGGCTTCAGGATCCGGCCGATCTGGATCAGCGTGCCGGGCAGGTCGTTCACCCAGTGCAGGGTCATGGCGCTCAGCACGAGGTCGAAGCGGCCGGCGGCGAAGGGCAGGCGCTCCTCGTCGGCCACGATCGCCGGGCCGCCGGCGCGGCGGGCGAAGCCCTGGCCGAGGTCGCTGCGCACCAGATGTCCGACCGGGCCGCCGGCCGCCAGTGCCGCGAGCGCGGCGGCGATCTCGTCGCCGTGGCAGCCGAGGTCGAGCGCCAGCGCGAAGGTCCGGCGCACGTCGGCCAGTCGGTCGACCAGACGGTCGGCGATCTCGCGCTTGAGGAAGGCCTGATGCTCCCAGCCGCGCGCCGCCCGCTCCCGCCGCTGGCGCAGCACGGTCCGGTCGAAAACCAGCAGGGGGTCGGGAGCCATCACGGCGTGTATGTAGGGCCAAAGTGCGCCGGACGGTAGGGGAACCGCCATCCTGTCGGCGCATTTGGCCGGCTCAATCGACCCATGTTGCCCTCGGCCGTGACGAATTTCTGCAGCGGTGCCGGCCGGCTGCTGCTCGACGCGGTGCTGCCGCCGCTCTGCCTGGGATGCGGCGAAATCGTCGCCGTCCCGGGCGCGCTCTGTGCCGGCTGCTGGCCGGGCTTTTCCTTCATTGCGCCACCGCAGTGTGCACGCTGCGGCGAGCCATTCGCCGAGGATCTCGGCGCCGACGCGCTCTGCGCCGGCTGCCTCGCCCGGCCGCCGGGCTTCCGCCGGGCCCGCGCGGCACTCGCCTACGACACGCACAGCCGCCGCCTGGTGCTGCCGTTCAAGCACGGCGACCGCACCGACATGGCGCGGTCCTGCGGCATCTGGATGGCGCGGGCCGGCGCCGAGCTCCTGGCCGACGCCGACCTGATCGCTCCGGTGCCGCTGCATTGGCGCCGGCTGCTCGCGCGTCGCTACAACCAGGCGCTGCTGCTGGCGCGGGCCGTTGCCCGTGTCGCCCCGCCCGGTGCTGCTGTTCGCCTGGTGCCCGACCTGCTGCGCCGCCGTCGCTGGACCGACTCTCAGGCCGGCCTGCGGGCGCGCGAGCGCCACCGCAACGTCCGCCACGCGTTCGACCTTCATCCGCGCTGGGCAGGCGAGGTGGTCGGCCGGTCCGTGGTGCTGGTCGACGACGTTCTTACCACCGGCGCCACGGTCGAGGCCTGCGCCCGGGTTCTGCAGCGCGGCGGCGCGCGCCATGTCGACGTGCTGACGCTGGCGCGGGTCGTCCGGCCGGCGTTATAGTCGGGCCGAGGAGTTTACATGGCCAGGATCGAGATCTACACGACGCCGTTCTGCGGCTACTGCGCCCGCGCCAAGAGCCTGCTCGAGGACAAGGGCGCGACCTACGAGGAGACGGACGTCATGATGGACGACAAGAAGCGGACCGAGATGCGCGAGCGCGCCAAGCGCTCGACCGTGCCGCAGATCTTCATCAACGGCCAGCACATCGGCGGCTCCGACGAGCTCGCCGCGCTCGAGCAGGCGGGCAAGCTCGACGCCCTGCTCGCCCAGCCGGGCTGAGCGCCGGCGATGAGCAGCGCGTTCAAGGCCGCTCTGATCCAGACCAACGTCAGCAACGACATGGCCGAGAACGTGGCCTTCGTCCGCGAGCAGGCGCGGCTCGCCCGCGACGCCGGCGCCGACTTCGTCATGACGCCGGAGAATACCGGCCTGATCGGCGCCAACCGCGCCGAGACTCTCGAAAAAGCCCAGACCGAGGAAAACCACGCCATGTTGGCGGCGTGTCGCGCCGTGGCGCGCGAGACCGGGGCATGGTTCCTGCTGGGCTCGGTCCATGTCCGTGTGCCGGGGGAGGAGCAGATCCGCAACCGCTCCTACCTGATCGACGCCGCGGGCGGCATCGTGGCGAGCTACGACAAGATCCACATGTTCGACGTCCAGCTGGCCGGCGGCGAGAGCTACCGCGAATCCTCGACCTTTCGGCCGGGCGAGCGTGCGGTGCTGGCCGAGACGCCCTGGGGCGTGCTTGGCATGACGATCTGCTACGACCTGCGCTTCCCCTACCTCTATCGCGAGCTGGCGCATGCCGGCGCCACGATGCTGGCGATCCCGTCGTCCTTCACCGTGCCGACGGGGCAGGCGCACTGGCACACGCTGATGCGCGCCCGGGCCATTGAAACCGGCTGCTTTGTCTTTGCGCCGGCCCAGGTCGGCACGCACAAGGGATCGAACCGCAAGACCTACGGTCACTCGATCGCCGTCGCCCCATGGGGCGAGGTGCTGGCCGATGCCGGCGGCGAAAAGGCGGGAGTCGTGGTGGCGGACGTCGACCTCGCCAAGGTCGAGGAGGCGCGCAAGATGGTGCCGTCGCTGCAGCACGACCGGAAATACGCGCCGCCGATGCTGCACAAGGCGACGATCGCTAAGGCCGCCGAATAATCGAAGCGGCGCGCTCCTATGAAGGAAACCGCGCCGCGATCCGCTGGACCATCGCCATCTTCGGTTCGCTGATCATCCGCGCTTCGTAGGCGACGACGGAAAACTTTCCGCGCACCAGGTCCAGCAGTTCGCCGTCCCTCAGCAGGAATTCCGGACGGCTCGGCCGGCCGAAGCGTTCGTTGCCGGCCATGAAGGTCTCGTAGAGCAGCACGCCGCCGGGCGTGATCGCGTCGAGCAGGCATGGGAAGAGCGGCCGGTGCAGGTAGTTGGTCACGACCACCGCGCCGAAGGTGCGACCCGCCAGCGGCCAGGGCGAGCCGTCCTCGAGATCGGCCGCGATCACCTCGATGGTGTCGGCCGCGACGAGGCCGCTCACGTCGCGGTCGACCGCGGTCACGGGGTGGCTGCGTCCGGCGAAGAAGCGCGTGTGCCGGCCGTTGCCGGCGGCGAGATCGAGTACCGTGGCGCCGGCCGGCACGAGGCCGGCCCAGGTCGTGATCCAGGACGACGCCGTCATGGCTTGCGGTCTCCCGCGCCTTTCAGGTTCAACAGATTGCCGCTCAAGATCAGGATCGCGCCCACCACCGTGAAGGTATCAAGCCGCTCGCCATAAATCAGCCAGCCGGCGAGCGCCGTCAGCGGCACGCGCAGGAAGTCCATGGGCACGACGATGGTGGCGTCGGCGTGCAGCATCGCCCGTGTCAGGCAGTAGTGCGAGTAGGTGCCCAGGAACGCGATGGCGAGGATCCAGCCCCAGACGTAGGCCGAGGGCCATTGCCACACGGCCAGCGCCGGCACCAGGCCGATCGCCGACTGGATGACCAGCATCCAGAACAGGATGGTCACCACGCTGTCGGTGCGGGTGAGCGACTTCACCATGGTGACGGAGATGGCGAAGCCCACGGCGGCGGCAAGCGCGATCAGCTGGCCGGGTACGATCTCGCTGGCGCCGGGCCGCACGATGGCAACGACGCCCACCACGCCCAGCACGACCGCCAGGTTCTTCCACAGGCCCATGCGTTCGCCGAGGAAGGCGACCGCCAGGATCGCCGTCCAGATCGGCATGGTGAATTCGATCGAGACGACCTGGGCGAGCGGGATCAGGGTGAGCGCCAGGAACCAGGCGAACTGTGCGCCGTAGTGCGCGACGTTGCGGGTGAGGTGCTGCCAGGGCCGCGTGGTCTTCAGCGCGGCAAAGCCGCCGGCGAGGTGGATCAGCGGGTAGAGCATGGCAAGGCCCAGGACCGAGCGCATCTCCATGATCTGGAAGACATCGAGTTCGCGCGTCGCCTCGCGGCCGGCGATCGCCATCAGCAGCATCGCCGAAAGCCAGCCGGCCATCCAGAAGGCGGCTTTGAGATTGGAAGGTTGCCTGTCCATCGGCGGGTCGGCGGCGGCTTTCGGGAGGAGGGGCGCGACAATCGGGCCTTGCGTCCGGCCCGGCAAGCCACCATTTTCCGGGCGTCATGATTCTGTACCGCCTGCGCTGCACCAAGGGCCATGAGTTCGACAGCTGGTTCAAGGACGGCAAGACCTACGAGCGCCAGGAGAAGCGCTCCCTGATCGGTTGTCCGGCGTGCGGCAGTTCCAAGGTCGCGCGCGCCCCGATGGCGCCGCGGATCGGCAAAGGTGGCAAGCCCGCGGAGCCGCCTGCCGAGGCTCCGGTGGAGGCAACGCCCGCTGCCGCGCCCGATCCGCAGATGGCGGCCCTCGCCCGCGCCATGCCCAAGGAAATGCGTGAAACGCTGCTGAAGCTGCGCGAACAGGTCGAGAAGAACCTCGAGCCGGTGGGTGAGAAGTTCGCCGAGGAGGCGCGCAAGATTCACTACGGCGAGAGCGACAAGCGCGGCATCTACGGCCAGACCACCGACGAGGAAGCCGAGGCGCTGGCCGAGGAAGGCATCGAGTTCGGCCGCCTGCCCTGGATCCCGCGCGGCAACTGATCGCCGGGTCGCGAGCGAGTGACGCCCACGTCCGCCGCGTCGCCGAATTGTCCAACTATTCCAAACAATTAGACGTTTCGGGCGGTGCCGAACAGCATGTAGTTCACGTCGAGGTCGGCCTTGTTCAGGGACCAGGCGCGACTGAGCGGGTTGTAAACCACGCCCACGATCTCCCGGGTGTCGATACCGCCGGCTTCTAGCCCGCGCACGACCTCCGAGGACTTTAGGAACTTCTTCCAGTCGTGGGTGCCGCGCGGCAGCCAGCCCAGAATGTACTCGGCTCCGGCGATGGCCAACATCCAGGCCTTGGCGGTGCGGTTGAGGGTCGACAGGAAGAGCAGGCCGCCGGGCTTCACCAGCCGGCTGCACGACCTCAGGAACAGCTCGACGTCGGCTACGTGCTCGACGATCTCCAGCGCCAGCACGATGTCGAACCGCACCGTGCCCTCGGCCAGCGCCTCGGCGGTGCCCTGGCGGTAGTCGATGGCGAGGCCCTGCTTCTCGGCATGCAGAGCGGCGACGGCGATGTTGCGCGCGGCGGCGTCGACGCCGGTGACCGCCGCCCCCAGCCGCGCCATCGGCTCGCTGAGCAGCCCGCCGCCGCAGCCGATATCGAGCACCGAAAGCCCCTCTAGCGGGGTGCCCGACAGCGTCTCGCGGTGCCAGTGGGCGGCGGCGCGGTCGCGGATATAGCCGATGCGGACCGGGTTCAGCCGGTGCAGCGGCGCGAACTTGCCGGCGGGATCCCACCACTCGGCGGCGATGCGCGAAAAGCGCTCGATCTCGGCCGGATCGACCGTGGAGTTGTGCCCGCTATGCGTGGCCCGGTTCATGGCTACCCTTGACCCATATGGCGCTGCCGGTGTCTATACCCCGCTTTCCGGGCAGTGGCTTGCCCTTCGAGTGGGTTCATGGCGCGCATCGTTCTCAAATTCGGCGGCACGTCGGTCGGCGACATCGAGCGGATCAAGAATGCCGCGCGCAAGGTCAAGGCCGAGGTCGCGCGCGGCAACCAGGTCGCGGTCGTGGTGTCGGCCATGTCGGGCGCCACCAACCAGCTCGTGAAGTGGGTGGGCGAGATCGCCCCGCTGCCGGATCCGCGCGAGTACGACGTTGTCGTGGCGACCGGCGAGCAGGTCACGATCGGCCTGCTGGCGCTCGCGCTGCAGCAGGAGGGCGTCAAGGCGCGTTCCTGGGGGTCCTGGCAGATCCCGATCCGGACCG
>JAIETA010000241.1 GCA_019745575.1 Reyranella sp. | reverse complement strand
CTTGTTCTGCTGCGTCAGGAAATCCATGGCGTAGTGGATGCCGTCGAGCTCGCGGCCCGGCACTTCCAGGTCGCGCGGCAGCTCGGCGCCGCCGGTGAGCGCCACCGCGTCGTAGCCTTCGAGCAGCGACTTGACCGAGAGCGTGGCGCCGACCTCGACGCCGGTGCGGAATTCGACGCCCTCGGCCTCCATCTGGCGCATGCGCCGGTCGATCAGCTGCTTCTCCATCTTGAAGTCGGGGATGCCGTAGCGCAGCAGGCCGCCCACGCGGTCGGCCTTCTCGAACAGCGTCACGGCGTGGCCGACGCGGGCGAGCTGCTGGGCGCAGGCGAGGCCGGCCGGGCCCGAGCCCACGACGGCGACGCGCTTGCCGGTCTTCTTTGCGGCCACGAGCGGGACGATCCATCCCTCCTCCCAGCCGCGGTCGACGATGGCGCACTCGATCGATTTGATGGTGACCGGGTTGTCGTCGATGTTCAGCGTGCAGGCCGCCTCGCAGGGCGCCGGGCAGATGCGGCCGGTGAATTCGGGAAAGTTGTTGGTCGAGTGCAGCGTCTCGAGCGCGTCCTGCCAGCGGTCGCGGCGCACGAGATCGTTCCAGTCGGGGATCAGGTTGTTGACCGGGCAGCCGTTGTGACAGAACGGAATGCCGCAATCCATGCAGCGCGCGCCCTGCCGGCCGATCTCCGCCGGCGGCAGCGGCAGCACGAATTCCTTCCAGCTCTTCAGGCGCTTCTCGACCTTTTCGTACGGCCGGTCCTTGCGCTCGATTTCGAGAAACCCCGTCGGCAGACCCATCTACGCTACTCCGCCGCGACGGCCTTGGCCGTCGCCCTTTCCCGTGCAGCCAGGAGCGCGCGCTTGTAGTCGCGCGGCACCACCTTGACGAAACATTTCAGCGCCGCGTCCCAGTCTTCCAGCAGCGCGCGTGCCCGGGCGCTGCCGGTATGCAGGTGGTGGCGTTCGACCAGGATGCGCAGGCGCTCGGCGTCGAAGCGCAGCACGTCACCCATGCCGCTGTCCTCGACGTCGTGCGCGCGCTGGCGCGGCCGCCCCGGATCCTTGGCCGGGTCGTCGGACCCGCCCGTTGCCGGGCCGACCTTCTCGAGATCGACCATCGCCGGGTTGCACAGCACGTCGAAGCGGCCCTGCGGATCGTAGACATAGGCGATGCCGCCCGACATGCCGGCCGCGAAATTGCGGCCGGTGTCGCCCAGCACCGCCACGACGCCGCCGGTCATGTATTCGCAGCCATGGTCGCCGGTGCCTTCGACGACCGAGACCGCGCCCGAGTTACGCACGGCGAAGCGCTCGCCCGCGACGCCCTCGAAGTAGGCTTCGCCGGCGATGGCGCCGTAGAGCACGGTGTTGCCGACAATGATGTTCTTTAGCGGATCGCGCCGGCAGTCCTTGGGCTGGCGCACCACGACGCGGCCGCCCGACAGGCCCTTGCCGACATAGTCGTTGGCGTCGCCCACCAGTTCGATCGACACGCCGCGCGCCAGGAAGGCGGCGAAGCTCTGGCCCGCGGTGCCGGTGAGCTTGACCGAGATCGTGCCGTCGGCGAGGCCGGCATGGCCGGTGCGGCGCGCGACCTCGCCCGACAGCATGGCGCCCACGGTGCGGTTGACGTTGGACACCGTGAGCTCGATCAGCACCGGCTGGCCCTTATCAAGCGCCGGCTGGGCCGCCTCGATGAGCTTGTGGTCGAGCGCCTTGTCGAGGCCGTGGTCCTGGCGCTCGCTGTTCCAGATCGCCACGCCCGGCTTGGCCGGCATGCGGTAGAGCAGCTTGCTGAGGTCGACGCCGCCCGCCTTCCAGTGGTCGACGGCGCGGTGCATGTCGAGCCGGTCGACGCGGCCGATCATCTCGGCCAGCGTCCGGAAGCCCAGCCGCGCCATGATCGCGCGCAGTTCCTCGGCGACGAAGAAGAAGTAGTTGATGACGTGCTCGGGCTGGCCGGTGAAGCGCTTGCGCAGGATCGGATCCTGCGTCGCCACGCCGACCGGGCAGGTGTTGAGGTGGCACTTGCGCATCATGATGCAGCCGGCGGCGATCAGCGGCGCCGTGGCGAAGCCGAACTCGTCGGCGCCGAGCAGCGCGCCGACGGCGACGTCGCGGCCGGTTCGCAGGCCGCCATCGACCTGAACCGCAATCCGTCCGCGCAGCCCGTTCAGCACCAGCGTCTGCTGCGTCTCGGCGAGGCCGATCTCCCATGGCGAGCCGGCGTGCGTCAGCGAGGTGAGCGGCGAGGCGCCGGTGCCGCCCTCGTAACCCGAGATGGTGACGTGGTCGGCGCGCGCCTTGCTGACGCCGGCCGCCACCGTGCCGACGCCGACCTCGGAGACCAGCTTGACCGAGACGCGGGCCGCGGGATTGACGTTCTTGAGGTCGTGGATGAGCTGTGCCAGGTCCTCGATCGAGTAGATGTCGTGGTGCGGCGGCGGCGAGATCAGGCCGACGCCGGGCGTCGAGCGCCGCACGCGGGCGATGTTCTCGTCGACCTTGTGGCCGGGCAGCTGGCCGCCCTCGCCGGGCTTGGCGCCCTGCGCCATTTTTATCTGCAGGTCGTCGGCATTGACGAGATATTCCGCCGTGACGCCGAAGCGGCCCGACGCCACCTGCTTGATGGCGGAGCGCATGGAATCGCCGTTGGGCAGCGGCTTGAAACGGTCGGCTTCCTCGCCGCCCTCGCCGGTGTTCGACTTGCCGCCGATGCGGTTCATGGCGATGGCGAGCGTGGTGTGGGCCTCGCGGCTGATCGAGCCGAAGCTCATGGCGCCGGTGGCGAAGCGTTTCACGATGTCGGAAGCGGGCTCGACCTCCTCGATCGGCACCGCCTGCTCGGCCCACTTGAAGTCCATCAGGCCGCGGATGGTGAGCAGCCGTTCGCTCTGCTCGTTGAGGGCGGCGGCGAAGGCCTGGTATTCCTCGGGCAGGTTGCCGCGCACGGCATGCTGCAGGCGGGCGACGCTGTCGGGCGTCCAGGCGTGGTCCTCGCCGCGCAGGCGGAAGGCGTAGTCGCCGCCCGGATCGAGCATGGTGCGGTAGATCGGGTTGTCGCCGTAGGCGTCGCGGTGGCGGCGCACGGTCTCTTCGGCGACCTCGGTCCAGCCCGCGCCCTCGATGGTGGTGGCGGTGCCGGTAAAGTACTTCTCGACGAAGCCCGAATGCAGGCCGACGGCGTCGAAGATCTGGGCGCCGCAGTAGGACTGGTAGGTCGAGATGCCCATCTTGGACATCACCTTCAAGAGGCCCTTGCCGACCGCCTTGATGTAGTTCTTCTGCACCTCGTAGGCCTTCAGCGGCAGGCCGTTCTGGACCCGCACCTGCTCCAGCGTCTCGAAGGCGAGATAGGGGTTGATCGCCTCGGCGCCGTAGCCGGCCAGGCAGCAGAAGTGATGGACCTCGCGCGCCTCGCCGGTCTCGACCACCAGGCCGGTCTGGGTGCGCAGTCCGCGGCGGATCAGGTGGTGGTGAACGGCCGCGGTGGCGAGCAGCGCCGGCACCGGCACCCGCTCGGCCGACACGGCGCGATCCGACAGGATCAGGATGTTGCGGTCGGCCAGCACCGCGTCGGTCGCTTCGGCGCAGATGCGGTCGAGCGCCTCTTCTAGGCCGGCGGCGCCCTCGGCGGCGGGCCAGGTCGTGTCGATGGTGGCGGTGCGGAAGGCGCCGTCGAGCAGCTCCTCGATCGAGCGGATCTTCTCCAGTTCGGCGTTGCTGAGAATGGGCTGCGCCACCTCCAGCCGCTTGTGGGTGCCGGCATGCTGGCCCAGCAGGTTGGGCCGCGGCCCGATCATCGAGACCAGCGACATCACCAGCTCCTCGCGGATCGGGTCGATCGGCGGGTTGGTGACCTGGGCGAAGTTCTGCTTGAAGTAGTTGTAGAGCAGCTTGGGTTTCTTCGAGAGCACGGCGATCGGCGTGTCGGTGCCCATCGAGCCCACCGGATCGTCGGGCTCGCGCGCCATCGGCTCGAGGAAGAAGTTTATGTCCTCCTGGGTGTAGCCGAAGGCCTGCTGGCGGTCGAGCAGCGTCGAGGGATCGTTCGACGGCGCCGGGGCCGGCGGCTCGGCGAGGTCGCTCAGCTCCTCGAGCTTGTACTGCGTCTCCTTCAGCCACTCCTCGTAGGGCTCGGCCTCGGCCAGCGTGCGCTTCAGCTCCTCGTCCTCGACGATGCGGCCCTGCTCGAGGTCGATCAGCAGCATCTTGCCCGGCTGCAGCCGCCACTTGCGCACGATCTTCTCGTCGGGGATCGGCAGCACGCCCGATTCGGAGGCCATCACGACCTTGTCGTCGTCGGTCACGATGAAGCGCGCGGGCCTGAGGCCGTTGCGGTCGAGCGTGGCGCCGATCTGGCGGCCGTCGGTGAAGGCGATGCAGGCCGGCCCGTCCCACGGCTCCATGAGGGCCGCGTGATACTCGTAAAAGGCCTTGCGCTTGCCATCCATCAGCGGATTGCCGGCCCACGCCTCGGGGATCAGCATCATCATGGCGTGGCTCAGCGAGTAGCCGCCGGCCACCAGCAGCTCGAGCGCGTTGTCGACGCAGGCGGTGTCGGACTGGCCGTGCGGGATGATCGGCCACATCTTGTCGAGGTCGGCGCCGATGAGGTCCGACTCCATGGTGCGGCGCCGGGCATACATCCAGTTGACGTTGCCGCGCACCGTGTTGATCTCGCCGTTGTGGGCGATGAAGCGGTAGGGATGCGCGAGCTTCCACGACGGGAAGGTGTTGGTCGAGAAGCGCTGGTGCACGAGGCAGAGCGCCGACTCGCAGAGCGGGTCGCGCAGGTCGCGATAAAAGCTCTCGACCTGCGGCGCCAGCAGCAGCCCCTTGTAGACCACGGTGCGGGTCGAGAAGGACGGCATGTAGAGCTGCGCCAAGCCGGGCAGCTTGTGCTTCTTCTCGAGCTCGGCCAGCGGATTCTGGGTCTGCTTGCGGATCGCCAGGATCTTGCGCTCGAAGGCGTCCTGGTCGGCGACCTTGGGGCCGCGGCCGACGATCGCCATGCGGATCACCGGCATGCGCTCGATCACCGCGGTGCCGAGCCCGGCGAGGTCGGTCGGCACGTCGCGCCAGCCCACCAGCTTCTGCTTCTCGACCTTGATGAAATGCTCGAAGCGCTTGACCGCGAAGGCCCGCGCCTTTTCGTCCTGCGGCAGGAAGCACATGGCCACGGCGTAGTGGCCGGGTTCCGGCAGGTCGACACCCTCGCGCCGCGCCCAGTCGCGCAGCAACGCGTCGGGGATCTGGATCATGCAGCCCGCGCCGTCGCCGACCAGCGGATCGGCGCCGACGGCGCCGCGGTGGTCGAGATTGACCAGAATCCGCAGGCCCTGGCGCACGATGTCGTGGGACTTGCGGCCCTTGATGTCGGCCACGAAGCCGACGCCGCACGAGTCGTGCTCGTTGCGCGGGTCGTACAGTCCCTGTTTCTCAGGCAATCCCATCTCTCTGTCCTGCTGGCGCGGGGTGGCGCCACCTCCCCCCGGAGGCGGCCGCCGCGGCATTATTAGCCCGGCGGGCGGCCCCGGCGAAAGCGTTTGTTGCGGCGCGAAAGGCCCTGTAGTTTGGCGTCGGTTCTGCTGGAGAGTGGGAACAAATGTCGCGTCGCTCGGTTCGTCGCCTGTCGGTTTCGGTCGTCGCCCTGTCGCTGGCCGCCATGCTCGGCGCCTGCGGGCCGGGCGCCAGCCAGGCCTATACCGGACCGGGCTGGTATCTGGAGAAGTCCTACCTGGTCGTCGTGGGCGGGCCGCGCGTCTTCGGCGGCCCCTTCTCCTACGACAAGTGCGAGGAGGAGCGGATCAAGCTGGCGCCGGAAGTGGCGTCCGACATGCTCTGCGTCCGGCACGCGGGCAAGCCCACCAGGTACGGCCTCTACTAGGACGTCGTCCCCGCCGGACACGCGTCGCCGCTGCACAGCGGCTGTAACAATGGTCGGCCACTCTGGGGGGCCAACGAACGTCCGGGCGCGGTGAGACCATGCAGAAGTTCATCCACATCACCGACACCCACCTGGTGCCGCCGGGCAACCTGCTCTACGGCCTGAACCCGATCGACCGGCTGGCGCTCTGCGTCGCCGACGTCAATCGCAACCACCCCGACGCGGCCTTCGCCATCCTGACCGGCGACCTCGCGCACAAGGGCGAGCCCGAGGCCTACGCGGCGTTGAAGCGCGAACTCGACAAGCTCGTGATCCCCTACCACCTGCTGGTCGGCAACCACGACGACCGCTCGGCCTTCCGCGCCACCTTCCCGCAGGCTCGGGCCGACGACAACGGCTTCATCCAGTACACGCTGGACATGGGCGAAGGGGTGACCGGCATCTGCCTCGACACCAACGAGCCGGGCAAGCCGTGGGGCACCTTCTGCGCACAGCGCGCCGCCTGGCTGACAGCGACGCTCGACCGGCTGGGCGACCGGCCGGCCATCGTGTTCATCCACCATCCGCCGTTCAAGGTGCGCATCCGGCGCATGGACGACATCTCGCTGCTGGAACCCGGGCATCTCGTCGCCGCCCTGGAAGGCCGGCGCAACATCCGCCACATGTTCTTCGGCCACCTCCACCGGCCGATCGCCGGCAGCTGGCGCGGCATCCCGGTCTCGACGCTGCGCGCCACCAGCCACCAGGTGGCGCTCGACTTCGTCATCGAAGGCCGCATCCCGGGCAGCCTCGAGCCGCCCGCCTACGGCGTCTGCCTGCTCGAACCGGATCAACTGATCGTGCACATGCACGACTATCTCGACAGGACGAACACGTTCCTGCTGTAGGCGTCCTTCATCGGCTATAAGGGCCGATGATGCACTCCCTCCCCGTCGACGAGGCTTTGCCACGCCTGAAAGAAGCGCTGGCCGTGCACAACGCCGCCGTGCTGGTCGCGCCGCCGGGCGCCGGCAAGACGACGCGCGTGCCGCTGGCGCTGCTCGACGCGCCGTGGCTCGGCGGCCGCAGGATCGTCATG
>JAIETA010000156.1 GCA_019745575.1 Reyranella sp. | reverse complement strand
CCGCGCGCCCGGCGGCGCCGGACTACGCGAGCGTCCTGCAAAGCCCCGAGGCCGAGCGCAAGCGCCTCCAGGAATCGTTGCGGACGCTGGAGAAGTACAACGGCCCGATCGACGGCGACCTGCAATCCGAGGCTACCGTGAAGGCGATCGGCGACTGGCAGAAGGGGCGGGGAACGCCCGCCACTGGCAAGCTCACCCCGTCCGAGGCCCAGCAACTCAACGCCGAAGCGGCCAGGACCCCGATCCGGCGCCTCGAGCCCACGACCCAGGCCGCGGCGCCGCCCGCACCGCCCTCGAACGCCGATGCCCTGAAAGCGCTGCGCGACCGGCTGGCCGAGCGTCGCAAGGCCGCCGAGCCCAAGGCGGAGGCCGCGGCGCAAGCCCTGGTTCGCGACCTGAAAGCCTATGTCGCGGCCGACGGCAAGGGCGTGGCGGGCGAGCAGTTCCCGGCCTTCGCCAAATGGTATGCCGACAACAAAGCCGCCGGCCGCACCGTCGGCGATATCGTGCCGGCGATCGACGACTACGGCGATGCCAAGGCCGGCGCCGCGGCCACGGCCGAGATCGGCTTCGAGACTCGGCAGGGGGCTGCGACCTTCCGGCAGTGCCTGGTTTTCGCCTGGATCGAGGGCAGCCCGCGCAGGAACGCCCAGGCCTTTTCCTGCGATGACGTCGCCGCCGTCGAGAAGTGGAAGACCGAGCAGGCCCTGAAGAGCGCCTGGCGGTAGAGCTCCCGCTGGCTGCGGGTCCTACGCCACTCGCTCGAGATAGCTCTGGAAGACGCCGACATGCACGAAGGCCGGATCGGCGGCGTTCGGCCAGAGCTCCTCGGCGCAAAAGCGGACGTCGTAGGTCGGTTCGTCCTCGGCCTTCACGCCGTGCGCATGGGCGTCGGGAAAGGGATAGGCCGGCGACTCGCTCACCACGATGCCGGTCTTGCCGCGGATGTAGCCCGGCATGCGGACATGACCCGGGACGTGATCGTTGCGCACGCGCACGCGATCGCCGGGCTTGAAGCGCTCGCGCGCTGCCACGTTCGGGCGACCCGGCGCGCTGGACGAGGCGAGCGGGAAGGCGCCTCCGGCCCGCCGTTCCAGCTCCTCGCGCGTGACGATGCCCTTCTCCACGCACAGCGTCGCCAGGCTGGTCAGAGACCGCTCATAGTAGCTGGCCGACAGATAGTGGCGCGGCTCCATGCGCTCAATGGCATGGCGATACTCGTCCATGTTGAAGATGCCGAGCTTGACCGCCAGCGAATACAGCGCGTTGACCCGCTTCTCCCACGGTTCGTGGAAGGTCTGGGCCTTCAGGGAATAGCGCACGCGGCCGAAGCCCTGCCTGCCGCCGAGATCGTGCATGCCGTCCATGGCCTGTCTCCGTTCCTAGAGGCGTGCAACGCCGATCATCGAATCCTTGGTCACGAGCTTGGCCAGCCTTTCCTCGGACCAGCCGTCGGTGCCGGCGGGACGGACCGGCAGCACCATGTAGCGCGTGTCCGCCGTGGTATCCCACACCCGGATCTCCATCTCGGGCGGCAGGTCGAGGCCCATTTCCCTGAGCACCGTCCGCGACTGGCGCACCACGCGCGCCCGGTACTCGAGATCCTTGTACCAGTCGGGCGGCAGGCCGATGATGGAGAAGGCCGTGCACGAGCACAGCGTGCAGCAGATAACGTTGTGCACCGTCGGCGTGTTCTCCAGCACCACGAGATGGCGGTGGTGGGCCGGCATGGTTAGGCCGAGTTCGGCCACGGCGTCGCGGCCGTTGGCCATCAGGCGCTGCTTGAAGGCGGGGTCTGCCCAGGCTTTGGCCACGACGCGGGCGCCGTTCTCCGGAACCCACTGCTCCTCGGCCAGATGCTTGAACTCCTCGACGAATTCGCCGGGCTTCATGCCGCGTTCGTCGAAGGCGGCGTGGATGGCATCGACGCGCTTCTCGACGGCCGCCGTCGTCTGATGGACATGGCTCTGATCGGGCATGTTCGTCACTCCTGGGACATCGCCCGAGTATAGAAAGCCCGGACTGCGCGGTCACTTGCTCAGCGGCGGGCGCGCGGCTAGAGAGGCCGCGCCCAGAATGGAGTCCTGCCCGATGAGCGCCATTGTCGACGTCCGAGCCCGCGAAATTCTCGACAGCCGCGGCAATCCCACGGTCGAGGTCGAGGTCGAACTGGAGAGCGGCGCGATGGGCCGGGCCGCGGTGCCGTCGGGCGCCTCGACCGGCGCCCACGAGGCGGTCGAGCTGCGCGACGGTGACAAGAAGCGCTACGGCGGCAAGGGCGTGCTGAAGGCCGTCGCAGCGGTCAATACGGAGATCATGGACCTTTTGTCGGGCCTGGACGGGCTGGAGCAGATCAAGATCGACCGGGCACTGATCGAGCTGGACGGCACGCCCAACAAGAGCCGGCTCGGCGCCAACGCAATCCTTGGCGTTTCGCTGGCGCTCGCCAAGGCCTCGGCCATGGACAGCGGCCTGCCGCTCTACCGCTACGTCGGCGGCAGCCAGGCTGCGGTGCTGCCGGTGCCGATGATGAACATCATCAATGGCGGCGCCCATGCCGACAATCCCATCGACATCCAGGAATTCATGATCATGCCGGTCAAGGCGGCGCGCTTCGCCGAGGCGCTGCGCATGGGATCGGAGGTGTTCCACGCCCTGCGCAACCAGCTCAAGGACGCCGGCCACAACACCAACGTCGGCGACGAGGGCGGCTTCGCCCCCAACCTGGCAACGGCCGACGAGGCGCTGTCATTCATCATGAAGGCGATCGAGAAGGCCGGCTACAGAGCCGGCGAGGACGTGGTGCTGGCGCTCGATCCGGCGTCGACGGAATTCTTCAAGAAGGGCAGGTACGAGCTGGAAGGCGAGGGCAAGTCGCTCGATGCCGGCGGCATGGTCGACTACTACGCCGACCTGGTGAAGCGCTACCCGATCGTGTCGATCGAGGACGGCATGGCCGAGGACGACATGGCGGGCTGGAAGGCGATCACGGACCGGCTGGGTAAAAAGATTCAGCTGGTCGGCGACGACCTGTTCGTCACCAACCCGAAGCGCCTGGCCGACGGCATCCGGGACGGGCTGGCCAACGCCATCCTGGTGAAGGTGAACCAGATCGGCACGCTGAGCGAGACCATGGACGCCGTGTCGATGGCGCGCAACGCCAGCTACGGTGCCGTGATGTCCCACCGCTCGGGCGAGACCGAGGATGCGACGATCGCCGACCTCGCGGTCGCCACCAACTGCGGCCAGATCAAGACCGGTTCGCTGTCGCGGTCGGACCGGCTGGCCAAGTACAACCAGCTGCTCCGCATCGAGGAGCAGCTCGGCACGCAGGCCCGCTACGCCGGAGCGTCGATCCTGCGGGCGTGACGGACGCCGCCGCGGTTCGCCGCTGCGGAGTCGCTAAAGCCCTCGAAACAAACGAAAATTCTTGACTTGCGGCCACAACATGTTGCCATATGTTCGTAGGAACGCAGCATATGTTGTTGAGACCGCGTCAGATTCTGGCTCCGATCGTGTTCGCCACGGTGTTCGGCTATTTCGGCTATCACCTGGTCAACGGCGATCGCGGCCTGCTGGCCATGGCGCATCTGCAGCGCGAAGTGCTGATTGCCGAGCACAATCTCGCCGAGGCCGAAGCGGCACGGAAGATCTGGGAAAGACGGGTCGCCGCCCTGCGCAATCACAGTCTCGATCCGGACATGCTGGACGAGCGGGCGCGGATCCTGCTGAACTTCGCGCGCAAGGACGACACGATCATTTTCACCCCGACGCGCTGATGACGCGCTGATCAGAATTCGCGTCGCGATGGTCTGAAAGAAACTGTCCGGCGCATCCGTCGGTTTGAAAACAATCACTCAATTGCTGCGCTGCACCTGCGCGTAATCTGGTTTTTTGCTGCTGGATCAACCACATCCCTCCGAGCGATGATATAAGCCGACGCGGGGCCAACGAGGGGGGATTGCAATGGCGAAGCCGGCCGTGAAGCCGAAGGTCGAATCTCTGCCCGCCAAATCGAAGTCGCCCGCCAAGCCGGCCGGCCCTGGCGACAACAGTGTGAGCGCCCAGGACCTGAAGTCGTTCTATCGCAGCATGCTGCTGATCCGCCGCTTCGAGGAGCGGGCAGGGCAGCTTTACGGCATGGGCCTGATCGGCGGCTTCTGCCACCTCTACATCGGTCAGGAGGCGGTCGTCGTCGGCATGCAGTCGACGATCGGCGACAAGGACGCCGTCATCACCTCCTACCGCGACCACGGCCACATGCTGGCCTGCGGCATGGACCCCAAAGGCGTGATGGCCGAACTCACGGGACGCAGCGGCGGCTACTCCAAGGGCAAGGGCGGCTCGATGCACATGTTCAGCCGCGACAAGAATTTTTACGGCGGCCACGGCATCGTCGGCGCCCAGGTGCCGATCGGCACCGGCCTCGCCTTCGCGCACAAATACAACGGCAGCAAGAACGTCTCGCTGACCTACTTCGGCGACGGCAGCGCCAATCAAGGTCAGGTCTACGAGGCCATGAACATGGCAGCCCTCTGGAAGCTGCCGGTGATCTACATCATCGAGAACAACCGATACGGCATGGGAACCTCGGTCGAGCGCGCGTCGGCCACCACCGAGCTCTACCGCCACGGCGAGGCGTTCGGCATTCCGGGCGAGCGGGTCGACGGCATGGACGTGCTGGCCGTCCGGACAGCCGGCGAGAAGGCGGTCGACCACGCGCGCAGCGGCGCCGGCCCCTACATCCTCGAAATGCAGACCTATCGCTATCGCGGCCATTCTATGAGCGACCCGGCCAAGTACCGGACCAAGGAAGAAGTCGACAAGTACCGCAACGAACGCGATCCGATCGATCACCTGCGCAAACGCCTGCTCGACGCCAAGTTGACCGACGAGGCGGCCCTGAAGGCGATCGACGGGGAGATCCGCAAGATCGTGAACGACGCCGCGGAATTCGCGCAGCACAGTCCGGAGCCCGATCCGTCGGAACTCTGGACCGACGTCCTGGTCGGAGCCTGATCCATGTCCATTCCGGTTCTGATGCCCGCCCTGTCGCCGACCATGACCGAGGGCAAGCTGGCGAAGTGGCACGTCAAGGTGGGCGATGTCGTCAAGTCGGGTCAGGTGATCTGCGAGATCGAGACCGACAAGGCCACCATGGAGGTTGAGGCGGTCGACGAGGGCACGGTGGCACAGCTCCTGATCGCCGAAGGCACCGAAGGCGTGGCCGTGAACACGCCGATCTGCATCCTGGCGGCTGAAGGCGAGAGCGTAGCCGAGGCCGCGAAAGCGGCACCCGCCGCCGCCCGTAGCGCACCGTCAGCGCCGCCCGCAGCCGCAGGCGGGGCACCCTCTGCTCCGGCAATCCACCAGGCATCGCCGCCGCCGGCCGCATCGCCTGCGGCGGAAGCGGAGTGGACCGGCAAAACCGCCCACGTCACCGTCCGCGAGGCGCTACGCGACGCGATGGCCGAGGAGATGCGCACGGACGGCAGCATCTTCCTGATGGGCGAGGAGGTCGCGCAGTACCAGGGCGCCTACAAGGTGAGCCAGGGCCTGCTCGAGGAGTTCGGCGACAAGCGGGTGATCGACACGCCGATCACCGAGCACGGTTTCGCGGGCCTTGCCGTCGGCGCGGCGTTCGGCGGCCTGAAGCCGATCGTGGAATTCATGACTTTCAACTTCGCCATGCAGGCGATCGACCAGATCATCAATTCGGCGGCCAAGACGCACTACATGTCGGGCGGCCAGATGACCTGCCCGATCGTCTTCCGCGGCCCCAATGGCGCCGCCTCGCGCGTCGCCGCCCAGCATTCGCAGTGCTACGCGAGCTGGTACGCCCATGTCCCCGGCCTGCGCGTGCTGGCGCCGTGGAGCGCCGCCGACGCCAAGGGACTGCTCAAGGCCGCCATCCGCGATCCCAACCCGGTGATCTTCCTCGAGAACGAGCTGCTGTACGGTCAGTCCTTCGACGTGCCGGACGATCCCGATTTCGTGCTGCCGATCGGCAAGGCCAAGATCGAACGCGCGGGCAAGGACGTCACCATCGTCGCCTTCTCGATCATGGTCGGGAAGGCGCTGCAGGCGGCCGAGGAACTCGCCAAGCAGGGGATCGACGCCGAGGTGATCAACCTGCGCAGCCTGCGGCCGTTCGACACCGAGACCATCGTCAATTCCGTGAAGAAGACCAATCGGCTGGTCTCGGTCGAGGAGGGCTGGGCTTTCGCCGGCATCGGCTCGGAGCTTTCGGCGCTGATGATGGAGCACGCCTTCGACTGGCTCGATGCGCCGGTCAGGCGCGTGGCCGGTCTCGACGTGCCTCTGCCCTACGCGGCCAATCTAGAGAAGCTGGCGTTGCCGCAAGCCGAGAACATCGTCGAGGCCGCCCGCGCGGTCTGCAATCGCTGACGCGGGGAGCCGGCCATGTCGATCAACATCCTGATGCCCGCCCTGTCGCCGACCATGACCGAGGGCAAGCTCGCCAAGTGGCATGTGAAGGTGGGCGATGTCGTCAAGTCGGGTCAGGTGATCTGCGAGATCGAGACCGACAAGGCCACCATGGAAGTCGAGGCGGTCGACGAGGGCCGCATCGGCCAGCTTGTGGTGGCTGAAGGCGCCGAGGGCGTGAAGGTGAACGCCGTCATCGCAATCCTTCTGGAGGAGGGCGAGAAGGACGTCGCCAAGACGGCCGCGCCCGCGACCACGGCTGCTCCCACCCCGGCGCCCCAATCCACGGCGCCCAGGCCCGCGGCGCCTGCTCCAGCGCCGACGGCGGCGGCACCCAGGCCCGCGGCGGCGGCCACT
>JAIETA010000122.1 GCA_019745575.1 Reyranella sp. | reverse complement strand
GGCTTCAACGTCGACTCGAAGGCCGACATCGCCAAGACGCTGGCCGTGTTCGGCGCCTTCACCGAGGGCCTGCAGCTCTTCGCCTCCTTCGCCATGCTGATGAACTTCCCGCGCTTCAACAAGATGAAGGGCATGGGCCAGATCGTGTCGTGGTCGGTGCGCGACGAGACGCTGCACTGCAACTCGATCATTCGCCTGTTCCGCACCTTCATCCAGGAGAACCCGGAAGTCTGGACCGAGGCGCTGCAGCGCGAGCTCTACGTCGCCTGCTCGACCATCGTCGATCACGAAGACGCCTTCATCGACCTCGCCTTCGAGATGGGCGGCATCGAGGGCATGACCGCGACCGACGTGAAGCGCTACATCCGCTTCATCGCCGACCGCCGCCTGCAGCAGCTCACCCTGCAGCCGATCTACCGCCAGGACGCCAAGAACCCGCTGCCCTGGATGGACCAGATGCTGAACGCCATCGAGCACACCAACTTCTTCGAGAACCGCGCCACCGAATACTCCAAGGCGTCGACGCGCGGCACCTGGGAAGAGGCGTTCGGGTAGGCTGCCTTACGCGCCGAGCAGTGCCGCTTTGAACTCCTGCTCCAGGCCGGCGAGCGCGCCCAGGTGCCGGCCCGCCTCGTCCCTGTCGCCTGCGACAAGGGCGGTCTGACAGCCGCCGAAGGCGAGCGCCTGCTTTTGCTTCAGTTCGGCGAGCCGTGGCGCCCGCCTTTCGAAGAAGGCGACATAGTCGAGCGCCCGTTTGGCGCCGAGCGGCAAGCCGAAGTGGACCAGATGGCCATGCTGCTGTGGCGTCAAGGCGCCGTCGGCCGCGATCGCTTGCAGTGCCTTCAGTGCCTGAGAACCGATGCAGGCGCCGCTGCTCGTCCTGCGTTGCTCGGCCTCGCGATAGAGCCGCCGGAAGTCCGCCATCGCCGCGTCGAAGATCGCGTCGCCGGTCGGTGAGGAGACGCGGCGAGGATTGCGCCAGCTTCGATAGGCGTCGCGCCGGTATTCGATTCCGTCGGCACGCCATGCCGCCGCGAGCGCGCCGCCGTCGAGCCAGACATGGGCGAAGCCCGCGGGATCGTGCAGCCGGCAGCGGCCGTCGCGGACCTCCAGAACCAGGATGTAGTGGTCGACGCCCGGATTGCGGGGCCGTGTCGGATTGTAGGCCAGGTGGCACATGTCGACGGGGCCGATGATGGCGGGTCCTCGCGCCAGCCGTTCGAGCGGCGCGGGATCGGTCGGGGCCGCCGCCTCCTCGTCGACGGAAAAGCCCAGCAGCCCAAGAGCCTGGCTGAGGCCTCGATCGGGCGGCTGCAGTTCGCCGAAGAAGGGCAGGGGCGGATCGAAGCTGGCGCCGAGGCCGACGCCGGTCAGCGCCTCGATCAGGCGCGGCGAGACCGCCTCGCCGATGCCGGAGAGCAGCATGGCCGCGCTGTTGGCGTAGCAATACCAGTAGCTGTCGTGGAAGGTGATCGCGTGCGACATGGTCATGTCCTGATGGGCAGCCAGATTTCAATGGTTCCCGTTCCGACCGTTGAGTCGAAATCTTCACCGTAGAGCTCGAAGTCGGGTGAGTCGGCGATCTCATGGCCCGAGGCCGGAAGCCATCGGTTCCAGATGGTGTAGACGCATCGGCGAAGGCCGGAGACGTGGCCGCGATGGCGGAATACGACGTATTCCTGCCCGGGAATTCGGATGCGACGCAGCTCCGCGGGGACATCGGCAAAATTCGCGACGGCAACGCCCGCCAGATACTCGAAGCTTCCCGCGGCATCGGCATTGCAGCAAACGCCGTAGGTCGTCCCGCCGATCTGCCCCGGAACGTTGCCGATATAGGGGCGAAAGCGCTGCCACTGGAACGGGATGCCCTGATTCGTCTCGAACGAGTAGCGCTCGCCGAGTCCGGCGATCAGCAAGGCCTCGCCGATCTCCCGGCGCGGCGCCTCGAGTTCCGCGAACGCGCCACTGTCCACGCCGATCGCCGCCACCAACTCGATGTTGCCGGTGTGGCCTTGGGCGCGGACGGCTTCGGGCGTGATGCCGAACTGGTCGCGAAAAGCCCTCGTGAAGGCTTCGTGCGATCCGTACCCGGCATCGAGGGCGACATTCAGGATGATCGAGGCGGGTTCCGTCAATCGCTGCGCCGCGCGGCTGAGGCGGCGCCTGCGGAGATAACTCATGACGGAGTGGCCGGTTGCGACACCGAAGGCGCGCGACAGGTGAAACCGCGACACGCCGGCCGCCTCTGCGATCTCGGCGAGAGACGTCTCGCTGTCCAACCGGCTTTCAATCAGCCACAGCGCTTTTTCGACCGGGGTCACCAGGGTCCACCCTCCCAGAACCAGGGTGTCATACACGGCGTCAATCCCTCCCGCTTGATCGGGATTGCTGTTGGGCTGCGTGTCAACCGGGCGATATCCCCGCCCAGTTCCGGCCGCCGTAGTAGAGCCGGAGAATCGTCACTTCGGCCGCCGAGACGGTGAAGGCAATTGTGACCCGCCGCTCGAAGCCGACGACGCGCAGGCCGGGGCGTATGTCGTCGCGCCGCTGGCCGCGCTCGCCGGCGATCTCGAAGCCGGCACAGTAGGCTTCGAGGCGTTCGATATAGTTCGACGCCACATCGGCGCCCGCACGCTCGGCGATCCAGTCGCCCAGACGAAGGAGATCGGTTCGTGCTTCCGGCGCGAAGGCAACGGCTCGGCGTTTCAACGACGCGCCTTGCGCCTTGCCGCGTAGCGCGCGCGTGCCTCGGCGAAGACGGACTTTGCCGAAAGCTTGCGCCCGGGATGTGCCTTCATCGCGTCGTAGACGGGCGCCACCTCGTCCTGCAGCCAGCGTTCGACCGCGGCATCCCGCTCCTGAAGAGCGCGAAGGCCTGCCCGGATGACCTCGGAGCTTGAAACATAGGCCCCTGACTCGACCTTCGCGTCGATATACGCCGCTTGCTCGGCCGGCAGGCTAAACGTGCGTTTGGAAACTCTGGTCATGATGGCTTCTCCGGTATGACTTGATCATACCGGAGAGATGGGGCGACTGGAACTGACTGAGTGGACCGCGCCGGCCAGCGTCCGGGCTGACGCGCGGAACGCCGACATGCTCCGCTCGGGCCTGTGCCGATGGGACGGGCTCACCCGAGCGCGCCGCACAAAGGCGGAGCAGCCCGGGCATGCACGCAGGCTAGGGGCGGTTCCAGCGCAGCCGGGCGACACGCGGGTCGGCGGCAAACGCCCGGCGGTCATAGGTGATCCGAAATCCCGGCGCCTCGCAGATCGCATGCACACCGGCTTCGCTGAGACGGATATGCCATGTCTGGAGACGTGTCGGCTTGGCCCTGGCGAAGGCACGGCAGGCGAGCAACGCGAGGTTCATCCCGTGCCGGGGGTCGCGCACCGACATGTAGCGGATGACCTCGATCCCGGCCGTTCGGGCGGTTTCGGCGAACGCCTGGCACGGGGCGTAGTCGGTGAGGTGCATCCACCGTGGCCTGCCCCGGGCGTACCTGCCGCTGGTCAGGTCGATCGCCCTTTCGGTCGCGTAGGCCGCGGCGAAGGCGGTGTACTCGGCCGCGTTCGCCGGCCACGGCGTGCCGGGCGATTCGGCATAAAAGAGCAGGCGATAGAACGCCACTTCGGCGACGGCGGTCTCCGGCGTTTCCGACGCATAGAAGACGCCCTCCGTCAGCCCGGCACGCCGGAACCGGGAGCCGGTGGGGTAGACCGCGCCGTAGCGAAAGGGCGTCGACAGGAGATAGTGCAGATGCCGGCACTCCGGCGGCAACGGCGGCTTGCTCGTCTGAACCAGCTCTTCGAGCATTTCCTGCTCGTCGACCGAATCCACGAGCTTCAGGGTCGAGACGCGATGCTGCGCCTCGACCAGCCGCCAGCAGGTGCCCGCCAGCGGCCGCGCGTCAGACGACAGCGCGCCGGGCGTCCAGGTACTGGATGACATTCATGAGGCCGGGAACGGTCTGGATGAGGGCCACCGGCTGGGCATCGAGCAGGCTGTTCCTGTTCCTGAGCCAGGCGCCCGCCACCGCGTCGTCGCCGCCCACGATCGCATCCAGCGACCGGTAGAGCCGCACGAGGAGGATGGCGAGCTCGAACGGCTTGTGCCCGGGCTGAAGCGCGTAGTCTCCCGCGCGCATGCGTGAGACCGTGGCCTCCGACAGGCCGATCACCGAGGCGAGCACCTTGTTGGTGAGGCCGAGCTGGGTGGCCGCCCGCAGGACCGCCTTGGTGAGGACGGCGGACCTGTCCGGCGTGCCGGTGGGATGGGATCTCGGCGAGGCCATTTCTGTCTCCGTTTCTGCAGAAACAACATATCACGATTATTTCTCAGGGAACAGCCATCCGGCGATCCGCCGCTGCCCCGGTCGGGCGCGCGATCTGCCGGGTGGGAGGCGGTCAAACCGGCCGAACCGCCGCCGCCAGCACGTCGCGCAACGGCTTGGTGTCGCCCTTGAAGCTGCGGGCGGAGGCCTCGTTCCACGCATCCGGCTCGATCCTGGTCAGGTCGAGGTCGTAGCCCGCCTGCTGGGCGAGCTGGCCAAAGAACGCGCGCGTGGCCCGGCCGTTGCCGTCGCGGAAGGGGTGGAGCGCGTTCCAGTCGCCGTAGTGATCCGCCAGCCGTTCGACGAAAGCCGTCCGGCCGAGGCCGCGCAGGAGCTTCTCCCTGGCGAGCGCCTTGGCCAGGCGCTTGCCTTCGCTCTCGATGAAGCCCGGCCGGCAGAACATCTGCCCGGCCTTGGCGATGTCGACGCTGCGGATCGACCCGGCCCAGTCGTAGACGTCCTGGAAGATGTGGCCGTGGAGCCGTTTCAGTGTTTCGAGATCGAAGCGACCAAGCGGTGGCCACCGGCGCATTTCGTCGAGGCGCGCGACCGTGGCGGCATATTCCAGTCGGGCCAGCTTGTCGGCGCTGCGTGTGCCGAACTTGTTTCGAAGGACGGTCGAGGCGGGATAGGTATATGGATCCTGAGGATCAGGCGGCATCGTCGGCGCGTTTGGTGCCGAGAACGCGCTCGACCTCCCGTGCCAGAATCTCTTCGCGTGCGATCCGTCCAGCGATGTACTCCTCGCAATCGGTGAGGAATTCGGGCGTGGGGACGTGCCCTTCCAGTCGCGTGCTGGCCAGCGCCTGGTCGAGATGGGCGCGCCGTTCGGCGGCGGTCTCCTGAGGGGCGGCGACGGTGTCGGGCATGACTCTCTCCGATGACATGCAACTATAGCAAATTCCGGCCGCGACGGCACCTCGCGACCGTCAGCCGGGCGCCGGCTGGCGCGGTCCGGGCGACCATGAGCGCGCGAGACGCGCGCGGTCCGGCAGACTCATGATCTTTGGGACCGCGCGCGTCCCGCGCGCTCATGAGACTCCCTAGCGCATCGCCCTCCCATCTTTACAAACCGCCCGCGCTCGATTAGGTCTCAAATCACAATGCGCACCGCGACCAAGACCCCGACCAAAGCCCCGATGGGCAAAAAGCCGACCCCCCATGGTCGGAGGGCGAAGGGTCGCGCGCGTTAGTCGTTTCACGACGATTGATCTTTCAAGGCCCCGCCGATCGGACGGGGCCTTTGTCGTTCAAGGGTGTCCGTCTCCGGCTCAACGCAGGAGAAGTTTCTATGTCAGCCAGTCAGCAAGCGGTCCGTCAGCAAGCGGGCGTCCGGCGGTCGGGCGCACGCCGTGCCGTCGGCATCGTCGGCGCCACCGGCCTGGTCGGCGGCCTGATGCGGTCGATCCTGGAGGAGCGCGCCTTCCCCGTGGAGTCGCTGCGCCTCTTCGCGTCGGCGCGCTCGGCCGGCCGCCGCCGGCCGTGGCGGGACGGCGAGGTCGTGGTCGAGGATGCCGCGACCGCCGACTATGCCGGCCTCGACATAGTGTTCTTCTCGGCCGGCGGCGCGATCTCGCGCGAGCTGGCGCCGCGCGTTGCCGCGGCGGGCGCGATCGTGATCGACAATTCGTCGGCCTGGCGCGGCGACCCCGACGTGCCGCTGGTGGTGGCCGAGGTCAACCCGCACGCGCTCGGCAACATCCCCAAGGGCATCGTGGCCAACCCCAACTGCACCACCATGGCCGCGATGCCGGTGCTGAAGCCGCTGGACCGGGCGGCCGGCCTAAGACGCCTGGTCGCCAGCACCTACCAGGCGGTGTCGGGCGCGGGCCTGGCCGGCGTCGACGAGCTCGAAGCCCAGATGCAGGCCGCCGCCGCCGGCTCGGCGTCGCTGGTGAACGACGGCCGCGCGCTCGATCTGGGAACGCCGAAGAAGTGGGCGGTGCCCATCGCCTTCAACGTGGTGCCGCTCAACTACCGGCTGGCCGAGGACGGCTATACCGAGGAGGAGGTCAAGCTGCGCGACGAGACCCGCAAGATCCTGGAAATCCCCGGGCTGCCGGTGTCGGGCACCTGCGTGCGCGTGCCGGTCTATACCGGCCATTCGCTGTCGATCAACGCCGAGTTCGAGCGCGCGCTGCCGGTCGAGCGGGCGCTTGAACTGCTGCGCGCCGCGCCGGGCGTCGCTCTCAGCGACGTGCCCAATCCGCTGGAGGCGACCGGCCGCGACGAGGTCTTCGTCGGTCGCGTGCGCCGCGATCCCACGGTCGAGCACGGGCTTGCCCTGTTCGTGGCGGGCGACAACCTGCGCAAGGGCGCGGCGCTGAACGCGGTGCAGATCGCCGAGCTGCTTTAGAGTCTTTCCGACGCGGATCGACCGACTCTTCCCCTCCCCAGCGAAGCTGCTAGGCGATTCACACATTTCTGAGGCTCCACCCTTTGGCGATGCCGTGGAAGTAGTCGAG
>JAIETA010000340.1 GCA_019745575.1 Reyranella sp. | reverse complement strand
CAGGGCCGCGACTTCCTGTTCATGGCGCCGCACATCGCGACGATCCCGAGCTTCGCGATCTTCGTCATCGTGCTGGCCGCCAACCTTCTGGGCGACGCGCTCCGCGACGTCCTCGACCCGAGGCTGCAGACATGATCAGAGCCGCTCTGAGTGCTGCGTTTGCGTTCGGCATCGCGTATCCGGCGACCGCCCAGACGCTCAACATGATGAAGTCGATCGACGCGCCGCACTACGACGCGCAGCGTACGACCTGGGGGCCGACCTCCGACATCGTCAACATGTTCCAGGACACGCTGGTGGCGCTCGACTGGGACGGCCGCACGCCTATTCCCTATCTCGCCAAGTCATGGACGGTGAGCCCCGACGGCAGAACCTACATCTTCAAGCTGCGCGACGACGTCCAGTTCTGCAGCGGCAAGAAGTTCACCGCCGAAGACGTTGTCTACTCCTTCAAGCGGCTCAAGGATCCGGCGACCAAGGCGCCCTACGCCTGGCGCGCCGGCGATATCAAGGAGCTTCGCGCGCCCGATCCCTACACCGTCGAATACGAGTTGGTCGAGCCGTTCTCGGAACTTCTGCTGCAGCTCACCATGTTCACCAACGCCATTCACAACAAGGACAGCGTCGAGGCGCTGGGCAAGGACTACGGCATCAAGGGCGCCGACGGCACCGGCCCGTGGTGCTTCGAGGCATGGCAGCCGCGCACCCAGATCGTGCTGAAGCGCCACGACGCCTACAGGTGGGGCCCCTCGATGTACAAGAACAAGGGCCCAGTGAAATTCGAGAGACTGGTCATCAAGATCGTGCCGGAGGATTCCAGCCGCGTGGCGGCGATGATGGCCGGGCAATTCGACATCACCCACCAGTTCCCGGCGCAGTTCATCTCCCAGGCCAAGGTCGCCCCCATGCTGCAGGTGCACGGGGCCAAGCCCAACTTCCAGCTGCTCTATTTCGGTTACAAGATCACGCGACCGATGGTGGCCGACAAGCGCGTGCGCGAGGCCATGAGCATCGCGATCAACCGGGCCGAGATCGCCAAGGGCATCCTCCTCGGCAACGCCGAACCGGCCTTCACCATCGTCGACAAGGATGCGCTCGACCACGATCCCAAGACCGCCGGGATCGTCAAGGAGGACCTCGAGCGGGCCAAGAAGCTGCTCGACGAAGCCGGCTGGAAGGTCGGCGCCGACGGAATCCGTGAGAAGGACGGCGTGAAGCTCGCGCCAAGAGTGTACTTCACGGCAAACGCCAACTCCGCCCGGGTGGGCGACGCGATCCAGGGTTATCTCCGCAGGATCGGAGTCGACTGGCGGCTCAACCCGTGGGACTCGACCATCGCGGCGGCCAAGATGGCCGAGCAGGACTACGAAATCTGGTCGGTGACGGTGCCCTATCTGTCGGCCGGCGACCTGATGAACATCTACTTCGATTCGAAGAACATCCCGACACCCAACCGCATGAACTGGAAGGACGCGGAAACCGACGAATGGCTGAAGCTCGGCCGCTCGGCGCTGACCGAGGCCGACCGCGCCAAGTACTATGGCCTGGTCCAGGAAAAGGTCATGCGCGAACACCTGTGGATCCCGGTGCTCAACATCAACATGGACGAAGTGGTCAACAAGAAGATCAAGGGCGCCCGGCCGCACATGCTCTACCAGAATACCTTCTACAAGGGTCTGGATGCGTCGCTCTAGGAACCACAACGAGGCGAGGAAACGACGATGCGTAGATTTCTGAAAGGCATGGCGGCGGTGCTGGGTGTGGTCGGGGTGTCTTCGCTGGCCGAGGCCCAGACCCTGAAGATGATGAAGTCGCTCGACGCGCCGCACTATGACGGCCAGCGCACGACCTGGTCGCCGACGTCCGACATCGTCAACATGTTCCAGGACACGCTGGTGGCAATGGATTGGGACGGCAAGACGGTGATTCCCTATCTCGCCAAGTCGTGGACGGTGAGCCCCGACGGCAAGCTCTACACCTTCAAGCTGCGCGACGACGTCCAGTTCTGCAGCGGCAAGAAGTTCACCGCCGACGACGTGGTCTATTCCTTCAGGCGCCTCGTCAGTCCCGAACTCAGGGCGCCGCTCGCCTGGCGCGCCGGCAATCTCAAGGACATACGCGCCACCGATCCCTACACGGTCGAATACGAGCTGAACGAGCCCTATTCCGACCTGCTGCTGAACCTCACCATGTTCACGACGGCGATTCACAACAAGGAAAGCGTCGAGGCGCTGGGCAAGGACTACGGCACGAGAGGCGCCGACGGGACCGGTCCGTGGTGCTTCGAAAGCTGGCAGCCGCGCACCGAGATCGTGCTCAAGCGGCACGACGCCTACAAGTGGGGCCCCTCGATGTACCAGAACAAGGGCCCGGTGAAGTTCGAGCGGCTCTCGATCAAGATCGTCCCGGAGGACGCGAGCCGCGTCGCCGCCATGATGGGCGGCCAGTTCGATGTCACCCACCAGATCCCGCTGCAGTTCATCCAGCAGGTCAAGGCCTCGCCCAACCTCAACGTCCAGGAGGCGACGCCCAACTTCCAGCTGATGTACTACGGCTACAAGGCCAATCGGCCGATGGTGTCCGACAAGCGCGTACGCGAGGCGATGAACATCGCCATCAACCGCGCCGACATCGTCAAGGGCATCATGCTGGGCAACGCCAAGCCGGCCTATACCTTCATCGATCCCAAGGCGCTCGACTTCGCCGAGGGCACCAAGAACATCATCAAGGAGGATGTCGAGCGGGCCAAGAAGCTGCTCGACGAGGCGGGCTGGAAAGTGGGCGCCGACGGCATCCGCGAGAAGGACGGCATGAAGCTCGCACCCAAGGTCTACTTCACCCAGGTCGCCTACTTCGGCCGCGTGTCGGAGGCGATCCAGGGCTACATGCGCCAGATCGGCATCGACTGGAAGGTGCAGGGTTTCGACTCGACCATCGCCTTCTCCAAGATGAGCGAACAGGACTACGAGATCTGGACCGTCACCTTCCCCTACATGTCGGCCGGCGATCTGCTGAACTTCTACTTCGACTCCAGGAACATCCCGGCACCCAACCGGATGAACTGGAACGACCCGCAGACCGACGAGTTTCTCAAGAAGGGCCGCGCTTCGCTCTCCGAGGCCGACCGTGCCAAGTACTACGCACTGGCCCAGCAGCGCGTCACCGAGGAGCACCTCTGGATGCCGGTGATGAATATCGACATGTACGTCACCAGCCTCAAGAAGCTGAAAGGCGTGCGGCCGCACATGCTCTACCAGAACACCTTCTACAAGGGCCTGGACTACTCGTTCTGATGGACAAGCTGCTCGAGGTTCGCGGCCTCAAGACACACTTCGCGACGGACCGCGGCCTCTTCAAGGCCGTCGACGGCATCAGCTTCGACGTCCCGCGCGGCCGCACCGTCGGCCTGGTGGGCGAATCCGGCTGCGGCAAGAGCGTGACCTCGCTGTCGGTCATGGGTCTCGTGCCGAGCCCGCCGGGCAACGTCGAGGCCGACGGCGTGCTGTTCGAGGGCCGCGACGTGCTCCGGCTTTCGCCCGACGACCGCCGCAAGCTGCGCGGCGGCAAGATGTCGATGATCTTCCAGGAGCCGATGACCTCGCTCAACCCGGTCCACACGATCGGCCAGCAGATCGTCGAGGCGATCCTGGCGCACACGACCATGTCGCCGCAGGCGGCCAAGGCGCGGGCGGTCGAGATGCTAGAGCTGGTGCGCATCCCGTCGGCCGCCGAGCGCGTCGACGACTATCCGCACAGCCTGTCGGGCGGCATGCGCCAGCGCGTCATGATCGCCATGGCGCTGTCGTGCGAACCGGCGCTGCTGATCGCCGACGAGCCCACGACCGCGCTCGACGTCACCATCCAGGCGCAGATCCTCGACCTCCTGCAGGACCTGCAGAAGCGCCTGGGCATGGCGATCCTGATCATCACCCACGATCTCGGCGTGATCGCCGAGGTGGCCGACGACGTGCTGGTGATGTACGCCGGCCAGATCGTCGAAAGCGCGCCGGTTCACGCGCTGTTCGCCGACCCGCAGCATCCCTACACGATCGGCCTTCTGGGCTCGATCCCGCGGCTCGACGTCGACCGCGCGCGGCTGGCCACCATCGAGGGCACCGTGCCCAGTCCCAACAACCAGCCCAGGGGCTGCCGCTTCGCGCCGCGCTGCCCCTTCGCCGACCGCCGCTGCCACGACGACCCGCCGCCGCTGCGCGATCTCGGCCCCGGCCATCGCGTCGCCTGCTGGAAGGCGCCGGTCGAGATCGGAGCGAACGCATGACCGACACGCCCGTGCTGCAGGTCCCCGTCCTGCAGGTGGATGGCCTGGTCAAACACTTTCCGGTCAGCCGCGGCCTGATCCGCCGCAAGGTGATCGGCATGGTGCGCGCCGTAGAAGGCGTGACCTTCGAGATCGCCCGCGGCGAGACGCTGGCGCTGGTGGGCGAGTCGGGCTGCGGCAAGTCGACGACCGGCCGGCTGGTGCTGCGCCTGATGGACCCGACGGCGGGTTCGGTGCGCTTCAAGGGCGAGGAGATCGCCAACCTCGACAAGAATTCGCTGCGCCGCCTGCGCCGCCACATGCAGATCATCTTCCAGGACCCTTATGCCTCGCTGAACCCGCGCATGACCGTGGGCGAGATCCTGGCCGAGCCGATGGCCGTGCACGACCTGCACACCGAGGCCGAGCGCGAGACGCGGGTAAAGGATCTGCTCGACGTGGTGGGCCTGCTGCCCGAGCACGCGCGCCGCTACCCGCACCAGTTTTCGGGCGGCCAGCGCCAGCGGATCGGCATCGCCCGGGCGCTGGCGGTCAATCCCGATCTGATCGTGTGCGACGAACCGGTCTCGGCGCTCGACGTGTCGATCCAGGCGCAGATCGTGAACCTGCTGCAGAACCTGCAGCGCCGCTTCGGCCTCTCCTATCTCTTCATCGCCCACGACCTTGCCGTGGTGAAACACATCAGCGACCGCGTCGCGGTGATGTATCTCGGCAAGCTGGTAGAAATCGCCTCCAAGCGCGACCTCTACGACCGGCCGCGGCATCCCTATACCCAGGCGCTGCTGTCGGCGATCCCGCGGCCCGACCCCAGCGTGCGCAAGGAACGCCTGCTGCTGGCGGGCGACGTGCCCAGCCCCTTCGCGCCGCCGCCGGGCTGCCGCTTCCACACCCGTTGCCAGTTTGCCCAGCCGCGCTGCCGCGAGGAGGAGCCGCTGCTGCGCGACGCCGGCCACGGACACCGCGTCGCCTGCCACTTCTTCGAGACCCTGCCGGTGCCCGCCCCCGCCACCTCGCTGGCCGCCGGCACCGGCAAGTTCGCCGTCCGCCTCGCCGCCTTCGAGGCGGCCAAGACGGCGCGGGACGCCCCGTCGGCGCTCAGCCCCGCGTGAGCGCCTGGCGCGCCAAAACGCCGGTCTTTCCGGGCCCGTGCGCCCGCCTGATCGACGCATTCGTACATTGCTACGCAATGTACTGACGCTCACCGGCCGTGCTGCGCACGGCCTGTGTCACACCCAAAAGTGTCACACCAAGTTGAGACAAATGTTGTGACACAGGCCCGTCGCCCACCTGTGCCCTCGCGGGAATCTGACCCTGCAGCCCCACCTCGGGCGGCCGCAGACGACCGTCACAACCCAGTCCCCGGATGCGTTGCCCACACCTCGGCTCACCCCACCTGCCGGACGGTCGGCGACGGGGATGGCTTTTGCTTGCTACTCACGGCTCAGTGCCCAGTATTCAGTGCTAGCTACTCGGCAAAGACCGCGGGACCTCCCCTGGGCCTCGAAGGCGTTGACCCGGCGGGCGCGCCGGGCGGGTATGGCCAAACAAAAGGCCGGCGCGGTGAGCGCCAGCCTATAGGAAATATAGGCTATTTCCTGCGGAATCTGTACCTCTTTTCCTGCTGGTCTAGTATGCGTCCATGACAGAGCTGCTTCCTGGCACCGAAGGCTATGGCGCAACCGCCGACGCCCTGGCGCGGCACTACGAGAGCGTGGCCTTCGCCGAGGTCCACCGCGAGGTGCTGCCGCTCCTGCCGACGGCACCCGGCCGCGCCCTCGACATCGGCGCCGGCACCGGCCGCGATGCCGCGGCCCTGGCCGCCCTCGGCCACCGCGTGGTGGCGGTCGAGCCCACGCCCGAACTCCGCGCCCACGGCCGGCGCCTGCACGGCACGGCGGCGATCGACTGGATCGACGACGGCCTGCCCCGCCTCGACAAGGTCCATGCCCTGGGCCGGCGCTTCGACCTCGTCCTGCTGACCGGCGTCTGGATGCACCTCGACGCCGCCGAGCGCGCCCAGGCCATGCCGCGGGTCGCCGCCCTGCTCGCGCCGGGCGCGCTGCTGACGGTGCAGCTGCGCCACGGCCCGGTGCCGGCCGGCCGCCGCATGTTCGACGTCTCCGCCGCCGAGACCCGCGCGCTGGCCGCGGACTTCGGCCTCGCGACCCTGCACGACAGCGAGCGCCCCGCCCTTCTGGGCGGCAGCGCCGTGTGGTGGAGCGTGCTCGCCTTCCGCGCCGCCTAGAGTCTTTCCGATATGGATCTAATCAAGTCTACCCTCCCCGGCGAAGCCGGGGAGGTGGCGGCGTCTTACGCCGGCGGAGGGGTCAGACCCGGCCTCCGACCCCTCCGTCGGCCGATGCGGCCGACACCTCCCCAGCGAAGCTGCTAGGGGATGCACACATCGTGCGTCGGGTTGACTCATGATGACGGAATTTT
>JAIETA010000191.1 GCA_019745575.1 Reyranella sp. | reverse complement strand
GGGCCTTGGTGACGCCCATCTCCGAGATGCGCTGGCCGAAGGCGACGCGGCTCTTGGCGCGCTTGATCGCCATCTCCAGCGCCCGCTCGGCGACGCCGATGGCGCGCATGCAGTGATGGATGCGGCCCGGACCGAGGCGGCCCTGGGCGATCTCGAAGCCGCGGCCCTCGCCCAGCAGGATGGCCGACTTCGGCACGCGGACGTTGTCGTAGACCACCTCGGCGTGGCCGTGCGGGGCGTCGTCATAGCCGAACACGTGCAGCATCTTCACGATCTTGATGCCCTTGGCGTCGCGCGGCACGACGATCATCGACTGCTGGCGGTAGGCCGGCGCGTTGGGATCGCTCTTGCCCATCAGGATGATGACCTTGCAGCGCGGGTCGCCCATGCCGGAGGACCACCACTTGCGGCCGTTGATGACGTAGTCGTTGCCGTCGCTCTCGATGCGGCACTCGACGTTGCGCGCGTCGGACGAGGCGACGGCGGGCTCCGTCATGGCGAAGCAGGAGCGGATCTCGCCGTTGAGCAGCGGCTTCAGCCACTTCTCCTTGTGCTCCTTGGTGCCGTAGCGGGCGAACACTTCCATGTTGCCGGTGTCGGGCGCCGAGCAGTTGACCGCTTCGGAGGCGATCGACGAGCGGCCCAGCACTTCGCAGATCGGCGCATATTCGAGGTTGCTGAGGCCCATGGTGCCGTGCGTGTCGCCGGTCTCGCGGTCGGCCGGCAGAAACATGTTCCACAGGCCGCGCTTCTTGGCCTCGGCCTTGCACTGCTCGATCACCGGCGGGAGCTGCCAGCGGTCCTTGGCCGTCTCCATCTGCTCCTCGTAGACGGGCTCGGCCGGATAGATGACCTCGTCCATGAATTTGTTGAGTTTCTCGAGCAGCGCCTTGCTGCGATCCGAATATTCGAAATCCATCGCTTTCTCCCTTTGTGCTGGGCCGGACTCTGGCCGAAAATGGTGGCAAAGTGAACGGCCATTCAGGTCGCACGGCCACCCACGGTGCCGCACCCGGTTTCGGCGTGCGGACGACATGAGCGAGAGGATTCTGGGAGTGAACGCCAGCATCGCCGCAAGCGCCGCGACAGGCGTGACGGACGGCTTCGTCCTGGTCGCCAAGCGCGACTGCCAGACCTGCGACCTGGTGCAGCCGGTGGTGCGCGAACTGGCGGCCGGTCCGCGCACGGTCGCCGTCTACAGCCAGGACGATCCGACCTTCCCCGAGGGCGTGGCCGGCGTGCGCGACGATCGGGCGCTCGAAGTGTCGTTCCGGCTCGCCATCGAAACCGTGCCGACCCTGATCCGGCTCGAAGGCGGCCGCGAGGTCGAGCGCGTGGTCGGCTGGCAGCGCGACGAATGGCGGGCGCTCACGGGAGTCAATTCCCTGGGCGAGGGGCTGCCGGCGTGGCGGCCGGGCTGCGGCTCGAAGTCGGTCGAGCCCGGCATCGTCGACGAGCTCGAGATCAAATACGGCGACGTGGCCTTCCAGTCGCGGCGGATCGAGATCGACCCGCACGAGGACGAGATCGAGGCGATGTACTCGCGCGGCTGGTCGGACGGCCTGCCGCTGGTGCCGCCGACCCGGCTGCGCGTCCATCGCATGCTGAAGGGCACGGCGCGCAAGCCGTCGGACGTGCTGGGGCTGCTGCCGCCCGACCTGCAGCCGATCACCGTCGAGAAGGTGGCGGTCAATGCCGTGATGGCGGGCTGCGCGCCGGAATACATGCCGGTGGTGATCGCCGCGGTCGAGGCGGTGCTGCTCGAACCTTTCAACATGCACGGCGTTCTGGCCACCACCATGTTCTGCACGCCCATCGTGATCGTGAACGGGCCGGTCGCGCGGTCGATCGGCATGAATGCGCGCGGCAACGCCCTGGGCCAGGGCAACCGCGCCAACGCCACCATCGGGCGCGCCGTCCAGCTCTGCGTGCGCAATGTCGGCGGCGGCCGGCCACAGGGCGTCGACCGCTCGACGCTGGGCACGCCGGGCAAGTACACCTTCTGTTTCGCCGAGGACGAGGAGCATTCGTTCTGGGAGCCGATGTCGGTCGAACGCGGCTTCGCCGCCGGCGTCAGCACGGTGACGGTGTTCGCCGGCGATGCCGTGCACGGCATCGTCGACCAGCAGTCGCGCACGCCCGAGTCGCTTGCCCGCACTTTCGCGCTCAGCCTGCGCAGCGTGAACCACTGGAAGCTGGCGCAGGGGGCCGACGCGATCCTGGTGGTCTGCCCCGAGCACGAGCGCACTTTTAGGGCAGCCGGCTGGACGAAGGCGCGTCTGCGCCAGGAGCTCGACGGTCTGCTTCAGCTTCCGGCCGAGGAGGTCGTGCGCGGCGCGGGCGGCATTGCCGAGGGCGTGCCGGCGGCAGCCCTCGGCGATCGCAAGACGATCCCGAAATTCCGCAAGGACGGTCTGCTGATCGTGCGTGCCGGCGGCGAGGCCGGGATGTTTTCCGCGGTGATCGCCGGCTGGGGCGCCTCCGGCGCGATCGGCAGCACGCCGGTCACCCACCCCATCAAGGACTGAGAGGAGAACGCCATGGAACTGCTCGACCCCACCTCCGAGATCTCGCCGGTGCGGCGCGCCCGCAAGGCGCCGCCCGACAGGATCGCCGGCCTTACGGTCGGCCTGCTCGACATTTCCAAGCCGCGCGGCAACGTCTTCCTCGACCGCATCGAGCAGCGGCTGGGCGAGAAGGGCGTGGCGGTGAAGCGCTACAGGAAGCCCACCTTCACCCGGCCGGCGCCCAACGACCTCGCGCAGAAGATCGCCAGCGAGGTCGATCTCGTCATCGAAGGCCTGGCGGATTGAGGGTCCTGCACATCGTGCAGTCTGCACGACATCAAGACCCTCGACGACAAAGGCATCCCCGGCGGCTACATCGCCTCCTCGGTGTTCGTGGAAGCCAGCGAAGCGCAGGCCCAGTCGCTGGGCTTCGAGCCCGGCGTGGTCTACGTGCCGCACCCCATCCAGGACCGCACCGACGACGAGATGCGGGCGCTGGCCGACCAGGCCTTCGACCAGGTGCTGGCGCTGATCGAACGCCGCGGCTGAGCAATCCCCCGGGCGGCATGGTATGATTTGCCATGCCGCCGGATCTCGCCCTGGCCCGTGAATACAAGCGCCGCGTCGACGAAGCCTTCAACGGCCGGGTCGCGAAGATGGTGCTGTTCGGGTCGCGCGCTCGAGGCGAGGCGCATACCGAATCCGACTGGGACATCGTCGTCTTCTTGGCGGACAACCCGACGATGGAGGATCGCCATCGGTTGGCCGATCTGGGCAGCGATGTTCTCATGGATACCGGTCAGGTCATCCAATCCGTAGCTCTGCCGTTGCGCCGTGAAGCCGAGGATAGCTACCTGATGCGGGCGATCCGCGCCGAAGGGATCAACTTGTGATCGAGGAAGTGCGGCTGCACCGCGTGCGGGCGCGGCGCTTTCTGGCAATGGTCGAAGGTCGGTGGGATCGGGAGCTGCCTGAGATAGTTGCGCACACAGCCTACTACGCGATGTTCCACGCGGCAGTCGCGCTGTTCAGCAAGCGTGGCGTGCCGCTGCCCAAGACCCACGCAGGCGTCAGTGCCCGCTTCGGCGAGTACTTTCGACTTGTCGAACCGGATGGGCGAGATCAGGTCAGAAGGCTGGGGCGTGCCCTGGAGCGCCGCTTGATCGGTGACTACGATGCCGTGGACGTCTTGAAGATGGAAGACGCGCGCGACGACGCCACTGCCTTCGTCGCGTTCTGCGAAAGGCTGATCGACGAAACCTAGTGCCGCCCTTGCCGAACGGCCGGTCGCCCTCCTAAATCGGCGGCAACGAGACTTCCGGGAGGGCCGCCGTTGGACAGCGTGATGCGGGCGCCATTCAAGCCCATCGAATTCCTGAGCCGCGACGTCAAGGTCGAGCGGCGCGGCGACGGCACGATCGTGCTGCAGTCGAACCACCGGCTAAAACCCTACGAGCGGCATGTGCCGGCCTTCCTCGCCAAGTGGGCGGCCGAGGCGCCGGACCGGGTCTGGCTGGCGCAGCGCCGTGGTCCCGCCCGCGACTGGCTCAAGGTGACCTACGCCGAGGCCAAGCGGCAGGTCGATGCGGCCACGCAGGCGCTGCTCGACCGCGGTTTCGGGCCGGACCGGCCGGTCATGATCCTGTCGTCGAACTCCATCGAGTTCGCGCTGCTCACCATGGCGGCGATGCAGGCGCGCGCGCCGCTGGCGCCGGTATCGCCGGCCTATTCGGTGATGAGCCAGGACCACGCCAAGCTGAAGTACGTCTTCGATCTCATCAAGCCGGGCCTGGTCTTCGTCCAGAACGGCGAGATCTACGCCCGGGCGCTGGCGGCGCTCGACCTCTCGGGCGTGCTGCTGGTCCATGTCGACAAGCCGCCGCCCGCGATGCAGTCGCTGCCGTGGAGCGAGCTGGTGGCGACCCGTCCGACCGATGCCGTGGCGCAATCGATCGCGCGCATCGAACCCAGGACGGTGGGCAAGTTCCTGTTCACCTCGGGCAGCACCGGCATGCCCAAGGCGGTGATCAACACCCAGGAGATGATGTGCGCCAACCTCGCCATGGGCCAGATGGCGCGGACCCGCAAGGCCGACGACCCGCCGGCCGTCATGCTCGACTGGCTGCCGTGGAACCACACGATGGGCGGCAACGCCACCTTCCAGGGCAACCTCGCCGAGGGCGGCACGACCTACATCGACGACGGCAAGCCGCTGCCCGGCCTGTTCGACGAGACCCTGCGCAACCTGCGCGACATTTCGCCGACCTACTTCGCCAACGTGCCGGCGGGTTACGCCATGCTGGCGACGGCGCTGGAGAGGGACGACGCCCTGGCCAAGAGCTTCTTCAGGAACCTCAATTCACTGGCCTACGGCGGCGCCACGCTGCCGGACGATCTCTACGAGCGCATGGAGGCGCTGGCGGTGAAGCACACCGGCTACCGCCTGCCGTTCGTCACCGGCTGGGGTTCGACCGAGACGGCGCCGACCGCAACCACGGTGCATTGGGCGTCCGAGCGGGTCGGGCTGATCGGCCTGCCGTATCCCGGCGTGCGGCTGAAAATGGTGCCGACGGGCGAGGCGGGACGTTACGAGCTGCGGCTCAAGAGCGTGATCGTGACGCCGGGCTATTACAAGCAGCCCGACCTCACGGCCCAGATGTTCGACGAGGAGGGTTTCTACAAAATCGGCGACGCCGGCCGCTTCGTCGATCCCGACGATGCGAGCTGGGGCCTGATCTTCGACGGCCGCGTCGTCGAGGACTTCAAGCTCACCAGCGGCACCTTCGTGCTGGTCGGCACGCTGCGGACCACGGCGATCGCGGCGGCGACGCCCGTGCTGCAGGACGCGGTGATCTGCGGCCAGGACCGCGCCTATGTGGGCCTGCTGGGCTTTCCCAACATCGCCGCCTGCCGCCGCCTGGCGGGCGACTCAGAAGCGAACCTCACGACGGCCGACCTGCTGGCCCATGCCGCCGTGGTCGGCACGCTGCGCGACGGGCTGGCGAAGATGAACGCCGCGGCCACGGGCTCCTCGATGCGCATCAAGCGCGCGCTGCTGATGGCCGAGCCGCCGCAGGTCGACGGCCACGAGATCACCGACAAGGGCTATATCAACCAGCGCGCCACGCTGGAGCGGCGCAAGGCGTTGGTCGACAGGCTCTATGCCGGCGGCGAAGGCGTGATCGAGATCCCGTAGGCGCGGCCTTGTCGGCTTTCTCAACCTTAGGTACGTATGATGGTCCTGAGGGGAGGATGGCATGACCAGCCGCAGTCATATCGAGAACACGATCAAGGCGTTGTGGGCCGCGCGCCTGTGTGAGGACGTGGAAGCCACGATCAAGGATTTCGCCGAAGACGGCGTCTTCGAGATGAACGCCCGCGGGATCGGCGGGCCGGGCCTGGCCGCGCCCATCGTGGGCAAGCCGGCGCTACGCGAAGCCCTGCGTGGTTTCTATGCCACCTGGGACTTCAAGGACTGGCGGACGCTCGATCTTCTCGTCGACGGCGAGAAGGCGCTGGTCCGCTGGCGGGCCCATGTGACCTGCACACCGACCGGCAAGTCCGAGGTCTTCGAGTGCTACGATCTCATCGGCTTTCGCGACGGCAAGATCGTCGACTACCGGCAGACCACCGACACCGCGATGATGATGAAGCTGGCCAGCTAGCTTCTATTCTTCCGCGCGGCTTTCGCGGATGCGCCGCGTGCCCTGGAACACGGGTTTGAGCGGATCCATCACGAATCTGATGCGCGGCAGGTCGGTGTCGACCGTGCTGCAGGTGCCGACGATCGGGTCGGCCAGGGTGACGCCGCCGGCGTTCCAGGCCGCCGCGTCGAAGACGCTCACCTGCGGCTTGCCGCGCTCGGCCTTGTGGAAGGTGTATTTCGGATCGACCTGGATCAGCATCGGTTGCGTCGTGCCGTCGAGCGGCGCGTTCGCCGCCGTCACCCAGTTGATGTACTGTACGTCGCTGCCCGACACCGGCTGCGGGTCGACCAGCGCGCAGTCGAGGATCGTCCGGCCGCCTTTGCTGACGGTGCCCATGACGCGATCGTGCCGGCGCAGGAATTTCACCTCGCCGGCCTCGACAGGAAAACACCAGCGGCCGCGCAGTTCCCGGGCCGCCGCCTCGCTGCTGGCGACGGCGCCCAGAAGGAAGC
>JAIETA010000181.1 GCA_019745575.1 Reyranella sp. | reverse complement strand
GGGTTGTCCGGATCGGCGGCGAGCGACAGGCGATGATGCGAGACCGAGGCGTCGAGCTTGCCGACCAGCCGCAAGGCGACGCCCAGATTGTTGTGCAGCTCGGCGTGATAGGGCCGGACCGCCAGCAGCCGCAGATACGATGAGATCGCCTCTTCGAGCCGGCCCGACCGGTGGGCCTGCGCCGCGAGCCGCAACTGCTGCACGAAGCTGTCGGCATCGCTGCCGAACAGCGGCGTCGGTGCGGACGAGGCCGATGACTCCGGCTTGATCGGATGGATGGTCGGCGAGTCGGTCACGTCATTCGCTCGGGCGGGTACACTCCGATCTTACATCAACCAAACTCAATAAGCATCTGTACTAAAATGATTATAAGACCGGGCAGTCCTTCTTAAATGTAGCCCTTGATCAGCTCTTCGGCGATCTGGACGGCGTTCAGCGCCGCGCCCTTGCGCAGGTTGTCGCTGACCACCCACATCGCAAGACCGTTGTCGATCGTGGGATCGACGCGCACGCGGCTCACGAACACGCTGTCCTGGCCGGTCACTTCCTGCGGCGTCACGTAGCCGCCGTTCTCGCGCCGGTCGACGACGAGGATGCCGGGAGCCGCCGCCAGAACGCGGCGCGCTTCCTGCTCGTCGAGCGGCCGCTCGAGTTCGAGGTTCACCGCCTCGGCATGACCGACGAAGGTCGGCACGCGCACGCAGGTGGCATGCACCTTGATCCTGGGATCGAGGATCTTCTTGGTCTCGACCACCATCTTCCATTCTTCCTTGGTCGAGCCGTCGTCCATGAAGACGTCGATGTGGGGAATGACGTTGAAGGCGATGCTCTTGGTGAACTTCCTGGGATCGAGGCTCTGGTTCACGAAGAAGCTCTTGGTCTGGCTCAGAAGCTCGTCCATGCCTTCCTTGCCGGCGCCCGACGTCGACTGGTAGGTCGACACCACGACGCGCTTGATGCCGGCGGCCTCGTGGATCGGCTTCAGCGCCACCACCATCTGGATGGTCGAGCAGTTGGGATTGGCGATGATGCCGCGGCCCTTGTAGCCGGCGATCGCCTTGGCATTGACCTCGGGCACGACCAGCGGCACGTCGGGATCCATGCGCCAGTACGAGGTGTTGTCGATCACGACGGCGCCCGCCTTGGCGGCGCGCGGGCTGTGCTCGGCCGACACCTTTGCGCCGGGCGAGCTCAACACGATGTCGATGCCCTTGAAGTCGAACTTGGCGAGGTCCTGGACTTTCGTCGTCTTGTCGCCATACGACGCCGGCAGGCCCACCGAGCGCGCCGAAGCCAGCGCCACGACGTCATCGGCCGGGAAGTTTCTCTCGGCCAGGATATTCAGCATTTCGCGACCGACATTGCCGGTCGCGCCGACGACGGCGACTCTGTAGCCCATGGCTATCTGCGCCTTGCGGGCGCGCTCCCCTGGTTGAAGGACGGCACGAGATACGCGCCCGAACCGGGACTGGCAACTACTCTGCCGACGCCCCCGACGCCTTGATGATCGGCAGCCAGAGGGCGAGGTCGTCGCGGACCAGCTTCTGCGCCGCCGCCGGCGAGCCCGGCGGCAGCATTTCGATGCCCTGGGCCAGCATCTTGTCGCGGACCTGCGGCAACTGGCCGATGCGGTTGATCTCGGCGTTGAGCCGGGCAATCACCGGCTCGGGCACGGCGGCCGGAACCGCAAATCCCATCCATGTGTTCACCACGTAGTCCTTGACCCCCGCTTCGATCATCGTCGGCACGTCGGGCAGGAGGTCGGAGCGCTTTTCGCTGGTGACGGCGAGCGCCCGGAGCTTGCCGCCCTTGATCAGGCCGATGACCGTCGGCGTGTTGAACAGGCCCATCGCCACCTCGCCGTTGGCGACGGCCTGGATGCCGGCCGGCGTCGCGCGATAGGGCACGTGCTGCAGCTTCACCCCGGTCCTGAGTTCGAGCAGGACGCCGGACATGTGATGGCTGGTGCCGACGCCGCCCGACGAATAGGTGAGTTCGCCTGGCTTGGCGCGCGCCTGCGCCAGCAGGTCGGCCACGGTCTTGGCAGGATTGTCGGGCGCCACGATCAGCACGTTGGACACGCCGCCGCTCACCGCGACCAGCGCCAGATCTTTTAGCGGATCGTAGCCTGGCGTCTTGTAGAGCCCGATGTTGAAGACCATCGTGCCCTGCGAGACGAGGCCCATCGTGTAGCCGTCGGCCGGCGCCCGCGCCAACTCGGCCGTGGCGATCGTTCCGCCGGCGCCGGTCTTGTTGTCGACCACGATGGTCTGTCCCAGCGCCTTGCCCAGTTCGTCGGCGAAGAGCCGCGCCACGATGTCGGCCGTGGCGCCCGGCGCCAGCGGCACGATCATGCGGATGGGCTTGGCCGGCCACGCCTGAGCCATGGTGGCCGTCGACCAAGCGATAAGCGCTACTGCGAGCAAGAAACGCTTCATCTATTCCCCCTCTGTCATCCTGAGCGAAGCGAAGGATCTCGCGCTCGCCACATCGTATCTGCCCGCCATGTGAGATCCTTCGCTTCGCTCAGGATGACATGACTAGAGGCCAACAGACTCCGAAACCAACTTCGCGAGTTTTTTGCGCAACCGCGCCACCAGTCCGCCCGTGCCGCGCTTGCCCACGAGGTTGTTCATTTCGTAGGGGTCGGCCTTGAGGTCGTAGAGTTCGTCGCAGGCCGCGCCGTCGAGCGATTTCTGCGTCCAATGGATGTACTTGTGACGCCGGGTGCGGATCGCCTTATAACTCATGCCGATCAGCCACGGCATGGCGTTCTCGCTGAAATACTCGCACATGAAGGACTTGCGCCAGCCTTTCGGCTTGTTGCCTTTGGCCAGCGGCCGTAGCGACAGGCCCTGCATGGTTTCGAAATCGGCCGCCTTGCCGCCGGCGAGATCGACCAGGGTCGGCGCGATGTCGAGCGCCAGCACGAGATCGTCGTTGAGCGCGCCGCGCTTGAACCAGGCGGGATAGCGGATCAGGAACGGCGACCTGATGCCCTCCTCGTAGGCGAAGCGCCGCTCCGGCCCGAGCCCGTGCTCGCCGAAGAAATAGCCGTTGTCGCCCAGGAACAGGATGAAGGTGTTGTCGAGCTCGCCGTTCTGCTCGAGCACGCCCAGAATATCGCCCATGCCCTCGTCGACCGAGGCCATCATCGCCGCGCGCAGGCGGATCTCCTCGTCGGTGCCGGCCAGGATGCCGTCGAGCAGTTTGCGCGAGGCGGCGTTGGTGCGCATAGCAAGTGCTTCCGTCCACGCCGGCTTGTCCTTCACCACCTGGGCGGCCGGCAAGGCATTGGGCCGTCGCGGAAAGTGCGCGCCTTTGTAGAGATCGGCGTGGCGCGGCGCCGGGCGATAGCCGCCGTCGGTGAAATCGATCGTGCCGTCGGCCGCCTGGTAGGCGTCGGGATGGACGGCCTTGTGGGCGAGAAAGAGCGCAAACGGCTTGGAACGCTTCTTCTTCAGGAAATCGACGGCATGCCCGTTCAGCAGGTCGGTGATGTAGCCCGTGTGCTGCCGCTCATCGCCGTCGATGTTGAGGACCGGGTCGACGATCGAGCCGTGGCCGGGAAAGCTCACCCATCTGTCGTAACCCGGCCGCGGGCCGCCGGAATTGCCCATGTGCCATTTGCCGACATGCGCCGTCTCGTAGCCCAGGCGCTGCAGGATGACGTGATAGTTCGGCAGCCGGTGGCTGTGCGCGTCGCGCGCCACGTTGTCGATGATGCCGTGCCGGCTGGCATACTGGCCGGTGACGATCGAGGCGCGGTTGGGCGAGCAGAGCGGCGTGGTGTGGAACGCCCGGGTGAACATCGCGCCTTCATGGCCGACGCGGTCGATGTGCGGCGTCTTCATGTAGGGATGGCCGCAGATCCCCAGCTCGTCGAACCGCAGGTCGTCGATCAGGACCACAAGGAAATTTGGTTTGCGTTTCGCTGTTCGCTTCGCCGCCCGTTTCGCCACCATGTCCACCTCTCCAACTGCACGCTAGTATCGGCAAAACGGGGATTTCTTCCATGGCCGATTCTGCCCTGCCGCTGGCAGGTTTGCGCGTACTCGATATCAGTTCGTTCATCGCAGCACCGGCCGCCGCCGTCGTGCTGGGCGACTGGGGCGCGGACGTGATCAAGATCGAAGGGCCGGACGGCGATCCCAACCGCACCATCATGGTCGATTCGCCGAGCTACCCGAAGGGCCCGGTCAACTATCCCTGGCAGATGGACGCGCGCAACAAGCGCTCCCTCGTGCTCGACCTCAAGCAGCCCGAGGCGCGGGCCGCCCTCGACCGGCTGCTCGCGATCTCCGACATCCTGATCTGCAACTTCCCGCCGCCGGTGCGCGACAAGCTCAAGCTCGCCTACGACGACGTGAAGAAGGTCAATCCGCGGCTGATCTACGCCTCGCTCACGGGCTACGGCGAGTCGGGCCCCGACCGCGATCGGCCGGGCTTCGACGCCACGGCCTACTTCGCGCGCTCGGGCCTGTTCGACGCGCAACGCTACGAGGGCGGGCCGCCGGGCACCGCGGTGCCGGCCCAGGGCGATCGCGCCACCGCCATGGGACTGGTCTCGGGAATCCTGATGGCCCTGATCCACCGCATGAAGACCGGCGAGGGGTCGTGGGTCGGCACCTCGCTGCTCGGCAACGGGCTGTGGTCGTGCGGCGTGATCGCCCAGGCGGCGCTGGTCGGGGCCTTCCTGCCGCCGCGCCCGCCGCGCGACCGGCCGCGCTCGGCGCTGGGCAACCTCTACCGCACCTCCGACGACCGCTGGCTGCAACTGACGATCGTGCGCGAGGACAAGCTGTGGGGCCCGCTGTGCCGGGCGCTGGAGCGGCCCGAGCTGGTGGAAGACCAGCGCTTTGCCGCGCTCGACGAACGGCGCAAGCGCTCCGCCGAACTGGCCGCGATCCTGAGCGAGGCCTTCGCGCGCCGCGACTACGAGCATTGGCGCAAGACCCTGGCGGCGCATCACGTCACGTTCGGCGTCATCAGCCGGCCGCAGGACATTCCCGACGATGCGCAGGCCGTCCATTCGGGGGCCATCGTCGAGACGAAGATCCCCGGCATGCCGCGCACCGTGGCCGATCCGATCCGCGTGAGCTTCGCCACCCAGCGCGTCGCCCATCCGGCGCCGGCGCTCGGCCAGCACAGCGACGAGGTCCTCGGCGAGGCCGGCCTGTCGGGCGACGACATCGCCCGCCTGCGCGCGAGCGGCGCCGTCCGGTGAGCGAACCGCTGCCGCTCGACGGGCTGGTCGTGCTCGACGTCAGCTCGTTCATCGCGGGCCCCGCGGCGGCGGTGGTGCTGGCCGATTTCGGCGCCGACGTGATCAAGATCGAACCGCCCGGCGAGGGCGACCCGCACCGCCAGAACTACACGAGCCCGAATTATCCGCGCCGAGAGGGGCCGCGCCGTGAAAACCAGGTGAACTTCCCCTGGCAGCTCGACGGAAGGCTAAAGCGGTCGATCTCGCTCGACCTCAAGAAGGACAGCGCCCGCCCCGTCCTAAACCGGCTGATCGAGCGCGCCGATGTGATGATCGTGAACTTCCCGCCGCCGGCGCGCGAGCGGCTAAAACTGCGCTGGGAGGACATCGAGCCGATCAATCCGCGCCTTATCTATTGCTCGCTCACCGGCTACGGCGAGACCGGACCGGACCGCGACCGGCCGGGCTTCGACATCACCGCCTATTTCGGCCGCTCCGGCATCCTGGACGCCGCGCGCTACGAAGGCGGCCCGCCGGGCATCTCGCTGCCGGCGCAGGGCGACCGCGCCACCGCCATGACCCTGGTCGCCGCCATCCTGCTGGGCCTGCGGCGGCGCGACCGGACCGGCCAGGGCGGCTGGGTCGGCACGTCGCTCTATGCCAACGGCGTGTGGGCCAACGGCACCTCGGCGGCGGGCGCGCTGGTGGGCGCCAAACTGCCGCCGCGCCAGCCGCCGGACCGGCCCCGCAATGCGCTCACCAACCTCTACCGCACCGGGGACGACCGCTGGCTACAACTCCTGGTCGTGCGCGACGACCGGATGTGGGGCGTCTTCTGCGACGCCATCGGCCGGCCCGATCTCGCCACCGACCCGCGCTTCACCGATCGCGAGGAGCGCAAGACCCGCTCGCTCGAACTGGTGCGGGAGCTGATGCCCGTGTTTGCGGCAAAGACCTACGCCCAGTGGGAAGCGATCCTGTCGGCCGCCGGCATTCCCTTCGGCGTGATCGGCCGCCTGGCCGACGTGATCGACGACGAGCAGGCCCGCCACGCCGGGATCTTCGCCGACACGACCAACCCCGAGGTGCCGCGGACCGTCAACAACCCGATCCGGCTGGGCTTTGCCCAACCCCGCACGGCCGGGCCGCCGCCCGCCGTCGGCCAGCACAACGAGGACGTGCTGCGCGGCGCGGGTTTCAGCGACACCGAGATCGCGGCCCTCAAGAAATCGGGCGCTTTGGGGTAGAGGCTGGATCATTCTCTTCCCCCGTCTCAGCGCCTTCAGAGGCGCGACGGGGGAAGTGCCCTCGTCTTACGAGGGCGATGGGGTCATGACCCCTCCGGCGCTACGCGCCACCTCCCCATTTGAATGCAGGGCTGTCCGGGGAATGATTCGACGTGTCGCGGTGCATGCTTGGCCCGGTCGGCGTAACCGCTTCTTTCGGG
>JAIETA010000074.1 GCA_019745575.1 Reyranella sp. | reverse complement strand
CCGGCCGCGGCGCCGGCCGCCGCGCCCCCCGCCGTGCCCCCCGTCATTGCCTCGGCGGTGCTGCCCAAGGCCGGCAAGGCCGACGCCGCCGCCCTCGCCGCCGCCCTGGAACAGGCCACCGTGCTGGTCATCTCCGACCGTGGCGGCAGCGGCTCGGGCTTCTTCGTCTCGCCCAACCATGTCGTCACCAACCACCATGTGCTCGGCCGCTCGGCGGCCGGCGGCGAGGCGCTGGTGATCAGCAAGCATCTCCGGACCGGCTATATCGGCACGGTCGTCGCCACCACGCCGCCCGGCCAGGCGACCCAGGCGGACTTCGCCCTGATCCGGGTCGATGTGCCGGCCGGCGCGGTGCGGCCGCTGGCGCTGGCCGACGAGCCGCCGGCGCTGGGCGACGTCGTCGCCGCGGGCTATCCCACCATCGGCATCGCGCTCGATCGCAACCTGCGCAACCTTGCGGCCGGCGACCTGAAAGCCGCGCCGCAGGTGGTGCTGACCAAGGGCACGGTGAGCGCGGTGCAGAACAAGGAGCGCAGCACGCCGATGGTGCTGCATTCGGCCGACATCTCGTCGGGCAATTCGGGCGGCCCGCTGATCGATGCCTGCGGCCGCGTGGTCGGCATCAACACCTTCCTGCTGGCCGGCAGTCAGTCGAGCAAGGCCAACTATGCGCTGGGCGCGTCGTGGCTGGCCGGCTTCCTGCGCGAGGCCAAGGCGCCGTTCGACTGGCGCGCCGACGCCTGCGTCTAAAAGACCCTTCCGTGACGGTCGGCTAGAGCGTGATGACTTCAGATCCGTCTGACAAACAAACCTCATGCTGAGGAGGCGCGTAGCGCCGTCTCGAAGCATGGGCTGCAGACGAGGTGCTCGTTCCCACCCTTCGAGACGCGGTCCAGAGGACCGCTCCTCAGGGTGAGGCGGTAGGGCAAGATAGGCCTCAAGTCATCGTGCTCTAGTGGCGGCGCGGCAAAAGAACCGTTGCCCAAGCCCGAACGCGGCTCCAAGCTGTGGCCATCGGCAATGAAGGCGCGGGCGCAATCGTGATGGGGCTTGTCTATCGGCTGCTTCGGGGGGCGGCGCCGGCCGGGGCGGCCTTGTTCGCCGGCGGTTGCGATCTCCGGCATTCCGCCGTCCTCGACCCCAAGGGGCCGATCGCGCTGGCCCAGCGCGACCTTCTGTTCGACGCCTTCTTCGTCATGCTGGTCGTGGTGGTGCCGGTCATCGTGCTCACCCTGTGGTTCGCCTGGCGCTACCGCGCCGGCAACACCGCCGCCACCTACGCGCCCAAGTGGTCCAAGTCGCCGCGTCTGGAAGCCTTCGTCTGGCTGGTGCCGTCGCTGATCGTCGTGGCCGTGGCGGTCCTGGTGTGGCGCAGCACCCACAAGCTCGACCCCTACCGGCCGATCGCCTCGGCCCAGCCGCCGCTCGAAGTCCAGGTCGTGGCGCAGGACTGGAAGTGGCTGTTCATCTATCCCGAGCAGGGCGTCGCCACCGTCAACCAGCTCGCCTTCCCGAGCGGCCGGCCGCTCAGCCTGCGCATCACCTCCGACACGGTGATGAACGCCTTCTACGTGCCGCAGCTCGCCGGCCAGATCTACGCCATGGCCGGCATGCAGACGCGCCTGCAGCTTCTGGCCGATGCGCCCGGCAGCTTCGTCGGGCGCAACAGCATGTATTCGGGCGACGGCTTCTCCGATCAGTTCTTCGAGGTGGTGGCGCTGGCGCCGGCCGACTTCGACGCCTGGGTGGTCAAGGTGCGGCAGGCGCCGGCCCGCCTCGACGCTAAAAGCTATCCGGCGCTGGCGGCCAAGAGCCAGCGCCATCCCGTCACCTTCTATTCGGCGGTCGAGCCCGGGCTCTACGACTCGATCATCGCCAAGTATGCGCACAGCGGCCACGCCCAGCCCGCGGCGGCCCGGAGATAGACCGATGTTCGGTAGACTGACGATCGATGCCCTGCCGCTCTACAGCTGGGTCGCCATGGGCGGCGCGGCGGTCACGGTGGGCGGCGCGCTGCTGGTGGCCCTCCTCATCACCTGGCTCGGCGCCTGGCGCTATCTGTGGACCGAGTGGCTGACCAGCGTCGACCACAAGCGCATCGGCGTCATGTACATCGTGCTGGCGCTGGTCATGCTGCTGCGCGGCTTCGTCGACGCCATCATGATGCGCGCCCAGCAGGCCTTCTCGCTCAACGCCGGCGGCTACCTGCCGCCCGACCATTTCGACCAGATCTTCAGCTCGCACGGCACCATCATGATCTTCTTCATGGCGATGCCCTTCATGACCGGGCTCATAAACATCGTCGTGCCGCTGCAGATCGGCACCCGCGACGTGGCCTTCCCGTTCCTGAATTCGCTGAGCCTGTGGCTGACCGCGTCGGGCGCCGGCCTGGTCATGGTCTCGCTGGTGATCGGCAAGTTCTCGACCGCCGGCTGGACCGGCTATCCGCCCTATTCGGGCATCGAGTACAGTCCCGGCGTCGGCGTCGACTACTGGATCTGGGCGATCCTGATCAGCGGCGTCGGCTCGACGCTGTCGGGCATCAACTTCATCGTCACCATCCTGAAACGCCGCGCGCCGGGCATGACGCTGATGCGCATGACGCCGTTCGTCTGGACGGCGCTGTGCGCCTCGGTGCTGATGGCCTTCGCCTTCCCGGCGCTCACCGTGGCCTGCGGCCTGCTGGCGCTCGACCGCCTGGCCGGCATGCATTTCTTCACCAATGCCCACGGCGGCAACATGATGAACTACCCCAACCTGTTCTGGATCTGGGGTCATCCGGAGGTCTACATCCTCATCCTGCCGGCCTTCGGCATCTTCTCCGAGGTCGTGGCGACCTTCTCGCGCAAGCGGCTGTTCGGCTACAGCTCGCTGGTCTACGCCACGGCCTGCATCGCGCTCCTGTCCTTCACCGTCTGGCTGCACCACTTCTTCACCATGGGGTCGAGCCCCAACGTCAACGCCTTCTTCGGCATCACCACCATGATCATCGCCGTGCCGACCGGGGTGAAGGTGTTCAACTGGCTGCTCACCATGTATCGCGGCCGCATCGACTTCCATCCGTCGATGATGTGGACGGTGGGCTTCATGGTGACCTTCGTGATCGGCGGCATGACCGGCGTGCTGCTGGCCATCCCGTCGGCCGACTTCCTGATGCACAACACGACCTTCCTGGTCGCCCACTTCCACAACATGATCATCCCCGGCGTGCTGTTCGGCTACCTCGCCGGCTACATGTACTGGTTCCCCAAGGCCTTCGGCTTCGCGCTCGACCGCACCTGGGGCGCCCGCTCGTTCTGGTGCTGGATGATCGGCTTCTACCTGGCGTTCATGCCGCTCTACCTGCTGGGCTTCAAGGGCATGCCGCGCCGCATGGAGACCTATAACGATCCGTCGTGGCAGCCCTACCTGATGGTGGCGGCGCTGGGCGCCGTCGTGGTCATGCTGGGCATCGGCTGCATGGCGATGCAGCTCTATGTCAGCCTGCGCGACCGCCGCAAGACCGTCGACCTCACCGGCGATCCGTGGGACGGCCGCACGCTCGAGTGGGCCACCACCTCGCCGCCGCCGCCCTACAACTTCGCCACCCTGCCCGAGGTGCGCGACCGCGAGGCGCTGCTCGACATGAAGGAGCGCGGCACCACCTGGCAGCGGCCGGCGCGCTACGAGGACATCCACCTGCCGAAGAACACGGCGGTCGGCGTGATCGTGGGCGGCCTGGCCGGCGTGCTGGGCTTTGCCATCATCTGGTACATCTGGTGGCTGGTGGTCGTCTGCGCGCTTGCCATGTGGGTGGCCCTCGTCGTCCGCTCGTCCGACGACGACGCCGAGTTCACCATCACCGCCGCCGAGGTCAAGCAGATCGAGGACGCGCGCTACCGCCTGCTCGGGAGCCGGACATGAGCAGCGCCGCCCTGCACGCGACGCCGTCCGGCCACGACGGCGCGGCCGCCACCCACGAGCAGCGGGCGCTCGGTTTCTGGCTCTACCTGATGGGCGACGCCGTCATCTTCGCGCTGCTGTTCGCGACCTACGTCATCATGGTCAACAACACCGCCGGCGGGCCGGCCGGCAAGGACCTGTTCGATCTGCGCAACGCCGCGCTGGAGACCGTGCTGCTGCTGGTCAGCAGCACCACCTTCGGCTTCGCCTCGCTGTCCGCCAGGACCGGCAACCGCGGCGCGGTCGTGTTCTGGCTGCTCGTCACCTTCGCGCTGGGCGCGGGCTTCGTGTTCCTGGAAATCCGCGAGTTCGCCGGCATGATCGCCGCCGGCGCCGGCCCCGACCGCAGCGGCTTCCTCTCCGCCTTCTTCACCCTGGTCGGCACCCACGGCGTCCATGTCAGCATGGGCCTGGTCTGGATCCTGATCATGTGCGGCCAGGTGATGACGAAGGGCCTCTCCGTGCCCGTCGTCTCGCGGCTGTTCCGGCTGGGCCTCTTCTGGCACTTCCTCGACATCGCCTGGGTCGGCATCTTCTCCATCGTCTACCTGCCGGGGCTGCTGTGATGGAAAACCAACCCGACCATGGCCTGCGTTCCTACCTGATCGGCCTGATTCTGGCCGTCGTGCTGACGGCCATCCCGTTCTGGGTGGTCGCCACCCACGCGCTGCCGCCGCAGCGGGCGCTGCTGCTGATCGGCATCGCGGCCCTGCTGCAGGTGCTGGTCCACTTGAAGTTCTTCCTGCACCTCAACTTCACCTCGACGCCCAAGGAGAACCTGCTCGCCATCGTGTTCACCGCCGTGCTGATCTTCATCATGGTGGGCGGCAGCTTCTGGATCATGTTCGACCTGCACACGCGCATGGCGGTGTGACGTCGGCCGGCGTTTGCGGCGGAAAGAATCGGCGTTGGCGGTCGGCACGCTTCGGTCCGGCGTCTTGCGATGATTTCGAGACCGGCGAGGGATCGCCGGCCTGCCCATCCCGACTTCGCCGCCGCCTTTCCGCTGAACCCGCCGCCGTGCCCCGATGGCTCAGCTGGTAGCGCACGTCATTCGTAATGATGGGGTCGGCGGTTCGATTCCGTCTCGGGGCACCATTCCTTTCCAGACTTTAGAAATTTCAAGCACTTAGAGCTGGAAAGGTGTCGCACCGGCAGTTTTCCGCAAAAGGTGCGACACTCTACTTACTGTCTTTGTTCTTCTCGCGCGGTACGACAAGGTGCATCGCCTGCGCGGCAAGCAAGGTCTTGTTGGCTTGCCGCGTGTGCAACTCTGCCTGTTCGAGCTTTTCCCAGCCGTAGATCGCCATGAGTTGATGTGCGGTAGCGCCGTTCTCTGCCGCGATCTTCGCGCCAGCCTTGCGCAGCCCGTGGGCCGAGCAGTGCTTCAAACCCGCTTCGTCACAACGGTCGCGAAACCAGTTGCCGAAGCTGGTCTCTTTGTATGGGAGACCATTAGCCGAAACGAGGTAGGTCATTTGGCCCGATGGTGTAGCTTCAATGACCTCGCGCAATTCCGGGACAATCGGGATGACTCGCTGCTTCGGCGAGGACCGCTTCTTGCGGCTCAGAGCGTGGCTGTTTGCACCATTGGTCTCCACGAAATGCAGCGAGCCCGCCTGCTCCATGTGGCGCCCAAGCTTCACCACATCGGATCGGCGAACGCCGGTGAAGAGAAGGAGCGCCAAGGCTAGTCTGGCGCGCGTGCCGACCGGATGCTGCCCGCGCCCGATAGCGGCGATCTCTACTTCGACATGGAAGGCGATCCCTTGGCAGGCGCTGGGCTGGCGTATCTGTTCGGTATCTTCGGCAAGCTGCCAGACGACTCCGAAGCAACCTTCCATCTCATTTGGGGGCATACACCTGCCGAAGAAAAGGCCGCATTCGAGCGAGCGATGGGCCTGTTCATCGAGCAAATGCGTCGCCATCGCGGTGCACACATATACCACTACGCCGGATACGAGCCTGCCGCCCTAAAGCGGCTTGCCATGCGCTACGCAACCATGGAAGCCGAGCTGGATCAGCTCCTTCGCGAGCGGCGCTTCGTGGATCTCTACCGTGTCGTCACCCAAGCCCTTCGCGCGTCGACCGAGAGTTATTCGCTGAAGAATCTCGAAGCAATTTACTGGCGCGAGCGCGCGGGCGAAGCGAAAACGGCCGCTGACAGCATCGTCGAGTACGAACGCTGGTGCATCTCGAAGGACCCTGCCATCCTTGAATCGATTGCGGCGTACAATAAAGACGACTGCGTCTCGACAGCCCAGTTGCACAAATGGATTGAAAGCTTGCGACCGGCAGGCGCGCGGCTGGAGATCGTCGATGAGTCCGCGCCGGAAAAGCGCGACCGCTCGGCCGAGCGAGCCGAACTCGAAGCCCGAAAGCAGCACGTGGCGGCCACAGTGCATGCGGCCAGCCATGGTGATGCCCGGGTTCGCAACCTTGTTGCAGAGCTTCTTTGGTTTCACCAACGCTCGCAGAAGCCCGGTTGGTGGGCGGTCTTTGAGCGGCAAGCTTGGTCTGAAGAGGAATTGATCTCCGTTGACGCTTCATAGCCGTTCAAAACCACATCCGAATTCCAGCCACGAGTTGAAACACGCTGGTGTTCTCGCCCGCTGAACTCCGTAAATTGGCGGTCTCGCCGAAGCTTTTTAGCCATGAGACGCCAACATAGGGCGCGAACTCACGGAGAATCT
>JAIETA010000021.1 GCA_019745575.1 Reyranella sp. | reverse complement strand
CGCCGGCCGACTCGGGCGGCTTTGCCGGGTTTGCCGCGGTCGACAGCCGGGGCGGTGCCGCAGCTTGCGCCCTGTCGATGGGCCAGCTGTTCGGGGCGAGGATGATCGTGCCGGGAACCGGCATCCTGCTCGGCGCGCCGACACCCGATGCCGCCTCGGCCAGCCCGCTGATCATGGCCTATCCGGCCAGCGGTGAATTCATCTTCGCAGGCGCGGGCGGCGGCGGGCCGACGGCCGCGCAGGCGACGGGGGCCGTGGCCAGCGCCACCATCGAAGCCGGCCAGAACCTCGTGACCGTCCTCGCCGCGCGGCGCGGGCAGGGCGGCTACGTCAATGCCATTGCCTGTCCCGGAGGATTGCGCGGCAGCGCCGCCACGTGTCAGAGCGCCATCGACCCCGCTGGAGCGGGGCTCGCCTTGCTGGCCGCCGACCGTTAGGAGCTGCTTTCATGTCGAACAAGCTGTCGCGCCGCGGAGCCGCGGTCGAACCGTTCATTGTCATGGACGTGATGGCCGCCGCCGCCGCCAAGGAGGCGGCCGGCGACACCGTCATTCACCTCGAGATCGGCCAGCCCAGTACGCCGGCGCCGAAAGGTGCGCTTGAGGCGGCCCGTAGAGCCCTGGATACGGATCGCATCGGCTATGTGGCCGCCCTGGGCCTGCCGACGCTGCGCAGTCGCATCGCCCGGCACTATCAGGAACACTACGGCGTCGACGTCCCGGCCGAACGGGTGATCGTGACGACCGGGTCTTCAAGCGGGTTCCCGCTGACGTTTCTCGCCTGCTTCGACGCCGGCGACCGGGTCGCGCTGGCGGCGCCGGGCTATCCGGCCTATCGCAACATCCTGGCGGCCCTGAACCTGGAAGCCGTCGACCTGCCGACGTCCGCCGAAGACAATTATCAGCCGACCGTGGCCACGCTGGAGAAGGCCGGCAAGATCGACGGCCTGATCCTGGCCAGCCCGTCCAATCCGACGGGCACGATGGTCAATCGCGCCGAGCTCCAGGCCGTGGTCGACTGGTGCGATCGCAAAGGCGTCCGGCTTGTCTCGGACGAGATCTATCATGGCATCGTCTATGAAGGCCGGCCGGCGTCGGCGGTCGAGATGTCGAAGACGGCCGTCGTCGTGAACAGCTTTTCCAAGTACTTCTCGATGACCGGCTGGAGGGTTGGCTGGCTGGTCGTGCCGCCGGAACTGGTGCGGCCGATCGAGCGGCTGGCGCAGAGTTTTTTCATTTCCGTGCCGACGCTGTCCCAACACGTGGCGCTGGCCGCCTTCGAATGCCGTGACGAGCTGGATGGCCATGTCGTGCGCTACCGCGCCAACCGCGACCTGCTGCTGGCGGGGCTTCCGGCGGCGGGCTTCGATCGTCTGACGCCGGCGCATGGCGCCTTCTACATCTATGCCGACGTTGCGCACCTGACCAACGACAGCCGCGACTTCTGCAGCTGCATGTTGCGCGAGGCGGGCGTGGCGACCACGCCCGGGGTCGACTTCGACCGGGCGCGCGGCAGCGGCACACTGCGCTTTTCCTTCGCCGGCTCGACGGCCGACATGGAGGAGGCGGTGCGGCGGCTCAAGGCCTGGAAGCGGACTTAACAGGGCTTTTCGTCTCGGCGAATTTGGTCGCGTCGGCCGTCGTGGCGACCGCGCTCGCTGGCCGCCAGCTTAGTGCAGCCGGCGGCGGTCTCGCGTCGGCGCAGATCCTGATGCCGGCCCGGCGCGGCTCGGCGTGACGGAAGGGACGGGCCCCGAATGGTGGCCGATGATGTGCCAGCCATCGTCGTGTCGCGCGAAGCTGTTGGTCGCCATGAGCTGCACCTCGGGCAGGATCTCGCGGCAGACGACGATCGCCAGGCCGGGTCGGCCGACCACCCATTCCTCGGCGCAGCGCACCCGGGGCGCCTCCGGGTGCCGCAGAATGGCCCGCCAACTGGCGATGATCTCGGCCCGCTCGTGCAGCGCCGCCTGACCGGGATGCAGGCACACGACCGATCCGGTCGGCGCCCACAGCAGATCCATCGCCGCGGCGTCGCGGTCGTTGAAGGCCTTGTAGAAGGCGCGGTTGGCGGTCAGCACGGCCTCGCGCTCGTCGTCGTCGAACTCCGGCAGGAGCGGCGGCAGGCGGGGCGGTCGGCGGGGCATCTTCGTCCCTCGAAACTGCGTGGTTGCGCGGTCTAGGATTAGCCGACAGAGAAGAGGCGTCCAACTGCCGTCGCCATCCGACTGGCGGAAAATCCGGAAAACATCCATGTCGATTCCCAAGCTCGAATTTCCGCCCTTCCACCTGCCGCCGGAGGCCGAGGCCCTGCGCGGCGAAGTCCGCGCCTTCCTCAAGGAAACGCTGCCCGCCATCAAGACCGAGGACCGCTTCGCGAGCTGGAACACGGCGTCGCCCGACTTCAGCAAGGCGTTGGGCAGGCGCGGCTGGATCGGCATCACCTGGCCCAAGCAGTACGGCGGCGGCGAGCGCAGTTTCCTCGATCGCTACGTCGTGACCGAGGAGTTGCTCGGAAACGGCGCGCCGGCCGGTTCGCACTGGGTGGCGGATCGCCAGTCGGGACCGCTCCTGCTGCGCTTCGGCAGCGAGGAGCAACGCCAGGCGATCCTGCCGCGCATCACCCGGGGCGAGTGCTACTTCAGCATCGGCATGAGCGAGCCCGACTCCGGCTCCGACCTCGCCTCGGTGCGGACGCGCGCCGAGCCGGTGCCGGGCGGCTTCCGCGTGAACGGCACCAAGGTCTGGACCTCGGGCGCCCACCGGAACCACTACTGCATCACCCTGGTACGTACGTCGGGACAGCGCGAGGACCGCCACAAGGGGCTGAGCCAGCTTCTGGTCGATCTCAAGACGCCGGGCATCACCATCCGGCCGATCATCAACCTGGCCGGCCGCCACGACTGGAACGAGGTGACGTTCAGCGATTGCTTCATCCCCGAGAGCTGTCTGATCGGCAACGAAGGCGACGGTTGGCTTCAGGTCACCAGCGAACTCGCGTTCGAGCGCAGCGGCCCCGAGCGCTTCATGCAGAACTTCTATGTGCTGCGCGAGCTGGTGCGTGTGCTCGGTCGCCAACCGGCCAAGCGGGCGGGGGCCATTCTCGGCCGCCTCGTCGCCCGCCTGTGGACCTTGCGCCAGATGTCGGTCGCCGTGGCCGGCATGATGCAGGGCGGCAAGTCGCCCGCCATCGAGGCCTCGCTCGTCAAGGATTTGGGCACCATCTACCAGCAGGACCTGCCGGAAATTGCCCGCACGCTGGCCGAGTCCGACGCCACCACCGAGGACGACATGGCCGACTTCCTCGATATCGCCCAGTACGCCACCATGATGGCGCCCTCGTACACGATCCAGGGCGGCACCACCCAGGTCCTGCGCGGCATCGTTGCCCGCGGCCTCGGCCTGCGCTGAGCCGAAGGAGACCCAGGATGGACCGCGAAACCCGTGACATGCTGCTCGACACCGCCGGGCGCTTCTTTACAGAGCGCTGCGGCAAGGAAATCGTGAACGGCGTCGAGAAGGGCATTTGGCCTGCCGACTTCTGGAAAGAGATCGAGGAGATGGGCCTGCCGCTCACCGCCGTGCCCGAGGACAAGGGCGGCGTGGGCGGCACCCTGGCCGACCTGATGGCCGTGCTGCGGCTGGCCGGCGGCCATGCCGTTCCGGTGCCGCTCGCCGAGACGGCTCTGGCCGCGATGCTCGTGGCCGCCGCCGGCGGCACACCCAAGCCGGGCCCGGCGGCGCTGGCGCTGGGTCCTCTCGCGATGGCCGGCGGACGCCTCACCGGCAAGGTCGAGCGCGTGCCGTTCGCCGGCCCGGCCGAGCGCTTCGTGGCGATTGCCGACGGCATGCTGGTCGTGGTCGCCAGGGCGAACGCCAGGGTAACACTGGCGCCGAGCCATGCCGGCGAACCCTATGGCACCGTGGTGTTCGAGAACGCGCCGGCCGAGTTCGCCGCCCGGTCGGCCGTGACGGTGGAGCGCGCGCGCGAACTCGGCGCACTGGCGCGCGCCATGCAGATGGCCGGCGCGGCCGACAAGATCCTGGCCACCACAGTCGAGTATTCCAAGCAGCGTGTGCAGTTCGGCCGGCCGATCTCGACGTTCCAGGCGATCCAGCACATGCTGGCGGAGCTCGCGAGCTGTGTTGCCGCGACCATCGCCTCCGCCGAAGCCGCGGCGCGCGATGCCGACGAGGGCGGCCTGGCCGACGGTGGCAGCTTCTCGATCGCGGCGGCCAAGACACAGGCCTCCGACTTCGCCCAGCGCATCGCCGCCCTGTCGCATCAGTCGATGGGTGCCATGGGCTTTACCCACGAGCATATCCTGCACCACTACACGCGCCGGCTCTGGGTGTGGCGACGCGATTTCGGCAGCGAGAGCTTCTGGGGCGAGAAGATCGGCGCCGCCGTCGCCAAGGCCGGCCCGCCGGCGCTGTGGCCGGCACTGACCGAAAGCCGCTACGCGTCGTAGCAGGCGTAACGGACGCGCCCCGATCGGCGGTGGAGGTCGGTCCGAACGGCACGATGATGCGGAACGTGCCATTAGGGAAACTGCCGGCGCACAGGACATTGGCTAGGCGTAGTCGCCGGTTCTCGGCTGCCGCCGACATGGTAGTGTGAGCGACGGAGTTACGCGAAGGACGGTGAAGAATGAGCGTGCGTGCGGGACGGGAGTTTCTTGCGATTCCGGGGCCGACGACGGTGCCGGACGAGGTGCTGCGGGCGATGCATCGCCCGGCGGTGGATATCTATTCCGGCCCGCTGCTGGCGCTGACCGACGGTCTGTTGCGCGATGTCGCCCGCGTCTTCAGCACCAAGGGCCACGCCTACATCTACATCGCCAACGGCCATGGCGCCTGGGAAGCCACCCTCACCAACGTGTTGAGCAAGGGCGACAAGATCCTCGTGCTGGAGAGCGGCCGCTTCGCGATCGGCTGGGGCGAAAATGCCCGGCGCATGGGCGTCGAAGTCGAGGTGCTGAAGGGCGACATGCGCCGCGCCGTGCGGCCGGCCGAAGTCGAGGCGCGCCTCAGGGCCGACAAGGAGGGCACCATCAAAGCCGTCCTGGTGGCCCAGATCGATACCGCCTCGGGCGTGGTGAACGACATCGAGGCGATCGGCAAGGCAATGCGCGCGGCCGGGCACGAGGCGCTCCTGATGGTCGACGCGGTGGCTTCGCTCGGCTGCATGCCGTTCGAGATGGACGCCTGGGGCGTCGACGTCGCGATGTCGGGCTCGCAGAAGGGCATGATGACGCCGCCCGGCCTGGGCTTTGTTGCGGCCAACGACCGCGCGCGCGAAGTGCACAAGCAGGCGGGGCTTCGGACGCCCTACTGGGACTGGACCGAACGCGAAGGCGCGCAGCACTACCAGAAATACGCCGGCACGCCGCCCGAGCACCTGCTGTTCGGCCTGCGCGCGGCACTCGACCTGCTGTTCGAGGAAGGGCTCGACAACGTGCACCGGCGCCACCGGCTGCTGGCCGAGGCGGTGCGTCGCGCCGTCGGCGTGTGGTCGGAGGGCCAGGCGATCGGCTTCAACATCATCGAACCCGAGGAGCGTTCCGATTCGGTCACCTGCGTGCTCACCAACGGCCACGACCCCGAGGCGCTGCGCGCCTACTGCAACAAGCAGTGCGGCGTGATCCTCGGCCACGGCATCGGCGAGCTGTCCGGCAAGGCCTTCCGGGTAGCGCACATGGGCCACGTCAACGCACCGATGGTGCTCGGCACGCTCAGCGTGATCGAGATGAGCCTGAACGCGCTCGGCATTCCTCATGGCAAAGGCGGCGCGCAGGCCGCGATCGACTGGCTGGGCGAGCAGGTGAAGGCCTAGACGCCCGTTCTGCCGGAGCTGAAAAGAAAAGAGCGCCTCTGCGGAGGCGCTCTTTGCATTCAAGGGCTCAAGCTCTCCGTCAGCGTCGCCACCAGCCGCGCTTGGGCTTCTCCGGCGGAACATCTGCGACCGGGATCACCGGAATGACGGGAGCCGGCGGCGGTTCCGGCGCCTGCACCGCGACGGGCTCGGGTGCCGGTGCTGGAACATAGACCGGCGGCGGAGGAGGCGGTGGCGGAGCCGCGACCGGCGGCGAGGCCGCCTCGACGTTCACGGGCTGGCCGGGATCGTAGGGCGAGTGGTCGCGTGGCGCGGCCATCGAGTCGGGCATGGTCGCGACATAGCGATCTTCGGTATCCGCCGGCGCCTGTCGCGCCGGTGCATCGGAGGCGAACTCCTCCGAGGTGTAGTCGGGTTCGCGCGGCGTGTGCTCGCCGTTGGGCTCGCCATCGCCGGGTTCGCGACGCCTGCGACGGCCGCCGCGGCGACCACGGCGACGCCGCCGGTCGCCATCACCCTCGCCACGATCGCCCGATGGACGACGCTCGCCTTCGGCGCGCACGCCGTCACCTTCGGCCGCCTCGCCGTCCTGCTCATCGCGGGGCGGTTTGTCGTGGCCGTTTTCAGCCGCGCCGTTCGGACCGCGGTCGTCGGCGGCAAACTCCTCGCCGGCCGCTCGTGGCTGCCGGTCGGCGCCGTCGCCTTCGCCCGGCCGATCGCCCCGGCGGCGGCGGCGACGGCGGCGG
>JAIETA010000054.1 GCA_019745575.1 Reyranella sp. | reverse complement strand
CGTACCTCGGCCGGATCGGCGATCACCGGCACACCCAAACTGCGGAACGCCGCGGCCGGCCCGTTGGCCACCACGACGAGGTCCATGACCTGCGGCCGCAGGCGCTCCACGACGTGCGCCACCAGCGGCCGGCCGGCCAGCAGCCGCAGCGGTTTTAGCGGCCCCGGCCCCATGCGCCTGCCCTCGCCGCCGGCCAGCACGACGCCCACGAGGGCGCCCGACCGCACCGGACCAGAATTCCGCAACGCTTTGTCCGCCATGGTGGCACTATGCGGGGCGACGGCTGACAAGCAAGGGGAGGAAGCTCATGGCGTTCAGCGTTTCGAAGGTCGCGGACTGGCTGCATCGGGTCGACCGCGCCCGCGCCGTGGTCGGCTGGTGGCCGGCGCACTTCGCCACCGACGACGAGCGCCTGGCCTACAAGGTCCAGGACGCGTTCCTCAGGAAGCAGGTCGTGAAGCAGGGCCCGCTGGTCGGCTACAAGATCGCGCTCACCTCGCCGCAGATCCTGGCCCAGACCGGCCTCAAGGGTCCGGCCTACGGGCCGATCCGCCGCAAGCGCGTGTTCGAGCACAAGGCCACGGTGCGCGCCGACCGCTGGACGCGGCTGGGTGTCGAACTCGAAATCATCCTGACGCTCAATGCCGACGTGCCCAAACCCAAGGCCAGCACACCCTACGACCGCGATTCGATCGCGCCCTTCGTCGGCGAGGCCCGCGCCGGCTTCGAGCTGATCGAGGACCGCGGCGCCGATTACAGCCGCCTCGCCGTCAATCCGCTGATCATGGACGCCGGCTGGAACGGCGGCTCGGTGCTCGCCCGCCCGAACAAGGACTGGCGCAAGCTCGACCTCGGCGACCTGAGAGGCTCGATCGCCTTCGACGGCACCGTGGTGCGCGAGGGCCATTCCGGCGACGTGCTGGGCCATTGCCATAACGCGCTGGCCTGGATCGCCAACAAGCTGGGCGACCACGGCAAGACCCTCAGGAAGGGCATGATCGTCTCGACCGGCTCCATGGTCGCCTGCCAGTTCGTGCCGCCCGGCAGCACCGCCACCGGCCGGATCGAGGGGCTGGGCGAGGTGACGCTGAAGTACGAGCTGCCGCGCTGAGCGAGGCCGGGCGGAGCCCGGCCGGTGAGCGTCAGGACATTGCGTAGCAATGTCCGAGAGCGTCGAAGGCTGCTGCAACACCCAATGTCACACCCCAGGATGTCACACCAAGTTGAGACAAATGTTGTGACACAGGCCGAGCGCCCACCTGTGCCCTCGCGGAAATCTGACCCTGCGGCCCCACCTCGGGCGGCCGCAGACGACTGTCACAACCAGGCTTTCGGATGCGTTGTCCGCATCGCGGTCCACCCTCTGCCGGACAGTCGGCGGCGGGGTGGCCTTTTGCTTGCTACTCACGGTTCAGTACCCGGTATGGGCAAGACCGCGGGACGGCCCCTCATCCTCCAGGGATCGTACCCGGCGGGCGCGCCGGGCGGGGCATGGCCAATGATTTCAGAGCGAGATCGCTCCTCCCCGGTCGTGCCGGGGGCGCGTCGGCCCTGTCCTTTTTAGACAGGCCTCGTGCGATGGTATCAGAAATATAGCACAAAACCTGCTGGATCTGTCAAATTTTCTTTGAGTTTTCTTGAGTGCCGGCATTTTGCCGGCACTGGCCGTCGCGGACGTCTATTCCTTGTGGCCGTGGCCCGCCGCCTGCCGCCCGATTACGGCCGCGCCGTCACGGTGGTCTTGAAGATCTGCACGGTCTTGTTGTTGAACGTCCTGAGGCGCGCCGCGAAGGAGCTGCCCCCGCCCCCGCCGCCACCTCGCCGGCGGCCGGCCCCGCCGTCGCCTTCGGCCACAGCTACAACAAGTCCAACCAACGCATCGGCGAGACCGTCTCCGACACCGCCTGGCTGAGCTACCCGAGCGGCGCCGGCACCACCGCCTATACCGCCGTCGGCGCCGTCACGCCGACCTACGACGGCAATGGCAACCTCACCTTCGACGGCGCCATCACGCTGGGCCACGATCCCGAGAACCGCCTCGTGAGCGCATCGGGTGGCGGCAATGCCGCCACCTACGCCTTCGATCCCCGCGGCCGGCGCAAGGTGCGCACGGTCAACGGCACCACCACCATCACCGTGACCGGCGCCGACAATCGCGAGCTGCTCGACTACGACGGCGCCACCGGCCAGATCGTGCGCTGGTACGCCTACGGGCCGGGGTCCAATGCGGCCCTGAACCAGATGAACATCGCCCCGGGTGGAGGGCCAGACACCCGCGACACGCTGCTGCCCAACCTGCTGGGCTCGATCGTCGCCTCGGTCGATTCCGGCACCGGCACCATCGCACCGTTCGGCTACCGGCCCTACGGCACCACGACCGCCGCGCCGGTGCAGTTCGGCTACACCGGGCAGAGGATCGACCAGGAGACCGGCCTCTATTACTACCGGGCGCGGCACTATTCGCCCGCGTGGGGCAGGTTCGCGCAGGCCGATCCCATCGGGTATCAGGGCGGGATCAATCTCTATGCGTATGTCGGCAATGATCCACTCAATCTGATTGATCCGGAAGGATTGCTCAGTTGGATGGGTGTCGCCAGATTCGTGGGCGGCTCGCTGGAGGCTGCGACTGGCATTGGACTTGGTCTCGCCACAGGCTGGAGCGGCGTCGGCGCGATCGCTGGCGGCGCGATAGCACTACACGGCATCGACGTTGCGCAGGCAGCTTGGCGAGGAACAGATACATTTACTTCGCAGGGCCTACAGTCGGCGGGCGTCCCTCAGAGTGCCGCAAATGCAATCGACACAGGCATTAGCGGTGCTGTCGCAATTGCAGCTGGCCGCCCGGTCTTGCCGTACAGTCAGTTTGGCTCCGCCATTTCAGGCGGTGGCCAAGGTGTGTCGGTAATATCCGCCACCGCACGCGGTTTTGTTGTCCCAAGTATTCAGATTCCAGGCCGCGTAACCGAGAGCAGCGGTGTCGTCGCCAATGCCTTACGATCATACTACGGCACAGCATCGGTTGCTGGGCTGACGGGCCGTGTGGCATCAGATGCGTCGGTCGTTTATGGGGCAGGCCTTCTCGGCTATAGCGCCTATCAGATTGGAGTGTTTGGCTCAGCGCAGGCCGCGGAAACGCCACCCGTTGGTTGGTCTTCTGATCCGCTCCCCTTCTTCATGAAGTAGTCAGCAAATGACAAAGGACGCCGAGACCTATCGCAAGCTGACTGAGAAGGTAATGGAGTTGACCGCAGCCAGAGGAGTCTCGATTTCTCCAGATACAGAGGTTTTTCGCGACTTAGGGATATACGGAACTGAGCTGCTTGAGTTGTTCCTGTGGATCAACAGGGAGTTCGGAATAGAACTCAAGGTTGATTTATCCATGTATGCACCCGGCGAGAGTCAGTTCGGCGGCCTCTTCCAAAGAATTTGGATCCGGCTGACTGGCAAGCAACCTCACTACAGAAGTTTGAGTGTTGGACGCATCGTTGAGGCAATCGAAGACCGGCAGTGGAAGAATGAGTAGCTCGGAGGTCGATGGCGTGTGTGACCTGAGCCCCTGAAATGCCTCCAGAAATGGGTAGAATCTGTCTTCAGGTTGCTCTGAAACTCATTCCTATCTCACCCATCCACCTTCACCCCGCCTCCGGCCTGAGCCGCCGCCACGACAGCCGCCGCACCGCGTCGCGGCCCAGCAGCAGCGCGTCGTAGTCGCCGGGGAAGAGCTGGGCGATCGCCGGATCCCGCGCATTCAGGCCGCCGGCATAGGCGCCGAAGGCGGGCAGGATGAGCCGCCGCCCATCCGTGAGGAAACAGCGCCGGCGCAGGCCGCGTCCCCGGACCGTGAGCGCCGCCACGGGATGGAAGTGCCCGGAGACCTCGCCCCGCACCGGCCCGAAGCGGGCCTCGTGGCGGAAGGTCAGCGGGCCCGCGTCGATTTCCTCCGCGACCTCGCCCCACCCACCCTTTCCGAAGAAGGCGGGCGGCGGCGCGGGATCGTGGTTGCCAGCGATCCACACGAAGCGCGCCCGCGCCGCGAGGCGCCCGATCGCGTCGCGCTCCTCGTCGGCGAGACGCGCCACGGCGTCGTGGTCGTGGAAGGAGTCGCCCAGGCACACCACCGTCTCGGGCGCCAGCGCCTCGACCAGCGCCGCCAGCCCCTGCAACGTGTGGCGCGTGTCGTGGCGCGGCAACAGCTTGCGCGCGGCGACGGCGTACGAAGAGCCCTTCTCGAAATGCAGGTCGGCCACCGCCAGCAGCCGCCGCGCCGGCCACCAGAGCGCGCCCTGCGGCAGCGCGCTCAGCCGCTCGCCGGCGCAGTCGAACTCGAAGGGCGTCACGGCCCCGGTTGCCGATGGCGTCATGGATGGATCACGATGCGCGCGCCCGTCGGCACCAGCGACCAGATCTCGCGCATCTCGGCGTCGGTGACGGCGACGCAGCCGGTGGTCCAGTCCTTCTCCGGGTGGCCGGCGAACCATTTGCGCGGCCCGTTGGGCTGGCCGTGGATATAGATGTCGCCGCCGGGCGGCACGCCGAGTGCCGCGGCGCGCGCCTTGTCGCGCTCGTCGGGATAGGAGACGCGCAGCGAGAGGTGGAAGGCGCTCCGCGGATTGCGCGCGTCGATCAGATAGGTTCCCTCCGGCGTGCGGCCGTCGCCTTCGCGCTCCTTGTGCTCAGCCGGCGCAAAGCCCAGCGCCACGCGATAGCTCTGGAGCAGCTGGCCGTCGCGCTTCAGTTCCAGCCGGCGCTGGGCCTTGTAGACTTCGACCGTGTCGGCCTGGCGGTCGGCCGGCGCCATCGCCGGCACCTCGACGGGGCGGCCGGGCCAGCGCCAGAACAGCCAGGCGGCGAGGCCGAGGGCGGCGACCGCCACCACGATCATGACCGTTTTCATGCCGCGCACGATTGACCGGCCGCCGGTGCCTGCGCAAGGTGCCGCCATGCGTTCCATTGTGAGTTTCGCCGCCCTCCTAGCCCTGCTTTGGCCGCAATGCGCGGCGGCCCAGATGCAGCCGCACCGCGCCGAGTATGCGCTGCGTCTCGGCGCCGCGGCCAACGCGCCGCGCATCGGCACGGCGGTGCACGACCTCGCGCAGGATTGCGCCGGCTGGCACCTCAAGCGCGACATCAAGACGGAGATCGCGCTCACCGCCTCGTGGAAGATCAGCCTCGCCTCGAAGCTCGACAGCCAGGAGACGCGCGGCGCCTTCCGCTACGGCGTCGTGCAGACCCAGAACGGCAATCCGCGCGAGATCACCGGCCGGGTCCAGCGCCAGGCCGGCGAAATGCGCGCCGAGATCGTCTATGCCGGCAGCCCGCCCGCCCAGTTCGTGCTGCCGCCGCCCACGCTCCTGCCGGTGGCCGCCATCGACCACCTGATCGAGCGCCTGCGCGCCGGCGCCGCGGCCTTTCCCGCCCTGATGTTCGACGCCGAGGTGATCGGCGATGCCTTCCTGATCGACGTCACCGAACGCGACCGCGCGACGGTGCGCAGCGCCCGGCCGGCCGACCGGCCGGTGGCGATGCCGCCCGGCACCTCGTGGCCGGTGTTCATGACTTTTACGCGCGGCCGCCAGCAGGACCAGCGGCCGCTGTTCAGCGTCGCCGCCCTGGTGTTCGACAACGGCGTGCTCGACCGCCTCACCGTCGAGACCGGCCTGGTCGCCGTCACCGCCGACCTGCAGAGCCTGGAAATGCGCAAGCCGCCGGTCTGCCCACGGTCGTGAGGCCCCCGGTCGTGACGGAAGTCCCACCGAGCAGACGGCCGTTCGCGACGGCGGCGGTCGAACGCACGGTCAGGCGATGCCCAGAAAAAGAGCAAGCGCGCGGCTGACGCGGCGGAGCAGGGCATCGTCCGCGCGACCGATCGTTTCACCGATCCGGGTCCGTGGCACAACGGTGATCTTGTCGACGGCGATCTGGGAAACGTCACGAAGTCCGTTCGCGGTCGTCGGCAGGACCGTCAGCCTGAACTGATCGGCGTCGCCTCGAACCGTGCTCGTCAGCGGACAGACGACGACCGAGGGCAGGTCGGAGAACAGGTCTGTTTGCACCACGAGGGCCGGCCGTGGCTTGCCGTAGGCGCCCGGGACGACGACAACGACGAAGCTGCCACGCCGGATCAGCGTTCCGGCCAATCGCGTACACCGTCGACGAAGCGCATCAGCTCGTCGCCCGCGGGATCGCCGGCCGCGACAGCCCTTGCCTGACGCCGGCACTTGGCGACAAAGCCGGCCGCGCGCGTGTCCGGCATCCAGATCTGGACCGGTCGCAGACCGATGGCGCGCATGCGGTCGCGATAGCCTGCCATCCGCTTCCGCGCCGGGATCGCCTTGTTCCTGGCCTGTGTCATGGTTCCCTCGTCTCCGTAACATGTTACAGCGTCGCGGCCCTGGCAAGCCCCTGCGCTTTGCCAGAGCATGGTGCTCTTGAGTTTGGTCATTCATCGGAGCGCGCCACTCCAGTGGCGCCTAGGATTGTGGGCGCCACTGGAGAGACTGTGAATCTATTGCGCTGTCCGTCTGATGAACAAGACGAAGCGCGCCTCGACGATG
>JAIETA010000314.1 GCA_019745575.1 Reyranella sp. | reverse complement strand
CGCTGGTCGGCGCGAAGCGGTCGGGCAGGCGCTCGAACAGGCGCGCGCCGATCTGCTTCTCCAGCGCCTGCACGCGGCGGGCCACGGTGGGATGGCTGACGCCCAGCGCCTTGGCCGCCGTCGTCAGCGTGCCCTCGCGGGCCAGCGTCAGGAACACGCGGAGATCGTCCCAGTTGGCGTTGGTCTCCATGTTCAAAAATGTACACGCCTTTTTCCGATTTGTGGACTGACGAATATCGGCGTTCGGCCTAGCATGCCCTCATGCATATCGAACCGCGTCTGCTGGTGTTCACTCGGGGCGTGCGCTGGCGCATCGCCGGCGCCGTCGCCATCGGCCTGCTGGCCGTGGGCCTCGGCATCGCCCGCCTCGGCCTGCTGGGCTGGCTGATCGGCCAGGTCTTCCTGGGCCGCGACATTTTTAGCCTGGACGGGCCGGTGCTGGCGATCGCCGCCGTCATGGTGCTGCGCGGCGCGGCCGAGCACTGGCGCGCCGTGGTGGCGCACGAGACGGCGGCGCGGGTGCAGAAGGTTCTGCGCCGCACGCTCTACGACCGCATCACCGCCCTCGGGCCGGGCACGGTCGGCCGCCAGCGCTCGGGCGCGCTCACGCTCTCGATGATCGACGGCGTCGAGCAGCTCGAAACCTATTTCGGCCAGTTCCTGCCGCAGTTCCTGATCGCGCTGCTCTCGCCGCTGCTGATCTTCGCGGTCGTGGCCTTCATCGACCTGCCGGTGGCCCTGGTGATGCTGGGCTTCGCGCTGGTCGCCCTGTTCGCGCCGGCCCTGTGGCACAAGTTCGACGTCCGCAGTTCGCAGCGCCGGCAGAAGGCCTATGCCTCGTTCGCCGCCGAGTTCCTCGATTCGATCCAGGGCCTCGCCACGCTAAAAGCCTTCGGCCAGGGCAAGGCGCGCGCCGACCGGCTCGAAGTCGAGGCGCACGATCTGTTCCGCCGCACCATGTGGGTGCTGGGTTCCAATGCGCTGGCGCGCGGCATCACCGACACCGCCATCGCCTGCGGCGCCGCGGCCGCCCTGATCTACGGCGCGGCCCGCGTCGAGGCCGGCAGCATGTCGCTGCAGGCGCTGCTGATCATCCTGATGCTGGGCATCGAAATCTTCCGGCCGATGCGCGAACTCAGGACCGTGCTGCACCAGGGCATGGTCGGCCTCTCGGCGGCCCAGGGCATTTATCGCATCCTCGACGACAGACCGGGCGTGGCCGATGCGCCGCCCGCCCCGCTCGACCGGGCGCTGGCGCCCACCATCGCCTTCGAGGATGTGCGCTTCGCCTACCCCGGCACGCGCCGCACCGTGCATGACGGCCTCACCTTCCGCGCCGAAGCCGGCGAGCGGCTGGGGCTGGTGGGTCCATCGGGCGGCGGCAAGTCGTCGATCGTGCGGCTGCTGCTGCGCTTCTACGACCCTGATCGCGGTCGCATCACGCTGGGCGGCCACGATCTGCGCACTTTGTCTTTTGCGCAGATCCGCTCCCTGATCTCGGTGGTCAACCAGGACACGTTCCTGTTCCACGGCACGGTCGAGGAGAACATCCGGCTCGGCAAGCCAGGGGCCTCGCTGCGCGAACTCGAGGACGCCGCCCGCGCCGCCAACATCCACGACTTCATCCGAACGCTGCCGCAGGGCTACGAGACGGTCATCGGCGAGAAAGGCATAAAGCTGTCGGGCGGGCAGCGTCAGCGGATCGCCATCGCCCGCGCGCTGCTGCGCGACACGCCGATCCTGGTGCTCGACGAGGCGCTGTCGGCCGTCGATGCCGAGAACGAGGCGGTGATCCAGGAGGCGCTCGACCGGCTGATGCAGGGCCGCACCACCCTGATCCTGGCCCATCGCCTGTCGAGCGTGATCGACTGCGACCGCATCCTCGTCCTCGACGGCGGCAAGGTTGCCGAGCAGGGCCGGCACGAGGCGCTGATGGCCAGGGGCGGCGTCTATGCCGGCCTGATGGCCGAGCAGGTTCAGGATTCTCCCGGACCGCGCGCCTCCGGCGCGCTCATGAGCGCGCAAGATGCGCGCGGTCCGGGAGAGGCGCATGGCCCCAGCAAGCCCGTCACCGAAGGCATCATCAAGGCCGAGGGCCTCACCTGGTACCAGGTCGTGGCCGCCCTGATGAAGGTGATCCTGCCCTGGAAGGGCAAGCTCACCCTCACCTTCGCGCTGGGCGTGCTGCGTGTCCTGTCCTTCATCGGCGTCGGCGTGCTGTCGGCGCTGATCGTGCTGGCGCTCAAGAACGGCCAACCCATCGCCGACTACGCCATCGCGCTGGCCGTCATCGCGCCGGTGTCGGGCGTGCTCCACTGGCTGGAATCGTGGATGGCGCACGACATGGCCTTCCGCCTGCTGGCCGAGATGCGCATCGATGCCTTCCGCAAGCTCGATGCGCTGGCGCCCGCCTACCTCGTGCGCCGCCGCACCGGCGATCTGATGGCGCTGGCCACCCAGGACATCGAGCTGGTCGAGTATTTCTTCGCCCATACTGTGGCGCCGGCCTTCGTGGCGATGCTCGTGCCGGCGGTCGTGCTGGCGGCGCTCGCCTCGGCCAGCGTCTGGCTGGCGCTCGCCCTGCTGCCGTTCCTGCTCGCCGTCGGCTTGAGCCCCTTCCTGATGCGCAAGCGCGTCGATCGACTCGGCAGCGAGGCGCGCGAAGCGGCGGGCGAACTGGGCGCCTTCGCCGTCGATTCGGTGCAAGGCCTCGGCGAGACCGTGGCCTTCCAGCAGGAATCTTCACGCGGCGACAAGCTCGATCGGCTGTCGCAGCGCCACATTTCGCTCCGCCTGCCCTTCTTCAGCGAACTCACCAAGCAGCACGCCGTCCTCGAAATCCTGACCGGGCTGGGCGGGCTCGCCGTCGTCGTGGCAGGCGCGGTGCTGGCGCAGCAGGGCGCCCTCGATGCCGGCCTGCTGCCGCTTCTCACCATCCTCGCGATGGCCGCCTTCCTGCCGGTGTCGGAGATCGCCCAGATCGGCCGCCAGCTTGCGGACACGCTCGGTGCCACGCGGAGAGTCTATGCGCTCGCCAACGAGCCGATCCCGGTGCGCGACGGGCCCGGTGTGCCGTTCGCGAAGGGCGCGGCGGCGCTCGCCCTTGAAGGCGTCTGCTTCACCTATCCCGGCCAGTCGCGCCGCGCGCTCTCCGGCGTGAGCTTCGCCATCCCCGCCGGCAAGACGGTGGCGCTGGTCGGCACCTCGGGCGCCGGCAAGACGACGACGGCGCAACTATTGATGCGCTTCTGGGATCCCGACTCCGGGCGCATCACGCTGAACGGCGCCGACCTGCGCGACTACAAGCTCGACGATCTGCGCCGGCTGGTCGCGCTGGTGGCGCAGGACACCTATCTGTTCAACGACACGCTGCGCGCCAACATCCTGATCGCCCGGCCCGAAGCGACGGAGGCCGAGTTGCAGGCCGCTGTCCAACACGCCTCGCTGTCGGGCCTCGTCGCCGCTCTGCCCGAAGGCCTCGACTCGCCCGTCGGCGAGCGCGGCACCAGCCTCAGCGGCGGCCAGCGCCAGCGCGTCGCCATCGCCCGCGCCTTCCTGAAAGACGCGCCGATCCTGATCCTCGACGAGGCGACCTCGCATCTCGATGCGGTGAACGAGCAGGCCGTGCGCCGCGCGCTCGACCTGCTGCAGTCCGACCGCACGACCATCGTCATCGCCCATCGCCTGTCGACGGTGCGCGATGCCGATCTGATCGTGGTGCTGGACGAGGGCCGCGTCGCCGAGACCGGCACGCATGCCTCGCTCTTGGCAAAGGGCGGGCTCTACGCCCGGCTGGTGTCGCGCCAGCTTGCCGCCGTCTATGCGCCGGCCGCACAATGAGGCCATGACCCGCCCGCGCCAGCTCCATCTCAATCTCTTCATCCAGAGCCGCGGCCACCACGAGGCGTCGTGGCGCCATCCCGCCTCCTCGCCGCTGGCGCTCTGCGACATCGACTACTACCGCGACCTGGCGCGGCGCGCCGAAGCCGGCCTGTTCGACTCCATCTTCCTCGCCGATACGCTGGCCCTGATGGACACCGTGGCGCACGCCGCGACCAACTGGCTGGAGCCGATCACGGCGCTGGCGGCGCTCGCCGGATCGACCCGCCGCATCGGCCTGATCGCCACCGCCTCCACCACTTATAGCGAGCCCTATAACCTCGCCCGCCAGTTCGCCTCGCTCGACCACATCAGCGGCGGCCGGGTCGGCTGGAACATCGTGACCTCGTGGCTGGCCGCCGCGGCGCGCAACTACGGCGGCGAAAGCCTGGTGAGCCACGACGAGCGCTACGCGCGTGGCGAGGAGTTCGTCGCCGTCGTGAAGGCGCTGTGGGACAGCTGGGCCGACGATGCCGTGCTCGACGACCGCGCGAGCGGCCGCTACGCGCGCGCCGACCGCATCCGGCCGATCGACCATGCCGGCCCCTATTATAAGGTCGCCGGCCCGCTCAACATGCCGCGCGGGCCGCAGGGCCGGCCGGTGTTCGTGCAGGCCGGCTCCTCCGAGACCGGCCGCCGCTTCGCCGCCCGCCATGCCGAGGCGGTGTTCACCGCCCAGATGGAGAAGGCCACGGCGCAGGAATTTTACGCCGACCTGAAGCGGCGGGTGGCGGCGGAAGGCCGCGCCGCCGACCAGGCGCTGATCCTGCCCGGCCTCAGCCCGGTGATCGCCGCCACCGAGGCCGAGGCAAAGAAGCTCGCGCGCGACCTCAACGACCTCACCGACCCCGAGGTCGGCCGCAAGCGCCTGAGCGGCCGCTTCGGCGGCCACGACTTCTCGCACCTGCCGCTCGACCGGCCGCTGGCGCCCGAGGATTTTCCCGATCCCGGCACGGTCGAGGCAGCGCGCAGCCGCACCGAGGTGATCGTGGGCCTGGTGCGCCGCGAGAAGCCGACGCTGCGCCAGCTGCTCGCTTACCTGGCGGGCGCGCGCGGCCATTTCACGACGGCGGGCACGCCGGAGCAGATCGCCGATCTCATAAAGGACTGGTTCGAGAACGGCGCCGCCGACGGTTTTAACCTGATGCCGCCGCTGCTGCCCGCGATGCTCGATATCTTCGTGGCCGAGGTGGTGCCGCTCCTGCAGCGGCGCGGCCTGTTCCGCACCGCCTACGAGGGCGAGACGCTGCGCGCGCATTTCGGCCTCGCCCGGCCGGAGGGCCGGCGCTAACGTCGCCGCAGAGGAGGAACCGATGTTCAGTCACGTCACCCTCGGCAGCAACGATCTGGCCAAGGCCAAGGGCTTTTACGAAGCCCTGGTAAAGCCGCTCGACCTGGTGTGCCGCGCCGACTATCCCAACGCCGCGGGCTACGGGCCGGCCGACGGGCGGCCGCAGCTCTGGGTGCTCAGTCCGCTCGACAAGAAGGCCGCCACCGTCGGCAACGGCATCACGGTCGGCCTGGAAGCCGCCAACCGCGCCGCCGTCGATGCCGCCTACGCCGCCGGCATGGCGGCGGGCGGGCGCGACGAAGGCCCGCCGGGTCTGCGCCCGCTCTATCATCCCAACTACTACGGCGCCTATCTGCGCGACCCCGACGGCAACAAGGTCTGCGTCGTCTGCCACCGCAAGCCCTAGCGCGAGGAGACCGGTATGAGCGAGCCGCTAAAAGTGTTCTGGCAGCCGGGTTGAACGAGCTGCCTGAGACTCAAAGAGTTTCTATCGGTCCGTGCGATCGACTTCGTCTCCGTGAATGTCCTAAAAGATCCGGCGGGCCTTGCCGAACTGGAACGGCTGGGCGCGCGCTCGGTGCCGGTGCTGTCGCGCGGCGAAAAATTCACCTTCGGCCAGAGCACGCGGCAGATCGTGGCGTTCCTCGGCCTCGACGAGAAGGCCGGCCCTGACCTGTCGCCCCCTGAACTCGCCGCCCGTCTCGACAAGTTCATGACGGCGGCGCTCGAACTGCTGCCGCTGATGCCGCCGGACCGCCTCGACCGCCATGTGCCAGGTCGGCCGCGCAGCTACCGCGCGCTGGGCTTCCACCTGTTCCGCGTGGTCGACGCCTTCCTCGACGCCAGCCAGGGCGTCGTGCTGGTCCAGGCGATGTTCCGCGAGGAACCGGCGGCCGACGCCGGCACCGCCGACCTCGTGGCCTACGGCGCCAAGGTGCGCCGGCGCTTCCGCGACTGGCAGGCGGCGGCAGCGACCGACGGATCGCGCACGCTGGACACCTACTACGGTCCGCAGAGCCTGCACGAACTGCTGGAGCGCACGACCTGGCACTGCGGCCAGCACGTGCGGCAGTACATGATGCAGCTGGAGCGCGAGGGCCAGGCGCACGGCCGTCCGCTGGTCGAGGCCGACTTCGCGCGCCTGCCGATGCCGCAGAACGTCTGGGACGGCTAGCGGTCGAAATCGGACATATGAGCGCGCGAGACGCGCGCGGTCCGAAAGATCATGAGTCTGCCGGACCGCGCGCGTCCCGCGCGCTCTTCGTGTGCATGTCTCATTTCAACGCCCAGGTTCCTCTCTGCGGTACCGGGCGTTTGCCGCGAGGTCGGCGGCGGCCCTAGGCTCCCGCCATGCCG
>JAIETA010000276.1 GCA_019745575.1 Reyranella sp. | reverse complement strand
GCGATCGCCGGCTGGCCGCTGGTCGGTCCGGCCCTGGTCGGCGCGGCGCTGGGCGCCGGCATCGGCGCGGCGACGGCGCCCGAAAAGAGCAAATAGCCGGACTTGACGGGCGCCGGCCGACCACCGGCCGGCGCGGGCTAACCCAACAGAAGCTTGAGCTTGCGGTCGAAGACGCTCAGCACGTCGTCGAGCGATTCGCCGTGCGCCAGCTTGCGCGGACCGTTGTAGACCACGTAGCCGCCGCCCTGCGGGCCGCCGGGCACCTTGGCGATGGCGAACAGCGGCTGCTCCGAGGTGTGGCGAAAGATCGAGAAGATCGCCATGCCGGGGCGGAAGTCGATGGCATAGTCGCGCCACTCGCCCGAGGCGACGCGCCGACTGTAGAGGCCGAGCAGGCGGGACAATTCGCGCCGATCGAATGAGACAATCCGACGCCGGGCCCGCTGGTCGGCCAAACGATAGAGATTGGTCATGCGATCGCGACTTTGAACATGCCGTTGGGGGCAATTGTTACAGATGCGCCGGGTGCGGTAAAGCGCGGCAAACCGGCCCCCGCCGAGGTTTGCCAAAGCCCGGGTGGGGGGCTATGAACCGCCGCTGAAGCTGTTGATTTTTCGCGATAATCCGGGAGCCTTGCGTGTCCGATTCCGCCGCCTTTCAGGAAGTCGACGAGGCCGTCCGCAAGGACGCGCTCAGGGAGTGGTGGGGCCGCTACGGAACCTGGGTCGTGGCCGGCTCGGTGGCCGTCGTCGTGGTCGTGGCCGGTCTGGTCGGCTGGCGCCAGTACGACGCCGCCCAGCGCGCCGCCGCCAGCGCCGCCTATTCGGCGGCGGTCGCCCGCATCGGGCAGGACACCATCGCTGCCCGCGCCGAACTCGAGAAGCAGGCGGTCGACGCCCGCGAGCCCTACCGCTCGCTGGCCGCCCTGATCGCGGCCCAGCTGCACCAGACGCTGGACGAGCAGGTGGCCGCACTTGCGGTCGTCGGACCCAAGATGCCGTCGGCCGAGCTGGCCGACCTCGCCGCGGTCATTGCCGCCCTGAAGAGCGTCGACTCGCCCAAGGCCGACGAAATGATCGCCAAACTGGAACCGCTGGCGGGGCCGGGCCGGCCGTTCCGCATCAGCGTTCGCGAGCTGCAGGCGATGGCCGCGGCCCGCAAGGGCGACACCAAGCAGGCCCGCGAGCTGTGGAACGAGATCGCCAAGGATCCGGGGGCGCCGCAGGGGGCGGCCCAGCGGGCCTCGGCGATGCTCAATCTGCAGGCTGCGGCGGAGGCGAAGTAGCATCATGTCCGGTGCAACGGGTGCGATCCGTCTTCGTGCGTTTCTGGCGGCCGCCGCGCTCGCCGGCTCGCTGACCGGCTGCGACCTGCTCGACAGCGTGTTCGGCAAGTCCAAGGTGCCGCTGCCCGGCGAGCGCGTGGCGGTGCTGGGCGACCGCGGCGAGCTGGAGCCCGACAAGGATATGGGCGGCGTGCAGATCATCTTGCCGGCACCGTTCGTCAACGATTCCTGGCCGCAGTCGGGCGGCTTCGCCAACTACGCCATGCAGCACCTGGCGGTCAGCGACTCGCCGCAGATCATCTGGACGGCCGACGTCGGCGCGGGCTCCACGTCGTCGCGTATTCTGACGACGCCACCGGTCGTGGCCGACGGCAAGGTCTTCGCCAAGGATGCGCAAAGCACGGTATCGGCCTTCGAGGCCGATACCGGCAAGCTGATCTGGCGGGTAACGCTCAAGCCGGAGAAGGCGCGCGACACCGACGAGTTCGGCGGTGGGCTCGCCTACTACGGCGGCCGGCTGTTCGTGACCACCGGATTCGCCGACGTCTTTTCACTCGATCCGGCCGACGGCAAGGAGATCTGGGTCTCCGCCGTGAGCGCCCCGGTGCGCGGCGCGCCGCTGGTGTTCGGCGACCGCGTCTTCGCCATCAGCATCGACAACAAGCTGCAGGCGCTGGCCGCCGTCGACGGCTCCGACCTCTGGCAGTACACGGCGCTGCCGGAAGTGGCGGGCTATGTCGGCGGCAACAGCCCGTCCGGCTCGGGCGACTACATCGTGGCGCCGTTCACGTCGGGCGAGCTGGTCGGCCTTCGGCTCGACAATGGCCGGCCGGTCTGGAACGACTCGCTGATCGGCCCGCGCGGCGAATCGCGCGCCTTCGGCAACCTGGCCGACATCCGCGGCCGGCCCGTGATCGACCGCGGCGTGGTGCTGGCCATGGGCTCGGCGGGACAGCTCGTCGCCGTCGAGCTGCGCAGCGGCCAGCGCGTCTGGGAACGCGCCATTGGCGGCAGCCAGACGCCGTGGGCGGCGGGACGGTTCCTGTTCGTCGTCACCGGGGCGGCCGATGTCGCCGCCATCGGCCGCGACGACGGCAAGGTCAAATGGGTGACGCCGCTCACCCAGTACGCCGACGAACGGCGGCGCAAGCCCGTGCTGTGGCGTGGGCCGGTGTTGGCCGGCGACCGGCTGCTGGTCGGCAGCTCGCTGGGCGACCTGCTGGCGATCTCGCCCTACACCGGCGAGATCCTCGGCAAGCTCGACCTGCGCGATCCGATCCAGCTGGCGCCGGTGATCGCCAACCGCACCATCTACGTTCTGACCGACTCGGGCCGGCTCATTGCCCTCCGGTGACGACAAGCGCCTGCCGCGGGTCGCCCCCAAGCTTGCCTCCAGGGTCGCCCCAAGGGTCGCCATCGTCGGCCGGCCCAACGTCGGCAAGTCGACCCTGTTCAACCGTCTGGTCGGCCGCCGGCACGCACTCGTGGATGACACGCCGGGCGTCACCCGCGACGTGCGCGAGGCGCCGGCGCAGTTGGGCGATCTCGCCTTCACCCTGCTCGACACCGCCGGCTGGGAAGTCGCGGGCGGCGAGGTGCTGGAAGCGCGCATGCGCCGCTTCACCGAGCGCGCGGTCGAAGCCTCCGACGTCGTGCTGTTCCTGATCGACGCCCGCGCCGGCGTCCTGCCGCTCGACGAGAGCTTCGCCAACTGGCTGCGCAAGCGTGCCGCCAAGGTGATCCTGGTCGCCAACAAGTGCGAGGGCCGGGCCGGACAGAACGGCCTCGCCGAGGCGCACGGGCTGGGCCTCGGCGAGCCGATCCCGGTCTCGGCCGAGCACGGCGAGGGCTTGAGCGACCTGCACGAGGCGCTGGCCCGCCATATCGCGCCGGTGCCGGACGAGGAAGAAGACGGGGGCGCAAGCGGGCGCGAGGCCGGCGCCGACGCGGCGCGGCCGATGCTGCTCACCATCGTCGGCCGGCCCAATGTCGGCAAGTCGACGCTGCTCAACCGGCTGGTCGGCCAGGAGCGCGTGCTGACCGGGCCCGAGGCCGGCATCACGCGCGACGCCATCCGCGTCGAGTGGCAGTGGCGCGGCCGGCCGGTCCGCCTGGTCGACACCGCCGGCATGCGCCGCCGCAGCCGCATCGACCACCGGCTGGAGGCGGCCTCGGTCGCCGACACGCTCGACGCCATTCGCCTGGCCGACGTCGTGGTCGTGGTCCTCGACGCCGCCGACATGCTGGAGAAGCAGGATCTCACCGTCGCCGGCCGGGTCATCGAGGAAGGCCGCGCGCTGGTGATCGCCGTCAACAAGACCGACCTGCTGGCCGACGACCAGGCGCAGTCGACCAAGGCGTGGAAGAAGCTGCGTGACCGGCTGGAAGCCTCGTTCGCCCAGGTCAAGGACGTGCCGATCGTGGGTTTCTCGGCCCTCAGCGGCCGCGGCGTCGAGCGGCTGATGCCGAAAGTGTTCGAGACCTACGACATCTGGAACAAGCGCGTCGGCACGCCGATCCTCAATCGCTGGCTGCGCGAGATGGAGACGCTGCACCCGCCGCCGCTCGCCAAGGGCCGCCGCGTGCGCCTCCGGTTCATGACCCAGACCAAGATCCGGCCGCCCACCTTCATGCTGTCGGTGAGCCAGCCCGACGGGCTGGGCGACGACTACCTGCGCTTCCTGATGAACCGCCTGCGCGACGATTTCGGTCTGGCCGGCGTGCCGCTGCGCATCACCCTGCGCAAGCCCGACAATCCCTTCGCGTCACGGGCCAAGCCGCAGCGGTAGCCGTCGATGAACTTGTGCACATCTCAGTGAGTAACGGCGGTCCAGCATTTGATAGACTGGGCCGAACTGAGAGTGCTCTGCGATGTTCACTGATCGCGCGTCTCTTTAGCCGAGAGCCGCAGGAGACAAGATGACTGCGTCGGAAGCGACCAAGACCCTACTGCATCACCTCGCAAGTCGTCCTGGCCATGACGAAGTCAAGGCAGACTTTCGGCAGCTGCTGATCGAAGAATTCGATGTTCAAATCGGTGCGCTTGAATTCGAGCGCAGAGTACCTGAAGTGCGTGGAAGATTGGACGCACTTATTGGCCGTACTGTATTCGAAGCCAAAAGCGATCTTGATCGAGAGTGGCAAGATGTCGAGCGTAGAATGCCAGATTACCTTGCCGACCGTGAGAGGGAGGAAGGTGAACGCTTTGTCGGCATAGCATCCGATGGGCTTAACTGGGCTGTGTTTGAGTTGAATGCAGGCCGCCTGGTCACAGTGAAGCGCACGACACTCAATCCAGAAGAAACGGGAGCATTCTTGGCGTGGCTTGATGGCGCGCTGGCTCTTAAGTCATCTCTGCCACCAGATCCGATTACAATCCGAGCTGAGCTTGGTCAGGACTCCGTAGCGTTCCGTCTAGTCGATGCGCGACTCCGCGAGTTGTGGAAGAAGCTCAAAGGCGGTCGTGCCGCATCACTGAAGCGTAGACTTTGGGCTGATCTACTTCGGCATGTGTACGGACGAGATGTTGAAAGCGATGAGCTTTGGTTTCAGCACACATTCTTGGTCGTTGTTGCTAAGTGCATCGCCGTTGCAGTCATGCAGATGCATGAGGATGATCCTAAGAGACTTCTGTCTGGTGAAGCCTTTGCGGCCGCCGGCATCAATGGTGCGGTCGAAAGCGATTTCTTTGATTGGGTTGTAGATGACGAGAATGGTGAGGAACTAGTCAGACGAATCATGAATCACGTACGCCGCTTCCGACTTAGCGAGGTCGAGTGCGACGTTTTGAAAGTTCTATACGAATCGCTGATTGATCGTGACGAGCGCCATGGGCTCGGCGAATACTACACGCCCGACTGGTTGGCCGCCAAAGTTGTAAGACACGCTACGAAAGCTCCACTTCAAGAGCGTGTGCTCGATCCCGCCTGTGGTTCCGGCACTTTTTTGTTTCATGCGATCCGAAACTTCCTTTCGGAAGCTGCAGAAGCGGATTTGGTTCCAGCGCTTAGAGCGGCTGAAGCTTGCGCGCATGTGTCGGGTACAGATATCCATCCGGTAGCCGTAATCATCGCGCGCGTCACATATCTTCTAGCACTCGCACCCGCCTTAGCGACGAGGACGGGAAGTCTCTCGATTCCTGTGTATCTTGGCGACGCCATGCAGCTTTCCATATCGGAATTTATGGCAGGCAAAGAACTGACCATTCGCGTACCACCGCCACCAGCCGGTGATGGCAGAAGCGGCCAAGAAGACGGGAATGGGCGCGAACAGCTCGACTTTCCTGAGACTTTCTGCCGGGACCCGGTTTTGTTCGATAGCGCTATAGAACGAATGCGTACTGGTTCATTGGGTGGCATGACGCGGGTGCAGATAGAGGCAGCGCTTAAGCGGCTGACCGAGCAACACTACCGTGCGGACCTTAGCGCTGAGCAGGGTCTTGCCATTCAGGACTTGGGGAAGACGTACGTTACGTTTGACCGCCTGCGACGTGAGGGTCGCGATTCTGTCTGGGCCTATGTAGCTAGGAATCTTTCCCGCCCTCTAGCATTTTCAGCTGCAGGAGGCTGGGCGCATGTAGTTGTCGGCAATCCGCCGTGGGTTGCCTTTCGCCATATGAGTACAGATTTGCAAAAGCGCTTCAAGGAGTTGGCGACCTTGGAAAAGGTGTACGTACCGCGAGTTCCTTCTCACAATGATCTTTGCGCGTTGTTTACGGTTCGCGCCGCTCAGCTTTACTTACGATCCGGAGGACGCATCGCGTTCGTACTTCCGATGGCCGCTTTAACACGCGGGCAATTCGAACGACTGCGGAATGGATCTTTTAATTCGGTCCGTATCGCCTGGGACGAAGTATGGACCATGGACGAATCGGTGGTTCCGCTGTTTCCAGTGCCCTCATGTGTTGTCTTTGGGCGTAAGCGGGCAACAGCTCAGTCCCTTCCTGATACTGTTAATGCCTATTCAGGCGTCTTGCCTTTCCGAGATGCGTCAGAGGCGATAGCCGACGCACATCTGACATTGAGTGAGGGGATTCCGGCGCTGCAAGTAGCTCAGACGTCTGGGGGGTCAGTCTATAGAAAGGCGTTTCGACAGGGAGCCATCATCGTACCTCGTATGCTTTGGTTCGTAGAACGCAAGAGTTCGGGGCGTTTGGGCGCTGACCTGACCTGCCCCCGGGTTTTCGGACCGCGGATTAAGTTGAGAGAGTGGCCTCCGTATTGGAGGCAGATATGCGCAAG
>JAIETA010000128.1 GCA_019745575.1 Reyranella sp. | reverse complement strand
GCTTCTTGCCGCCATCGGTGGGGGCGGTGAAGTCCGGGGCTTTCTTGCCTTCCTCGACGCTCATGATCCACTCCGTGCTGTCCAGCCGGCATCGCGCGCCGGCTGCTCGACGATGCGCTGGTATATAGCACGCACCGCTTGGGCTTCGGTCGCGATGCGCGCCCGGAGGTCGGCCAGATCGCGGGCGCCCTCGGTGGCGGCGATCAGGCGTTGCTGGCCCTCCGGCGCGGCGGCCTCGTCGAACGCCGCCTCGTCACCGTTCAGGGTGAGGCGCAGCAGGCTCTGGACGTCCGACAGCAGCGTGCGGGTGGCGCGCAATCGATCGGCGTCCTCGTGGGTCAGCAGGCCGGCGGCCGCGGTCCGGCGCAGCATCTCGGCCGGATGCGGGTCGAGCAGGTCGGGCCGCGCCGCGGCGTGGCGCAGCGCCAGGTACTGCGCCACGAAGTCGATGTCGAACAGGCCGCCGGGCAGGTGCTTGAAATCCCACGGGCTGCGCGGCGGCGCGTGGCGGCCGATGCGGTCGCGCATGTCGGCCACGTCGCGCACCAGTGCGTTGGCGTCGCGCGGCCGGCAGAGCGTGCTCCTGACGATGTCGGCCAGCCGCTCGACCAGGCCGGCCGGGCCGTGGATCACGCGGGCGCGGGTGAGCGCCATGTGCTCCCACGTCCAGGCCGACTGCGCGTGGTAGGTCTCGAAGCCTTCGAGCGAATTGGCGAGCGGCCCGGCGCGGCCCGACGGGCGCAGGCGCATGTCGACCTCGTAGAGCGCGCCCTCGTTGGTGTGGGCGGTGAGCGCCGTCACGATCTTCTGGCTGAGTCGGGTGTAGTACTGGATCGGCGACAGCGGCTGCGGCCCGTCGGAGGCTTCGAGGCCGGCCGGGATGTCGTAGACGAAGATGAGGTCGAGATCGGAGGTGGCCGACATCTCGCGGCTGCCGAGCTTGCCCAGTCCGAGCACGGCCAGCCGCCGGCCGCTGAAGCCGCCATGCTGCTCGGCAAAGCGCTGCTCGACCCGGTCGCACAGGGCCGAGATCGTGGCGGCGGCGATGTCGGAGTAGGCGGTCCCGGCCTGGGCCGGCCGGGCGATTCGTTTCAGCTGCTGGACGCCCACCTGGAAGCGCCGGTCGTTGGCCCAGCGGCGCGCCGCATCGAGGATGTCCTGCTCGTGGCCGAGCGGCGCCAGGATCGCCGCCAGCTCGCCCGCCATGTCCGCCGCCGCCGGCAGCGCGCGATAGAAGTCGGGCGACAGGACCGAGTCGAGCAGGATGGTGCGGCGCGCGAGGTGGGCCGCGAGGCCGGGCGCGCTGCCCATGATGTCGGCCACCAGGTCGAGCAGGGCGGGATTGGACTTGAACAGCGAGAAGAGTTGTACGCCCGCCGGCAGATTGGCGAGGAAGAGGTCGACGTTGAGAAGCGCCTGGTCGGGCGCGGCGGTGGCGCCGAGCGCTTTCAGCAGCCCCGGCATCAGTTCGGTCAGCAACTCGCGGGCGCGTGCGGTGGCGGTCGACCGGTAACGGCCGTGGTGCCAGCGCCGCACGATGCCGGCGGCGGCGGCGGGATCGCGGAAGCCGAGCGCGTGCAGCGACTCCAGCGTGCCGGGGTCGTCGTCGGTGCCGGTGAAGACGAGGTTGCCGCCGGGGCCGGCGAGGCTCGGCGCCTCTTCGAACAGGCGGGCATAGTGGCCTTCGACGCAGCGCAGCCGCTCGAGCAGCGCCTTCTGGAAGGAGTCGGCATCGGGATAGCCGAGAAAGGTGGCGATCGCCGCCACGCCGGCCTGGTCGGCCGGCAGGCTGTGCGTCTGGCGGTCGTCGACCATTTGTAGGCGATGCTCGACCCGGCGCAGGAAGCCATAGGCCTCGATCAGCTCCTCGGCGGCTGCCGGCGTGACATGGCCGGCGGCGGCCAGCGCGCGGAGGGTCTCGCAGGTGCCGCGCAGGCGCAGCGTCGGATTGCGGCCGCCGAAGATCAGCTGTTGCGTCTGGGCGAAGAACTCGATCTCGCGGATGCCGCCGCGGCCGAGCTTCACGTTGTGGCCGAGCACCTTGACCGTGCCGCCGCCGCGGTGGGCGTCGATCTGGCGCTTGATCGAGTGGATGTCGTGGATCGCCGCGAAGTCGAGGTGCTTGCGCCAGATGTAGGGCCGCATGTCGGCGAGGAAGGCCTGGCCGACGGCGCGGTTGCCGGCCACCGGATGGGCCTTGATCATGGCCGCGCGCTCCCAGTTCTGGCCGACGCTCTCGTAGTAGAGTTCGGCGGCCTGTACCGACATGGCAAGCGGCGTCGAGCCGGGATCGGGACGCAGGCGGAGGTCGGTGCGGAAGATGTAGCCGTCGGCCGAGGTCTCCGACATGAGCTGGACCAGCAGCCGGGCGGCGCGCACGAAATGGCGCGACACCTGCTCGTTGCCGGCGAGTGCTGCGGCGTCGCGGTCGTAGAGAAGAATGAGATCGATGTCGCTCGAGTAGTTGAGTTCGCCGGCCCCGAGCTTGCCCATGCCGAGAACGGTGAGGGCCGCGGCCTCGGGTTCGGTCCCGATCGCCAGCTGGCCGTCCCGCGCGAGCTGCAGCAGGATCGCGTCGTTGAGCGTATCGAGGCAGCCCGAGGCGAAGGTGCTGAGCGCCGCGGTGATCTTCTCGAGCGGCCAGACCTCGGCGATGTCGGCCACGGCGACGGCCAATGCCACGCGTCGCTTCAGTCGGCGCAGTTCCGTCGCGACCGCTGCGGGCACGCCGCCGCCGCTGGCGGATTTGCGTATCGTCTGCAGCTCGCCGGTGAGATCGTCCAGGATCGGATCGGGCCCGCGTCGCCATAGATCGGTCATAAAAACCGGGTTCTGTAGGGCGGTCTCGGTCAGGTACGGGCTGTTGCCGAAAAGCGCGTCGAGCAGGGCCGCCCCGGCAGGATCGGCCGGCCGTTCGGCCCGTTCGCCCCAGCGCGTCCACGCCACCGCCTGCCGCTCCTGATCGTGAGGGCGGGGCAGGCGGGCGGTCGAAAGCCAAGACATGCGTTACAGGGGTCGGCTAAAAGGGGTCGGCTGAGGAGGCGGGATCCGGTGGCACGCTTGCCTGCGGGTCGTGCCGCCGTCAAGAAGCGGGAAGTATCGGTCGTTGGTCAAGAGAGTCTACCGAGTGGGTCTGCGCGTTGCCGCCGGTGTCGTCATCGGCGTGGTGGCGCTGGTCGTCGTCGCCTCGCTTCGTCTGATGGCGGGCCCGATCGACCTCGACTTCCTCAAGGCGCGGATTGCCCAGGAGTTCGACACCCCGGCGGGCAAGGTCAAGGTCGGCGCCGACCGCGTTGCCGCCGAATGGAGCGGCATCAGCCAGCCGATGCGGCTGGTGCTGAGCGGCCTAAAAGTCAGCAACAGCGCCGGTGAGGTGATCGCCACGGCGCCCAGCGTGGCGCTCTCCTTCGAGCCGCGCAGCGTCATTCGCGGCAAGTTCCTGCCGACCTCGATCGTGGTCGAGGCACCGACACTGGACGCCGACGTGGCCCGCGAAGGCGGCATGCTGCGTCGCATCCTGGCCAAGCCCGACGCCGGCACCCAGGGCGAGGTCGTCGATCTGCTGATCGACCAGTTGCTGGCCGAACCCAACCAGACCTCGCTGCTCGGACAGCTCGATACCGTGATTGTCGAGAAGGCGCGCCTGACGGTGCGCGATGTCGCAAGCGGCGTGTCGTGGACCGCACCGGCGGCAGGTGCGCGGCTCAAGCGCGACGCCAGCGGCGTCATCATCACCGCGCATGCGCGCTTCAGCAGCGGCGGCGAGCCGCTCGGGATCTCTCTGTCCGGCGTCTACGCCCGCGACCGCAGCCGCATTTCTGTCGAGGCCAAGGTCGACGGGCTGAAGCCGCTGATGTTCGCGGATCTGTCGCCCGATGCGGCCCTCCTGCGCGGCGTCGACATCGCGCTGTCCGGCCGGCTGCGCGTCGAGGCAAGCGGCAGCGGCGAGATCCGCACCGTCGAGATGGATGTCACGGGCGGCAACGGGCGGCTCGCGCTGCCGGGCGTGCTGCCGGCGTCGCATCCCGTCCATTCGGTCAGTGCCCGTGTTCTGGTCGATGCCGCCTCGCACACCGCGAAGATCGAGAAGATCGATCTCGACGTCGGCGCCGTGCGCGTGTCGGTCGACGGCGTCGGCAGCAAGACGCCGCAGGGACAGGTCTTCGCCGGCCGCGCCGAGGTGCGGAAGATTCCGGTCGACCGGCTGGCCGACTACTGGCCGCTGGACTTCGCGGCCGGCGGGCGGGACTGGGCGCTGGCCAATCTGAGCAAGGGCGAAATCGACGTGGCCGCCGAGTTCTCGCTCAGTGCACCGGGCAACGAGGTGTCCCAGCTGGCCATCGATCGTCTGGTGAGTTTCATCGACTACCGCGGCATGACCGTCCGCTACATGCCGCGCATGCCGGAATTGCAGGGCGTCTCGGGCAAGGCCCGCTTCGAGGGTGGCACGCTGCGGTTCGACATCGACGGCGGCAGCGCCGTGGGCCTGCGGCTCAACAGCGGAACGATCGATCTCACGGAGCTCGACAAGCCGCCGCCGCAGCAGGCCCGCCTCCGGTTGCAGATCGGCGGGCCGGCCCCCACCGTGATCCAGTTCCTGGCGCGGCCCAAACTCGGGTTACCGAAGGACGTGCTGTTCGATCATCGGCGGGTCGGCGGCGACGTTGCCGTCGACCTCGAGCTGGCCTTCCCGCTGATCAATGCGCTCACGGTGGCGGAGATCGACATCAAGGCCGAAGCGGAGCTCACGGCCCTTTCGATACGAGACGTGCTGGGCGAGGTCGATCTCAGCGATGCCACCGCGCGTGTGAAGTACGGCAGCGGCGAGCTCGGCGTGGTCGGTCAGGGCAAGTTCGACGGTCATGTGCTCGATGTCGCCTGGCGTGAACAGTTCGGCGCCCGGGTTCCGTTCCGGCGTCGCTACGAGGTGAAGGGCACCGTCCCGGCCGCGGTCGTGGCCAAGGCGGGCTTCCCCTCGCCCGAGCCCTTCGTGACGGGTCCGATCGGCCTGGCGCTCCAGTACCAGGTGGCGACCAACGGCAGCAGCGAGGTCACGAGCCGCTTCGACTTCAAGGCCGCCAAGGCGGTGGTGCCGCCGCTGGCCTGGACGAAGGACGCCGGCGTCGACGGCCAGCTTGCGCTGGTCCTGAAGCTGGCCGCCGGCGGCAAGCTCGTCTCGGCGGACTTCGACGGCCGCGGCAACGGCCTCCTAGCCAAGGGGCAGGTGCGTTTCACCGGCGACAACGTCGTCCAGCAGGTGAGCCTCAGTCAGGTCAAGATCGGGCAGACCGACATGGCCGTCGACTGGAAGCGCGGCCCGGCCGGCGTTGAGGTCGATCTCAAGGGTCGGGTGCTCGAGTTGCCGCGTGTCCGCGACATGCTGCGCGCCCGCGATGAAGCGGCGGCCAAGGCACCGGCCAGCGTGGCGGCGGTGGCGCGTGCCAGCACACGGGTGGCGGTGCAGATCGATCGCGTTCAGTCCAAGCGCGGCGCGCTCGGCGCGATCAATGGCCGCCTGGAGTTCAAGGGCGACCGGATTGCGTCGGCCGACGTCAGCCTGGGCGCCGGCAAGGGCGGCACCTTCCGCGTCGCACCGGCCGGCACCGGCCGTGCCCTGTCGTTGTACGTCGCCGACTTCGGGCAGCTGCTCAAGGATGCCGGCTGGATCGAAGGCCTGGTCGGCGGCTACCTGCACGTCGAAGGCCGGTTCGACGACGCGGCGGCCGGCGCGCCGCTCGACGGAACGCTGAAGATGGGCCCGTTCCGGCTGCAGCCGGTCGCGGGAGGCGGCGACGTCGGGACGTTGAACGAGGCGATCCAGGGATTGAACCGCGCCGGCGACGGCACGCAGCAGTTCGACAGTCTGGAAGCCAGGCTGTCCAAGATCGGCGATCGTGTGGAGGTCAGGAACGGCCGGACCAGCGGCCGCTCGATCGGCCTCACGACGCAGGGTTGGCTGGATCTCGCCAACGAGACGGCGCAGCTTCGCGGCGTTGTCGTGCCGGCATTCGCGCTGAACAACCTGCTGTCGAACGTGCCGCTGGTGGGGCCGCTGCTGACCGGCGGCAAGGACGGCGGCCTGTTCGCGATCTCCTACCGACTGGAAGGGCCGTTCGACGATCTCAAGAGCAACATCAGCATGATGTCCGCGGTGACGCCCGGTGCCTTGCGGGAACTCTTCAATGCGCCGACCGAGCCGAACGCACCGGCGCCGGTGAACCGCGAAATGGAGCGCGCGCCCTAGACGGCGCGCACCAGGACGTGGCGCTTGCGGCCGGCCGACAGCTTGAGCGTGCCGGTGCCGTCGAGGTCGCTTTCGCCCACCAGTGCGGCATCGTTGGCGATCGGCTTGTCGTTGAGGCGTCCGCCGCCGCCCTTGATCAGCTTGCGCGCTTCGTTCCGGCTTTCCGCCAGCCCGGCCTCGTGCAGCAGTTCGAAGGCCGCGATGCCGGTAGCGAGGCGCGCCCGCGGTACGTCGAGCGTCGGCAA
>JAIETA010000105.1 GCA_019745575.1 Reyranella sp. | reverse complement strand
CTTGCGCATATCTGCCTCCAATACGGAGGCCACTCTCTCAACTTATCCGCGGTCCGAAAACCCGGGGGCAGGTCAGCACCAATTGAGCGCGGGCGGCCATTTCAAGTCGGAGGGCCGCAGAATGCTCCCAAGTAGCTGTATCACCCACCACCATGTTGATGTGGCTGATGAGCCTGCCCCCAACCTTGGACTACCTGGGCTAGGAAGATTCGGCTTCATCGGTCGGCAGGCTGGCCAGGTTTGCCGGCCGTCCGATGAAGCGCCGCAGGGAAGCTTCACAACGAGGTGCGGTGGCTTTCTTGCTGCACTTTCGCTGCCCGTTTCTGCGTTAGAGCGGCCCGTCACTAGTGATGGAGCGCAAAAAAAGCGCTAGGGTGAGACGCGCATTTTGTTGTGCCGAGCTTCGGGGGCTGCACTTGGACATTTCGCGCAGGACGATACTCTTGTTTGCCTCGTGCACAGCGATGGTCGAACGACCAATTGGTGCCGCACAAGCCCAGAGCAATCCAGAAAAAGGCCCGCTTGCGGACCTTGTCACCGATCAACTCAAGCACAACGCCTTTACCGCACGAGGCGATTTCAACGGCCAGCTACTGGGAGGACCGACCGGCGCGCATGTGGGGCCGTCACGTAGTAACGCCATTGATCAGGCAGCCCTTAACTACATCTTTTTTGATCAAGGCGACCCGCGCCGCTCAAGTGCCTACATGGCGTTGGCGGAGACCTACCTTCGCTCCCGTAGCTTCAAGACCCCCGGGGAAGCGTTGAGCTTCTTCAACGAGAGGTCTTCTTACTACACCGGCCTGAGCGACACCCTTGGCCTGGACCAGGCCTTGCAGGGCGCACTCAAGAGCGGCCTCTCATTGTCGACAGGCGTCCTCGGTGCTCTCGGCGGAGGCGGACCCGGTGCTGTGTTTGGCCTTGGGTCAAGTCTGATCGATCTGGGTGGATCCTATAACCAGGTCGATCGTGCGCTGCGCGCGATGGATCTGCCGAAGACTCGATCGGCTTTGAGGGAGCGGTTTGCGGAATTGAAGCTAGCGTTATCGCTCTATCCCGAGGGTACGCGTCCCCTCCTTAAGCAAATAATCCTCGGGGATTCGAAAGCGTCCGATCAGGCGTTTAGTGCAGCGGTTATGAACCTTCCCGCCACCAAGCAAGATCTAGCAGACGCCGCTAGCGCGCAAGGAGGCGCCGTTCCGCGACTCTTCGCCGGGCTGATGGAGCGGATGAATACTCTGCACGGCACGATAGGGCGACAGGGCGCCGATATCGATCAGATCAAGAAGAGCGTAGGCGTCATCAACGAGCACTTGCTGGAATTGTCCAAGAAGACGGAGGCTCTGCAGAAGAGCGTCACAGCGCTGGCCGAGGACGCGCGGAAGGGGCGCGAGAAGACCGCAATACAGCAACGGGCCATGGAGCTTCAGACCGACATTCGCAACTTCAATACGACTGTTCAAAACATCGGGCTGCTGCTCAAGTGGAGTCCAGACGATGTGAACAAAGTTACCGGCGTTCTCGAAGGGGTCGCTGCGATAGCCGCCGGCTACATGACGAGCAATCCACTCTTGTTTGTGGCCGGCCTCAGCACAGTAGCCGCGACGCTGTTTGGAAAGGGCTCCTCCCGGCCTACGCCGACCGAAGTTATGCTACAAGTGCTGCAGAAGCTCGCCGAGCATATCGACAAGCGCTTCGATCGCCTCGAGCAGATGCTGGGAAAGCTGGACGATCGACTACTTCTCTTCCGCGAAGAGACCCGGACGCAGTTCACCCAGCTGCAAGCGCAGATCGAACAGGTCGCAAGTGAGGAGCGCGTTACCCGCGCGTTCGTCATCCGCGGCGTCGCGGATATCAAGGAATTGATCAATACGCAGACCTTGAGGGAAATGAAGACGTCGTGGGAGTCGCTCGTTAGCGCTGTCACCTACTACGAGGACAGCTATTACAAGCGGGCTACGGCTCCGGAGAACCAACTGCAACTGATGCAAGGACGGCTCATCCAGGCCGAGCAGGCGCTACGCGAAAAAGCTGCTTCATTCATGACCAATTTGCGCCTAGACACCTTGGGCTTCGGCAACGCCGCATTTGTCGGGCAGGAATCCGATCACGAGAAGTGGCTGGATGACCTGGACGCGCGCTTTGCAAGCAGCGCCGATGCGGAAGCCATGGCAGAGCGGGTTTTCATTTGCCTGCGACGTGGCAATTACACTCTTAATGGACGGCCCATGGGCCATTCCGTTCATCGAATCCTGACACTGATCATGTCGTCCGTACCGGACATTGAAGTGTCCGATGAACATCGAGGCTTCTTTCAACAAGGCCCGGGCAGCCTCAATGAAACAGCCTTCGTGCCGCTGCGCAATGTCCCTCTATTCGACCCCTCTGACGTGCTTTCGGCATATCGCAATGTGACGCTTCTCTTGTCGGCCATTCCGGACATCGCGTTGCGCAAAGAGATCGGTACGGCGATGGAAGCGCGCCTACGACCGGCCGCTCAAATGGTCGGACTATGGTCGACCACGCCTGGCTCGGCAGTGCTCGTCGCCGCTTATCCGGCTCTCGTTGCAAGCCTATTTGCGGAAATCGGGGCCATCTTCGGAAGCTCATATGGCAAAGTAGCCTGGGCCTTTGGAGACTTTCTCGGCGATATCGTGAATGTTGGAGTCCGCGCTCTTCCATACTCCTTCGGTTGGGACCCGTATAGGAAGACACTGCATCTCGGTGGTCGTCACGTCGCTGCCAGTTTGGCGCTTAGAACGGAAGTATCCAAGTATGTCGATCTCGATGCGCTCGAGTACGACGGCCTCGGAATCTTTTTTAAGGAAATTGCAGAGTTCCAGCGATTGAGTGCCGCGGGGCTCACAGGCAGCCCTGTTGAAACTCGAACGCTCTATCGGGCGATCTTCAGCAGGCTTGTCGAGCGGCTCAACAGAGTCCCAAAATTGCTGGACGCGGGCCTTGAGCAATTTCTTCGAGCGGGACAAGCGGACGGCAAGACAACCTCCCTGCGTGAGCGTCTTCGCCAGATTGCCGATTTGTTCGTTGCGGTGCGTGTCGTGGAGCGGCTGCTGAACGAACGTAGTTCTCTTGCACAGTCCATGATCGACGTGAAGTTCACTGATAGCAACGGTCCCGCGCCAACGGTGATAAGCACGCCAATCCGAAAATCGGAAAGCGTCGAGTCGCTCGTACCGTATATGGACTTCGTGCTGCGTTCGGCGGTTGGACGAGATGAGCAGGTTGCGCCACCGCTCTTTCACATTGCCTTCGGCGAGCGCCGTCTTACATCCACCGGCAACCTGATCAAGATCGAGACCGCGTACCTACGCACTGGTGAAATTCTCGATCGAAAGGCACTGCCCACGCCACTACCCGGGGACACAATTACCGAGAACGGTTACAAATACTTCATTCCAAAGAGTGCGAATTCCGACACGGACGTCAATATTGACAAGACGCAGAAACGAGCAGTTAAGGATAGGGAACTCTACGGCATTGAAGTGGAGGTCGAAGACTTGCACATCGAAGAGGTGACGCCACAGCCCAGCTTCTGGAACCGCCGCATAGAAGTTGTCTTGAGCCACCTGAATGGAGTGGATATCGCCAAATCGGCGCACGTTGGCGCACAGCCGGCGCTCTCCAGGGTCGTACAGTGGCGTGAGGACATTCAGGAAGCAGTCGCGAGGGGCACGCTTTATCGCCGCATGGAGAATGGATTCTACCCGAACTTTCGCGACGACCGTAAGTTCCACGTGTTCCGGCTTACAGATCCTTTCACGGTCCAGCTAAGGTTTCGCAATGGAAATGAGCCGCGTGAGAAGCCGATCGAGCGGATCAACAGTTCGTTCGCGTGGTGGGTACTTGGGGCCACACAACCCGAGGTCTTGCGGAATACGATTTCCGACACATGCTTTGAATTGATGCGGGCGGCGGAGAACCTCCGATCAGACATCCAGCTCATGACGTTGCGCGACGACGTGATCGCGGCGATGCGACTGCCGAAAGACGAGAAGTCCTTCCACTCCTTCATCGAGACCCAAATCAATGAATGGTATCGATAGTTGTACCGGTGTGCGCCGGTCCGATGTGGTCAAGCTTGGACGTCATATGGAGCAGACGGGCTCGCTGCACTTCATCGAGACCAAGGGTGCGAGTAAACCGTTGATCCATGCAGAGTCGGAAAAGAGAATGGTGCCCCGAGACGGAATCGAACCGCCGACCCCATCATTACGAATGACGTGCTCTACCAGCTGAGCTATCGGGGCACGGCGGCGGGTTTAGGGGAAAGGCGGCGGCGGCGCAAGACGGCGTTTCGGCCGCGTCCGAAGCATTCGCCCGGCGGACCGGCTATAGAGGCCGGCCATGACGACCACCCTCGCGCTGCTCCCCCTCCTGCTCGTGCTGGGCCTGCTGGCGTCCGGCCGCGCCAGCGCGCTGGTGGCGGGCCTGGCCGGCCTGTCGGCGACGCTCGCCGCCTCGGCTGTCGTGGTGACCCGGCAGCAGGGCGGCGACGTGCTGGGCGGCCTCTTCCTGCGCGAGATCGCCGCCGGCTCGTGGCTGAGCTGGCACGTCATCGCCATCATCGCCGCCGGCATGTTCTTCCACCGCTGCCAGCAGGCGCGCGGCGCGGTCGCCAACGGCGGCGCCCTCGAGGCCAATCCGCGGCGGCTGTGGTCGGTGTGCTTCCTGCTGGCGCCCTTCGCCGAAGCGGTGACGGGCTTCGGCGTCGGCTACATCATCGCGCTGGGCGCGCTCAGCCGGCTGGGGCTGGGCGGCATGTCCGCCCTGCTGCTCGGCCTCTACAGCCAGTCGCTGGTGCCATGGGGCGCGCTCGCCACCGGCACGACGGTCGGCGCCACCCTGGCCGGGCTCACGCCGAACGAGCTCGGCCTCGGCTCGGCCGTGCTGCAAGTGCCGATCCACTGCCTCTATCTCGTGCTCTACTGGCGCTTCGCCCGCCAGGCCGGCATCGCCACCTCGTTCGTCCAGAAGCTCGACGATGCGCTGTGGACGGCGCTGCTGCTGGCGCTGATCTGGCTGTTCAACTTCTACAGCGACGTCGAGATCGCCGGTGCGGCGCCCACCGCGCTGCTGCTGGCGGTGCGCTTCTGGCGCGACGAGCGGCCGGACGCGGCGCGGCTCGCCGCCGCACTCCGGACCAACGCGCCCTATGTGGCGCTCACCGTGGCGCTCTGCGCCACGCGGCTGGTGCCGCCGCTGCGCGACCTCTTGAAGCCCTTGTGGGCGATGCAGCCGTTCGACAACCAGCCCGCCTTCGCGCCGCTCTATGCGCCCGGCTTCTGGCTGGTCGCGATCGGCCTCGTCGTGGTGTTCGCGGCACGCGCCTCGCGTCCGCTCGAAAGGTTGGGCCGCGTGCTGGCCGAGACCGGCCGCGGCGCCTGGCGCGCCTGCGCCGTCACCCTGCTGTTCGTGGTGATGGCGGAATTCTATGTCGGCTCGGGCATGGCGACCTCGATCGCCGAGGCGCTGCGCGCCGTGGCCGGCCGCGGTGCGGCGGCCGGCGTGCCGCTGTTCGCCGCCGCCGGCGGCTTCCTGACCGGCGGCGGCTCGGCCGGCAACGCCATGCTGATGCCCATGGTGACGGCGCTTGCGCTCGCCATCGACGTCGACCCGGCCTGGATCGCCGCCGTGCAGAACAGCGTCTGCACCAACCTCACCATGCTGTCGCCGATCCGCGTCTCGATGGGGGCTGCCATGCTGTCGCTCGCCACCTCGGACGCCGCCCTCTACCGCCGCGCCTGGCCGCTCGCCCTGCCGCCGCTGCTGACCGGTTTCGCCGCCATCGGGGTGCTGCTGGCATCGGCCTGATTTGGCTGTAGGATCGCGCCCGCATTGCCAAAAATCGCGGGAGAGAACGATGGCCAAGGTGGCATTTCTGGGTCTGGGCGTGATGGGCTTTCCGATGGCGGGGCATCTGGCCGCCAAGGGCCACGACGTCACCGTCTACAACCGTACCTTCGCCAAGGCCGAGGCGTGGACCCAGAAGCACGGGGGCCAAGGGAGGGGCAAGCCCGCCCGGACGCCCAAGGAGGCCGCCGCCGGCCAGGAGTTCGTGTTCTGCTGCGTCGGCAACGACGACGACCTGCGCTCGGTCGTGCTCGGTCCCGACGGGGCGTTCGCCGGCATGGGGCGTGGGTCGATCTTCTTCGACAACACCACGGCCTCGGCCGACATCGCGCGCGAACTCCACGCCGCCGGCAAGAAGCTCGGCATCGACTTCATCGACGCCCCTGTGTCGGGCGGCCAGGCCGGGGCCGAGAACGGCCAGCTCACGGTGATGTGCGGCGGCGAGCAGGGTCCGTTCGACAAGGCCAAGCCGGTGGCCGACGCCTTCGCCAAGGCGGTGACGCTGATCGGCCCGCCGGGCTCGGGCCAGATCACCAAGATGATGAACCAGATGTGCATCGCCGGCATCGTCCAGGGCC
>JAIETA010000247.1 GCA_019745575.1 Reyranella sp. | reverse complement strand
ATAGAAGCGCTGACCGACCGCACCACGGACGCCTACCAGGGCGACATGCGCCGGCTGGGCGCGCTCGCACCCGACGTCGAGCCGCGCGCCACGCGGTACGTCGCCGAGATGGTCGACATGATCTCGCGGCTGATCGCCAACGGCCATGCCTACGCCGCCGAGGGCCATGTGCTGTTCAGCGTGCCCAGCATGGACGATTACGGCCGGCTGTCGCGGCGTTCGCGCGACGAGCTGATCGCCGGCGCCCGGGTCGACGTGGCGCCCTACAAGAAGGACCCGGCCGACTTCGTGTTGTGGAAGCCCTCGACCGATGCCCAGCCGGGCTGGGCCAGCCCGTGGGGGCGCGGCCGGCCGGGCTGGCACATCGAGTGCTCGGCGATGAGCGCCAGGCATCTGGGTGAGACCTTCGATATCCATGCCGGCGGCCTCGACCTCATCTTCCCGCACCACGAGAACGAGATCGCGCAAAGCCGCAGCGCCTTCGGTCATCCCTTCATGGCGACCTACTGGATGCACAACGGATTCCTGAACATCTCCGGCGAGAAGATGAGCAAGTCGCTGGGCAACTTCTTCACCGTGCACGAACTGCTCGACCAGTATCCCGGCGAAGCGATCCGCCTCCTGCTGCTCTCGGCGCACTACCGCCAGCCGCTCGATTTCACGCACGAGGGCCTCACGCAGGCCAAGGCGACGCTCGACCGTTGGTACGGCGCCCTGCGCGGCAAGGACGCAACGGCCGCCGCATCGGTTCCGAAGCCGGTCGAGGATGCCCTGAACGACGACCTCAACACCCCCATGGCGATCGGCGCCATCCATCAGCTCGTCGATCCCGCCGAGCTGCGCGCCGGCGCCAACGCACTGGGCCTGCTGCAGCAGGATGCAGAAGCGTGGTTCCGCTGGACGCCGGCCGGATCGTTGGGGCCGACCGACGCCGAGATCGACGCCGCGATCGCCGCCCGTCAGGCCGCCCGCAAGGCCAGGGACTTCAAGGAGTCCGATCGCATTCGCGACGACTTGAAGGCCAAGGGTGTGATCCTCGAGGACGGACCCAAGGGTACGACCTGGAAGCGGGGCTGACGGCCGAGCCTGCCTCGGGCATATTGGGCCACGATCGTTCCCCCTCCGCGAAAGTCGATTCATGAGTGAAGACTGGGTTGATCTTGGCAGTGCCGAAACCCTGGCACGGCGCACGCTGCAGCGCGTGAAGGCGGGCGCTGTGCCGATTGCGCTGTCTTGTATCGATGGGGCATTTGCCGCCATCCACAGCGCTTGCAATCATGCGGGCGGTCCCCTGGGAGAGGGCACGCTCGACGGGGAGTACATCGTCTGTCCGTGGCATCAATGGAAGTTTCACAGACAGACGGGCGTCGGCGAGCCGGGCTTCGAAGCGGACAGGATCCCGGCATACCCGGTGAAGGTCGAGAACGGACGGGTGCTCGTGAACCTCGCGGCGGCAACCAGGCGCAGCAGAGCCCCGCACGAGCCGCATCCGCTGGAGCGCGCGGTGCGGCGCGTCGAAGGCCCGGTCAGGGTTGTGGGGCTTTCGACCACGGCGATGCAGAAGGGGGCGCCGCGCTATTCCGGGTCCGATCACCTTCTGGAGTCGGCGCTCGCGACCGCGAAGGCGCAAGGCTGCGAGACGCAGTTGATCAAGCTCGATCAGTTGAAGTTCCGCGCCTGCGAGGGTTTCTACTCCAAGGCCGCGCGCGCCTGCACCTGGCCCTGCTCCATCACGCAGATGGACGACAAGGACGAGTTGACGGCGGTGTACGAGGCGCTCGTCCATTGGGCGGACGTCGTGCTCGTTGCAACGCCGATTCGCTGGGGGCAGGCGTCGTCGCTCTACTTCAAGATGGCCGAGCGTCTCAACTGCGTGCAGAACCAGGTGACGACGCACGACCGGGTGCTGATCCGGAACAAGGTCGCGGGCTTCATCATCGTCGGTGGCCAGGACAACGTGCAGGGCGTGGCCGGCCAGATGCTCGGCTTCTTCGCGGAGCTGGGCTTCCACTTCCCGCAGTTTCCCTACATCGCCCATTCGCGTGGATGGACGGCCGAGGACATGGAAAACAACATGGCCTCCGTGCGCGACTCGAAGGAGTTGCATGACGGTGCCGGCCAACTCGCCATCCGCGCCGTCGAGCTTGCGAGGCGGCTGCTGGCGACCGATCCGGTGACGACAGTGGAGCGCGGCGGCCGCAAGGCACACCGGCTCGCGGATCGCTCCCAGCCCCTCTGAACCTGCAGACCATCCGGTCGTCCGGGTCTTCAATGGCCCCCTCTGAGAGGTATTGACGAAGTGCCGTTTCGTATTTAACATATTCATTAAATATGGATCCGCTGTCGCAAACCTTCTCGGCTCTGGCCGACCCGACCCGCCGCGCCATCCTGGCGCGCCTCGCGACAGGCGCCGCCACGGTGGGCGAGCTGGCCGAGCCGTTCGACATGTCGCTGCCCGCGGTGTCGCGGCACCTCAAGGTGCTGACGGAAGCCGGCCTGATCGAGCGCCACACCGAAGCACAGTGGCGGCGCTGCGAATTGCGCGGCGAGGGCATGCGCGCGGCGGCCGACTGGATCGGGTTCTACCGCCGGTTCTGGGAGAAGCAGCTCGACAGTCTCGACGCGTTCCTCAAGCGCACCGCCGCCAAAACGACGAAAGGCCCCAAATCGACGAAAGGAGAGCGCCGTGCCCGACGCAAGCCTTGATGCCAACACGCTCGGCATCACGCGCATCTTCGACGCCACGCGCGAGCGCGTATTCGATGCCTGGGCGAGACAGGATCAGTTCATGCGGTGGATGTGCCCGCCCGGCGTGGATATGACGGTCTGCGAGATCGACGTGCGGCCAGGCGGCGCCTGGCGCATCGACGGTCGCAATTCGGACGGCGCCTTCTCGATGTCGGGCGTCTATCTCGAGATCGTGCGGCCCGAACGCCTCGTCTTCACCTGGGCGCACCATACCGACGGCGATTGCGCCGGCCCACGCGGCCACGAGACGATCGTGCGCCTCGAGCTGCGCGCACTCGGCAACCGTACCGAGCTGACCCTGATCCATGGCCCGTTCGCCGACGACCCGAGCTTCAGAGGTCACGAGCAGGGCTGGACCGGCTCGTTCGACAAACTCGACTCTTTTCTCAGGAGGGCGGCATGATCCAACGCATCGTTTCGCACGAGGAATGGCTCAAGGAGCGCAAGGCATTCCTCGAGAAGGAGAAGGCCTTCACGAAGGCCCGGGAAGATCTCGCCCGTGAGCGGCGCGCGCTGCCCTGGGAGCGCGTCGACAAGTCCTATGCCTTCGAGGGACCCGAAGGCCGGGTCGCGCTGGCGGACCTGTTCGGCGGCCTCGGCCAGCTCGTGGTCTATCATTTCATGATGGGGCCGGACTGGAAGGAGGGCTGCCCGAGCTGCTCCTTCTGGGCCGACAACTACAATGGCGTCGACATCCATCTCGCGCACCGCGATACCGCGCTGGTTGCCGTCTCGCGCGCGCCGCTCGAGCGGATCGAAGCCTACAGGAAGCGCATGGGCTGGAGCTTCCGCTGGGTGTCGTCGGCCGGCAGCGATTTCAACTTCGACTACGGCGTGTCGTTCCCGGCGGAAAAGAGCGAGGCCCCCAACTACAATTTCGGCACCGTGAGATTCGGCGGCGAAGAGGCTCCGGGATTCAGCGCCTTTCGCCGTGGCGACGACGGCGCGATCTACCACACCTACTCGACCTACGGACGCGGTCTCGACGCCATCAACGGCGCCTACCAGATGCTCGACCTGACTTCCAAGGGCCGCGACGAGAGCGGCTTGCCTTGGCCGCAGGCCTGGATACGACGCCACGACCAGTACTGAACCGAGGGACAAAGAGATCGCGGCGATCGGGGTCCGCCGTAGGCCGCCCGGGCCCCGCTGGCGAAAACGTGACCGCGGCCGATCTGTACCTTGGACCGGATTCTTTCTACTTTTCGCAAGTGTCGAAACTGCAGGTGCCGGGCGACGCGTCGCCCGGCCTGGGGACGGTTGGCATGAAGGCAGTCTGGCAGGGGCAGGTCATCGCCCACAGCGACCGCACGCTCGAGGTCGACGGCTACCGGTATTTCCCGCGTGACAGCGTGCGCATGAACCTTCTGCGGCTCGCGCCGAAGAGCGCCAGCGATCTAAAATGTCCGCACGGCGTGCAGTTCTACGATGTCGTCGACGGCGCCGCGCGCAGCCCGCGGGCGGCGTGGTCGTACGAGGCGCCGCAGGCCAGGATGAAGCCCGTCGATCACTGGATCGGCTTCTGGGAGGACGTCGAGGTCGCCTGACCTCGCGACGACAAGGGGAGGGCTTCATGGCAGCGGAAAAGAGGCCACCGATCAGCCCGTACCTCACGGTGCGTGGCGGCAAGGCGGCGATCGACTTCTACAAGAAAGCGTTCGGCGCCAAGGTCGCAATGCTGATGATGGATGACGACAAGCGGCGGGTGATGCACGTCACGCTGCTGCTGAACGGCGGCACGCTGATGCTGTCGGACGCGTTCGACGAGTTCGGCGACCATGGCGGCACCAAGCCGCCGCCGGAGGCCGGCGGCGCCTCGGTCACGGTGCATCTGGAGGTGCCGGATGTCGACCGGGCGTGGAAGAAGGCGGTGAAGGCGGGGGCTGCCGTCATCATGCCGCTGGCCGACATGTTCTGGGGCGACCGCTTCGGCAAGCTGCGCGATCCGTTCGGCCACGTCTGGTCCCTGGCCGCGCCGGTCAAGAAGAAGGCGGCGCGGAAGAAGGCGGCGGCGAAAAAGAAAAAGCGCTGAGCTTGGGGCCCGTCGCCCGTACGACGCAGACAGTTCCCTTGCCCGTACGACGGGCAGGGGAAGAGAAGCTTGGAGCCCGATCCCGCTCGTGGTGAACTCCGTAGAGTATTTCCGGATGACGCAAACTCACCTCACCCTGAGGAGCGGCCGCAGGCCGCGTCTCGAAGGGTGGAGCCAATCATGTTGTTGCCATGCTTCGAGACGGCCGCTCTGCGGCCTCCTCAGCATGAGGTCATCTTGCCCGCCGACTTGGGTGATTCGATTCCAGTCGGAAAGACTCTAGCGGGCCGGCGAGATCGCCGTGATCATGAGCGGCGTGGTCATGCCGATCACAACGTCGCCGACCTTGATCTTCTTCAGCATGTCCTGCTTGGCGATCGAGGTGGCGGAATAGGTGCGCACCGCGCCGCCGGTGCCGCCGATCACCGAGACGGTGTTCTTGGCGAGGTCGACGCCGACCACCGTGAGGGTGAACCGGCCGGTCGCCACGTCGAGGGGATCGGGCTTGCTCATCTGGTCGCGGCGGGCGTCCTGCGAGCCCGGGCCCTTCTGGCGCAGGTTCAGCATGGTCACCACTTCGGTGAAGGTGACGTTGGCCAGCGAGCCGTCGTCGATGGCCTCGAGGTTGCGAACGCCGTCCGCGACCGGCAGGACGACCGTGCGCCCGTTCGGCATCGAGAACGCGACGGTTCGGGTTTCGGTGTCCACCGTCTCGACCGTGACGCGGGCCGTGATCGTGTCGTTGAAGGAGACGCCCTCGCGCGGCACGGCCTGGACCTGGGCTGTCGCCTGCCGCTCCGGCAGGCCGACCGCCAACGCCAGCACGGCAGCGAACGTGGACAAACCGGCGGCCAATTTGATCGAACGGATACTCATCGGCGTGTACCTCACAAAACTCTGACGCGCCGGACAATAGCGATCCGAACCGCACGCGCAACCACGAAGCCGCGCCGATCCAGGGCGAAAAACGGCCGGCCTTGGCTATCGTCGAGGACATCGTCGGGCGCGTTCATCGACGCCGGCTTTTCGGTTGTTGCCGGCGGTCCGGCACCGCACCACGAGGACGGCGGGGCCGCAGGCTGGCGTATGTCGGGGACCAAAAACCCTAGGGCTGGGGGGTATTTCTCGCAGGGTTCGGGTAATTTTATTGTTTTTCCCCTGCGTCAATCTTTCCGAAACGACTTTTGTGCATTGCAATCTCGCGAACGCAGCAATACGTTCGCTGCAACGCAGGAGGCTATGCCCATGTCCGTTGTCGCGTTTCCCGCCCGTCAGCATCCGACGGCCAATCAGCCGAAGAAGGATCTCTACGAGATCGGCGAGATTCCGCCGCTGGGTCACGTGCCCAAGAACATGTACGCCTGGGCCATCCGGCGCGACCGCCACGGCCCGCCGGAGCAGTCCATGCAGCTCGAAGTCCTGCCGACCCACGCGATCGGCGAGGACGAGGTGCTGGTCCTCGTGATGGCGGCCGGCGTCAACTACAACGGCGTCTGGGCGGGCCTCGGTCTGCCGATCTCGCCGTTCGACGTGCACAAGCAGCCGTTCCACATCGCGGGCTCCGACGCCTCGGGCATCGTCTGGGCGGTCGGCGCCAAGGTGAAGCGCTGGAAGGTCGGCGACGAGGTCGTCATCCACTGTAACCAGGACGACGGCGA
>JAIETA010000019.1 GCA_019745575.1 Reyranella sp. | reverse complement strand
TCGTCTGGACTGCCGATCCCAAGAAGATCATCGCCGCTGTCAGAAGAGGGTACCAAGTGTTAGATTCGAACCACTAGGCTTTCAGGCGTGCCTGGAAATCGTCACCGGGCTCGGCATGCTCGGTTACGCCGTGGTAACGCGCCGCGCCGATCTGCCGGCCTATGTCCGTCGACACGGAGCGGTCGGCCTGTTGGCGGGTGCCATTTCGGTACTGGGGTTCCTTGCTTTCCTGCTCGCCGCCCAAAGCCTGCCGCTTGGCCCGGTGGTGGCGCTGCGCGAAACCAGCGTGATCTTCGGTGCGGTGCTCGGTGCCGTCGTGCTGAAGGAAGGCTTTGGCCGCCGTCGGATCGCCGCAGCGGTGCTGGTCGCGGCCGGGATTGCACTTCTTGCCTGGCCAAGATGAGATAAGGTACGCGCCGTCTCGATCCAACCGTCGTCGGAGAAAACGCCATGAAGCTTTATTACATGTCCGGCGCGTGCTCGCTCGGCATCCACGTCATCCTCGAGGAAATCGGCAAGCCCTACGACCTGCACAAGGTCGACGGCGCCAAGCAGGAGCAGTACGGCCCCGACTTCGTCAGGATCAATCCCAAGTCCAAGGTGCCGACGCTCACGCGCGACGACGGCTCGACGCTGACCGAGTTCCCCGCCATCGCCGTGTGGCTGGCCCGCAAGAACCCCGAGAAGGGCCTGATGCCGTCCGACGCCGATGCCGAGGCGCGCGCGCTCGAGGCCATGGACTATGCGGTCTCGACCATGCACATGCAGGGCTTCTCGCGCATGTTCCGGCCGATGAACTACGCGCCCAGCGAAGCCGACCACGACCAGGTCAAGGCGCGCGGCAAGGAGATCTTCGAGAAGGGCCTGGCCCTCATGGACAAGGCGCTGGAAGGCAAGGACTACGTCGCCGGCAAGTTCTCGGTGGCCGACGCCGCGCTCTTCTACGTCGAGTTCTGGGCGGCCGGCCGCATGAAGATGCCGCTGCCCAAGAACGTCGCCGCCCACTACGAGCGCATGAAGGCCCGTCCGGCGGTCAAGCGCGCCATGGAGCAGGAAGGCATCGCCGCCGCGGCCTGAACGTGACGCTGCCCGCGGCGCTTGGCGCGCGCCTCAGCCTGCCGCTGATCGCGGCCCCGATGTTTCTGGTGTCGGGGCCGGCGCTGGTGACGGCGGCGTGCCGCGCCGGGGTGGTCGGGTCATTCCCGACCGCCAACTGCCGCACCGTCGAGGAACTCGACCGCTGGCTGGCCGGCATGGCCGACGACCAGAAGCGCGCGGCCGACGACACCGGCCGTGCGCCGGCGCCGTTCTGTCCCAACCTGATCGTGCATCGGTCCAACCCGCGGGTGCCGGACGATCTGGCGGCGGTGCTGCGGGCCAAGGCCGAGCTGGTCATCACCTCGGTCGGATCGCCCGAGCCGGTGCTAAAGCCGCTCAAGGACGCGGGCTGCCTGGTGCTGGCCGATGTCGCGTCCGTCCGGCACGCCGAAAAGGCGGTGGAGGCCGGCGTCGACGGGCTGGTGCTGCTGACGGCCGGCGCCGGCGGCCAGACCGGCTGGGTCAATCCCTTCGCCTTCGTGCGCGCGGTGCGCGCCTTCTGGGACGGCATCGTGGTGATGGCGGGCGGCATGGCGGACGGCCACGCCATCGCCGCGGCCGAGCTGCTGGGCTGCGACCTCGCCTACATGGGCACGCGGTTCATCGCCACCCGCGAGAGCCTGGCCAAGGACGCTTATAAGCAGATGCTGGTGCAGAGCCGGCTCGACGACGTACTGCTGACACGGGCCTTCACCGGGCTGGAGACCAACATGCTGCGCCCGTCGATCGCCGCGGCCGGTCTCGACCCCGACAACCTGCCGCTGCGCGGCGCCATCGACATCGCCAAGGACATCAATGCCGCCGAGCGCGACAAGCCCGACCCCAAGCGCTGGAAGGACATCTGGAGCGCCGGCCACTCGGTGTCCGGCGTGACCGACGTGCCGTCGGTCGCCGACCTCGTCCGACGCACCGAAGCCGAGTACCGCGCCGCGCGCCGGGCCGCCACCTAAGCGGCGCCGACGTGGCCGATGCGGGCCTTGGCGAGCGCGGTGTTCAGCGGGCCGATGTCGTCCGCCGCCAGCGCGTCGAGCTTGGCGATCTGGGCGTCGACCTTGGCCATGATCTCCTGCGACACCGCCCGGGTCTGCGTCGTGGGGGCGGCATCGGCGATGGTCGTCATGGCGACGAGGTCCAGCAGGGTGTCGTTGAGGCCGGCGGGATTGCGCAGCACGTCGCGCACCGACATCCGCTTGGGGTCGACCAGCACGCTCTCGATGGCCGACAGACGCTCGACCAGGGCATTGGCGCGCGTGCGCAGGCCGCGCTGGGCCTTGCCGGCGCGGCCGCCGATTTCGGCCAGCTGCCGCTTCATGGTGCGCAGCCGGTTGACCGCCTGGTTCAGCTTGGACAGCGAGGCCACGAGCTCCTTGTGCAGGGCGAACTGCGCGGCATAGTCGGCGGCCGTGGTGCCAAGACGCGGGTCCTTGGCGACGTCGAAGCGCGCCGACAGCGTCTTGTCGCCGATCGCCAGATCGACGCCGTGGGTGCCGGGCACCACCGTCGGACCTGACGGATTCTCGGGATCGGGCGCCAGCGGCTTGGGCCGCGGCGGGGCGAGCGCCGGATCGAGCTTCGCCGGGCCGGTATATTTGAGGTCCCACACGAAGCGGTTGAGGCCGCGCTTGGTGCCCGGCCGGCGGTGCGGCGGCGCATCCTTGTCGTCGCTGCCGTAGGCGGCGATCTTGCGGCCGGCAGCGTCGCGGAAGGTGAGCACGACCGGTTTGGTCGTATCCTCGGCCAGCCAGTAGTAGACGATCGCACCGTGCGGCGGATTCTCGCCGACATCGAGATGCTCGCGCTTCTTCGATCCGTCCGGCATTTCGACCACCAGCGTGCTGCCGTCGATGCCGAAAGCCGGGCCGTAGCTGATGCCGCTGCGCACATTGGCGCCGGCGCTCCAGTGGAGCTTGGTGCGGATCGTCGTGCGCGGCGTGAACAGCCGCGTCGTCCGGCGGCGGTCGGCGAGGCCACGCAGCGGCGTCACGTCGTCGAGGATCCAGAACGACCGGCCGTGCGTGGCGGCGACCAGGTCGGAGTCCTTGAGCTTCAGATCGTACACCGGCACGACCGGCAGGCCGCCGCCCATGCGTGCCCAGCTCGCACCGTCGTCAAGGCTGAAGAAGATGCCGGTCTCGGTGCCGACATAGAGGAGGCCCTTGCGCACCGGATCGGCGCGCACGACGCGCGTGATCTCGCCGGCCGGCAGGTCGCCCTTGATCGACTTCCAGGTCCGTCCGCCGTCGGTGCTCCTGAAGAGGTGGGGCTTGTAGTCGGCGAGCTTGTAGCGGGTCGCGGCGAGATAGATCGTGTCGGCGTCGTGCGCCGAAATCTCGACGCAGCCGACATAGGCGAGTTCGGGCATGCCGCGCGGCGTCACGTTGCGCCAGCTCTTGCCGTCGTCGCGGGTGACATGCACCAGGCCGTCGTCGGTCGAGGCCCAGATCTCGCCCGGCCGGTGCGGCGATTCGACGACGCAGGCGCAGGTCGCATGGACCTCGGCGCCGGCGCTCTCGCGCGTGATGTCGCCGCCGGAATGGCCCTGTCGCGTGCGATCGTTGAGGCTGAGGTCGGGCGAGATCTTCTGCCAGCTCATGCCCTCGTCGCGCGTGCGGAAGACGCAGTTGCCGCCGACATAGAGCGTGTTGGCGTCGTGCGGCGAGAAGACGATCGGATAGGTCCAGGCGAAGCGGTACTTGAGGTCCTTGGGCGCCACACCGGTCGATTCCTCGGGCCACACGTTGACCAGCTGCATCTGCCGCGTGCGGTGGTCGTAGCGCTGCAGGGCGCCGCTGCCGCCGGGACTCGAACCGATCGCGCCGATATAGACGATGTTGTGGTCGTTGGGATGGACGGCGATGAAGCCGCTCTCGCCAGTGCCGGGGTAGGTGTACTCGCCCGGCGTGATTACGCCCAGCTCGGAGGCGCTGGGCACGGCGATGGAGGTGTTGTCCTGTTGCGTGCCGTAGACGCGGTAGGGGTACTGGTTGTCGACGTCGATGCGATAGAACTGCGCCGTCTTCTGGTTGTAGATCGACGACCAGCTGGCGCCGCCGTTGAACGACACGTTGGCGCCGCCGTCGTTGCCCTCGATCATGCGGTTGGCATCGGTGGGGTCGATCCACAGGTCGTGATTGTCGCCGTGCGGCGTGGTGATCTCGGCGAAGTTGGTGCCGCCGTCGGTCGACTTCCACATCTGGAGGTTGGTGACGAAGACGGTGTCGGCGTGGCCGGTATCGGCGAAGACGTGGGTGTAGTACCAGGGCCGGTGCATCAGGTCGCGATGCGTCGAGACCGGCACCCAGCGCGCGCCGTAGTCGTCGGACCGGTAGAGGCCGGTCTTTTCGCCCTCGGCCTCGACCAGCGCCCAGACGCGGCCGGCGCGGACCGGCGAGACCGCCACGCCGATCTTGCCCAGCGGCCGGTCGGGGAAGCCCGGTTTGGCCGAGACTTCTTCCCAGGTGTCGCCGCCGTCCATCGACCGGAACAGGCCGCTGCCGGGGCCGCCGCTCGACAGGTTCCAGAAGTTGCGCCGCGTCTCCCAGAAGGCGGCGAACAGGATGCGCGGGTTGTTGCGGTCCATCGCGAGATCGACGGCGCCGGCCATGTCGCCGCGGCCGAGCACCTTCTCCCAGCTCTTGCCGCCGTCGCGGGAGCGGAAGACGCCGCGCTCGGCGTTGGGTCCGAACACGTCGCCAAGTGCCGCGACATAGACGAGGTCGGGATCCTGCGGGTGGATGCAAATGCGGCCGATGAACTTGGTCTGCTTGAGGCCGATGTGGCTCCAGGTGCGGCCGGCGTCGGTCGACTTGTAGAGCCCGTCGCCGTAGGAGACGTCGATTCGGATCGTGGTCTCGCCGGTGCCGGCATAGATCACGTTGGCGTCGGACGGCGCCACCGCGATCGCGCCGATCGCGGCGGACGACAGATAGCCGTCCGAAATGCAGCGCCAGTAGACGCCGCCGTCCACCGTCTTCCAGATGCCGCCGGCGCACGCCCCGAAATAGAACGTCATGCGGTCGCGCGGATCGCCCGTGACCGCGACGACCCGGCCGCCGCGCGTCGGGCCGATGCAGCGCCACTTCAGCGCGTCGAGCCCCGGTGCGACGGGGCAAGCGGAAATCTGGGACATGAGGGGCGCCGGCCTTTCAGTTGGTGGTCGGCGACCGTAGGTCAGGTGCGTGCCACGAAGCAACCGAGCCGAGGCCCGGCGCTTCTGCGTCGTCGTTCAGTGGAGTTCGTAGAGCCCGCTCGAGAAACGGAACTCCGCCGGCTTGATCAGGGCGGCATTGGCCACCCGCACGCGATGCAGCCGTCCCTCGAGATTGCGATCCCAGAAGTCGAGGAACTTGGTCAGAGCCGGAAACCGCGGCGCGAGATCGAGATTCTGCCAGACGAAGCTCTGCAGGACGTGGCGGTGATCGGGCATCCAGTAGAGGATTTCGGCGGTTGTGATGCGAAAGTCGTTAAGCTGCGCAACAAAACTACGGTCCATCGAGCACTCCTTGACACGGCACTCCTTGAGGAATAGTCACGTGCCGCCGACGGGAAATCAATATTTTCTCTTGTGAATCAAATGGTTAGCAGCAGCCCAGTGTGAATGCTGCCAGCGCGAAGCCAATTTGGGCGCTCGCCTTGACTCCCCCGGCCCACAATCCTACATGCAGCCGGCCATTGGCACTCTCCCGGGGGGAGTGCTGATAGCGCCTGTTTGGGCGCGGCCGGATCGGCTGCGCCGGCTCAACCAGAGATCATTGGAGGAAGAACCATGAAGTTCCGTCCGCTTCACGACCGTGTCGTGGTCAAGCGCGTCGAGGAAGAAGGCAAGACAAAGGGCGGCATCATCATTCCGGACACGGCCAAGGAAAAGCCGATGGAAGGCGAGATCATCGCCGTCGGTCCGGGCGCCCGCGATGAAAGCGGCAAGCTGGTCCCGCTCGACGTCAAGAAGGGCGACCGCATCCTGTTCGGCAAGTGGTCCGGCACTGAGATCAAGCTCGATGGCGAGGATCTCCTGATCATGAAGGAGTCCGACATCATGGGCATCATCGAGAGCCCCGCTTCGGTCCGCAAAGCGGCCTGATCGCTCCATCCAATCACTAGACATCCAAGAGGGAAAATCACATGGCAGCCAAGGAAGTCCGCTTTAGCGGCGACGCACGCGAGCGCATGCTGCGCGGCGTCGACATTCTCGCCAACGCCGTCAAGGTGACGCTGGGTCCGAAGGGCCGTAACGTCGTCCTCGACAAGAGCTTCGGCGCCCCGCGCATCACCAAGGACGGCGTCACCGTCGCCAAGGAGATCGAGCTCGCCGACAAGTTCG
>JAIETA010000346.1 GCA_019745575.1 Reyranella sp. | reverse complement strand
AGCCAGCTCACCTTGAAGCCGCGGCGCTCGGCCCAGCGCGTGTACATGCGCGCCAGCATCTCGGCCCAGTCCTGGGCCTCGGTGCCGCCGGCGCCGGCGTTGATCTCGACATAGGCGTTGTTGGGATCGGCCTCGCCCGACAGCAGCGTTTCCAGCCGCGCCTTGGCCGCCTCGGCCCGCGCCTCGCCCAATGCGCGCTCGGCGTCGGCGATCATCGCCTCGTCCTTCTCGGACTCGGCCATCTCGATCAGCCCGACATTGTCGTCAATTGCGGCGCGCAGGCGCCGGATGGTGGCGATGGCGCCCTCCAGCCGGGTGCGCTCCCGCATCACCGACTGGGCCTGCTTGGGATCGTTCCACAGCGCCGGATCCTCGGCGCGCGCGTTCAGCTCGTCGAGACGGACGACCGCACGGTCGTAGTCAAAGACGCCTCCTCAGGAGCACCAGCGACTCCTCGATCTCGTTCACCATCGACTGGGCTTCGGCGCGCATCGCTCGTTCCGCTTTCCTAGTAGGTCTCGCCCGTCCCCGTGAGACCCGGGCGCCGGGGGCCGCCGGCCTGATAGGGGCCGCCGGGCGCGTCTATAGCGGAATAGGGGGCCGAGCCGTCAAGCGGCGCTATCGCGCCTTCCGAACCCGGCTCGGTGCCCGGCTTGAAGACTTCGTCGATCGTGCCGCCCTCGTAGGTCGACCGCACCATGCGCAGGCCGGGCGGAATGCGGAACGGCGTCGGCGCCTTGCCCTTGAAGATCTCCTTGGCGATCTGCTCGAAGATGGGCGCCGCGTTGCCGCCGCCGGTCTCCTGGGGGCCCAGCGTGCGCGGATCGTCGAAGCCGATATAGATGCCGATGGTGATGTCGGGCGTCGAGCCCAGGAACCAGTTGTCGTGGGCGTCGTTGGTCGTGCCGGTCTTGCCGGCGATCGGCCGGCCGAGCACCGCCAGCCGTCCGGCGGTGCCGCGCACCGTGACGCCCTGCATCATGTGGACGACCTGGTAGACCGCCGCGGGATCGTGGAACGGCCGGCGCGAATCGATCAGTTCGGGCGGCGCCGGCTTGGCGCCGGCCGCCTCGCCGCAGCCGTTGCAGGCGCGCGGCTCGTGGCGATAGATGGTGCGGCCGTTCCTGTCCTGCACGCGGTCGACCAGCGAGGGCGTGATCTCCAGCGCGCCGTTGGCCAGCATGGCGTAGGCCATGGTCATGCGCAGCAGCGTGGTCTCGCCGGCGCCCAGCGCCATCGGCAGGTAGGCGCCCATGTTGTCGGACACGCCGAACTCCTTGGCGACGCGCACGACGTTCTTCATGCCGACCTGCTGGGCCATGCGCACGGTCATGAGGTTGCGCGACAGTTCGAGGCCGCGCCGCACCGTGGTCGGGCCGAGATAGTCGCCGCCGTAGTTCTTCGGCGTCCACAGCGGCTGGCCGTAGCCAGGGTCGTAGGCGAAGGGCGCGTCGAGCACGACGCTGGCCGGCGTGAAACCCGCATCCATCGCCGCCAGGTAGACGAACGGCTTGAAAGCCGAGCCCGGCTGGCGGGCGGCCTGGACGGCGCGGTTGAACTGGCTGCGGCCGTAGGACCAGCCGCCGGTCATGGCGAGCACGCGGCCGGTCTGGGTGTCCATCACCACCACGCCGCCTTCGACGTTGGGCACCTGGCGCAGCGCGTAGGTCTTGGGCGGGTATGGCTTGTTGTTGGCGGCGCCCTTGTCCGGTTGGGCGACCTTCTCGACGACGACGACGTCGCCCACCGCCACGACGTCGCGCGGCGCGCGCGGCGGATTGCCGATGCGCTGGTCCGGCAGGGTCGGCCGCGCCCACGTCATCTCGGCGAACGGGATGGTGCCCTCGCCGCCCTCGGCCTGCGGCAGGCCTGTGATCTGGACCGACTGCGCCTCGACCCGCGACACGACCGCGAGCTGCCACGACGGCGGCCCGGCCAGCGGCCGGCGCAGGACGATGCGGGCGAACTCCTCCTCCCACAGGCTCATGTCGGGGATCTTGGCGTAGGGCCCGCGCCAGCCGTGGCGGCGGTCGTAGGCGATCAGCCCGTCGCGCAACGCCGCGTCGGCCGCCGCCTGGATGGCGGGGTCGAGGGTGGTGCTGACGGTGAGGCCGCCCTCGTAGAGGCCCTTCTCGCCGTAGGCCGCCATCAGGTTGCGGCGCACCTCCTCGGCGAAGAAGTCGGCCTGCGCCGTCTCGGTGGCGCTGCGACGACGCAGCTGAAGTCGCTCGGCGCGCGCCGCCTGGGCCTCGGCGGCGGTGATGTAGCCGTCCTCGTACATGCGGTTCAGAACGTAGTCGCGCCGCGCGTAGGCATCCTTCTCGTTACGCACCAGGTTGTAGCGGTTGGGCGCCTTGGGCAGCGCGGCCAAGTAGGCCACCTCCGACAGGGTGAGTTCGTCGAGCGACCTGTCGAAATAGTTGAGCGCCGCCTGGGCCACGCCGTAGTTGCCCGACCCGAGATAGATCTCGTTCAGGTAGAGTTCTAGGATGCGCTCCTTGGTGTAGGTCTCTTCTATGCGGAACGCGAGGATGGCTTCGCGGATCTTGCGCGCCAGAGTCGCCTGGTTGGTCAGCAGGAAGTTTTTCGCGACCTGCTGGGTGATGCCCGAGGCGCCTTCCGGCCGCTTGCCGGGATTCGACAGGTTGGAGATGGCGGCGCGCACGACGCCGATGAAGTCGATGCCGGGATGGGTGAAGAAGCGCTGGTCCTCGGCCGCCACGAAGGCCTCGGACACCCGCTTGGGCATGGCCGCGACCGGCACGAACAGGCGCTTCTCGCGCGCGTACTCGGCCAGCAGCTTGCCGTCGGCGGCGTAGAGGCGCGAAGTCGTCGCCGGCTGGTAGTCGGCGAGCTGGCTGTGGTCGGGCAGTCCGTGGCTGAAATGCCAGAACAGGCCGGCCAGCGTGCCGGTGCCCACGATCAGGACAGCCGTGGCGAAGGCCAGCAGGATTTTGAACAGATTGAGCACGGTCATCTTCTACGCGGCGCCTTTCGAGGCAGCAACGGCGAGGATGGCCGCGACTTATGCCTTTCTTGTGGCGGCGGCCGCCGCAAAATGGGCATCAACCGAGCCGCGCAGCGCCCGCGCCAGCGCGATCTGGTGCTGGCGGACCGTCAGCAGCTTCTCGTCCTGCGGGTTGGACAGATAGCCGAGTTCGACCAGCGCCGCCGGGATGTCCGGCGAGGTCAGCACCGCAAAGCCGGCCTGGCGGTGGGTGCGCGGCAGCAGGCGGACACCGTTGCGGCTAAGAGTCTGGACGATGGTGTCGGCCAGCCGGCGCGAGTCGTTCACCGTGCCGCGCTGCGCCATCGCCACCAGCGCGGCGGCGACGTTGTCCGGCTTGTCGGCGAGCCGCATGCCCGCCACCACGGCGTCGGCGCGGTTCTCGCGCGCCGCCAGCGCCGCCGCCTCGCGGTCGGTGGCCTGCTCGGACAGGGTGTAGACCGAGGCGCCGCGCACGTCGGGATCGGGATGGGCGTCGGCATGCAGCGAGAGGAACAGGTCGGCCTTGACCGTCTGGGCGCGCGCCACCCGCTCGCGCAGGGCCACGAAGTTGTCGGTATTGCGGCTGAGCAGCACCCGGTAGCGGCCGCCCGCCAGCAGCTCCTTCTGCAACTCGCGCGCGATGGCCATGACGACGGCCTTCTCCTGGGTGCCGCGCACGCCCTGGGCGCCGGGGTCCTTGCCGCCATGTCCGGGGTCGAGGAACACCAGCTTGGGCCGCGGCAACGGCGCGGGCTTCCTGACCGATTTCGGGGCCGGCGCATTGGCCCAGGCATCGGCCGCGCCGACGCCAAAGACCGTCAGACCGGACAAAGCGGCAAGCAGATCACGACGAGAAAGGGCGGACATGGCCAGCGCCAGGTTAATGTCAGAGGGAGTTTATTATTGTCGCGATATGTTAAAGTAGATACACAACTTCGTACGTAATTTCAAGGTATTTCAATTAGTTAATAGTCTTTACTCACATACCCCAATCTTTTGATTGTCGCCCCCGGACGAACCCCGTATGTTGCGTCCCGCGAGCAGTCGCCGTCGTTCGAAGCGCCCCTTTTGCCGCGAGGCTGGGCGGCGCTCCGACGGCAGTCCCCAGCCGGGCCAGCGCTGGCGCCCCTTTTTGCAACGCAAGATCGGGCGCGGCGGGTTCGCCAAAGGATTGTTAGACAGGCGGTGGCTATCAGGAACACCGAGGTTGGCAGGACCCAGTTGCGGTCCGGCGGCGCGATGCTTCCCCGTCTTGGCCGACGTTCGGCCGTTCGACGGGTCGATGGCGCACCGCCCCCCTCGCGCCAGAGAGGCGGCTTGGCCGCCGGTCGCTCGCGCCGGCTGGGATCGAACGCCTCGGGAGCGAGCCCATGGCTAGGCGCATGCTCATCGATGCGAGCCACCCCGAAGAAACGCGGGTGGTCGTGGTCGATGGAACACGACTTGAAGAGTTCGATTTCGAAACCGCGTCACGCAAGCCCCTCAAGGGCAACATCTACCTCGCGAAGGTCATTCGCATCGAACCGTCGCTGCAGGCGGCGTTCGTGGAATATGGCGGCAACCGCCATGGCTTCCTGGCCTTCTCGGAAATCCACCCCGACTACTATCAGATCCCGGTCGCCGACCGCGAACGGCTGATCGCCGAGCAGCAGCGGCTGCATGCCGAGGCCGAGGACGACCCCGAGCCCCGCCGCCGCCGCCGGGTCGACCGCTCCGACATCGAGGATGCCCGCGCGGCCCGTCACGAGGAGCCGGTCGCCGAGAACGGCGCCGAGGAAGTCGCTGCATCGGACGAGAGTGCGCCGCCCGCCGATGGCGCCGTGGCCGAGCCGCCTCCCGTCGACGCCGCGACAGATCCCGTTCCCGCCGCCGAGCCGCAAGCGCAGGCCGCCGTAATCGCAAGCGAACGCCTCGATGGGCCGGCCCTCGCGGAACCGGTCGAAGCGCCGGCGCCACCCGACCTGTCCGACGCCATTCCCGAAGCCACAGTCGACGCCCTGTCCGAACCGCCGGCCGAAGCCTCTTCCGGGTCGGCGGACGCTTCCGTCGATCCGACCGAGGCGCCGCAGCCCGACGTCACGGTCGAGACGCTGGGCGGCGACGACGCGGTCGAGGAGCGCGAGACGCGCGAGCGCCGTCGCCGCAACCCGATCCGTCACTACAAGATCCAGGAAGTCATCAAGCGCCGGCAGATCCTGCTGGTCCAGGTCGTCAAGGAGGAGCGCGGCAACAAGGGCGCCGCCCTCACCACCTACCTGTCGCTGGCCGGCCGCTACTGCGTGCTGATGCCCAACGCCGGCCGGGGCGGCGGAATCTCGCGCAAGATCTCCAATCCGGCCGACCGCAAGCGGATGAAGGAGATCCTGGGCGAACTCGACGTGCCGCAGGGCATGGGCGTGATCCTGCGCACCGCCGGGCTGGAGCGCAGCAACATCGACATCAAGCGCGACTACGAATACCTCTCGCGGCTTTGGGACTCGATCCGCGAACTCACCATGCGCTCGACGGCGCCGGCGCTGATCTACGAGGAAGGCGACCTCATCAAGCGCTCGCTGCGCGATGTCTATGACACCGACATCGCCCAGGTCCTGGTCGAGGGCGAGGCCGGCTTCGAGGCGGCCAGCGGCTTCATGCGCCAGCTCGTGCCGCACCAGGCCAGCAAGGTCGAGCTCTACAACGAGCCGATCCCCCTCTTCCACCGCTACCAGGTGGAGAGCCAGTTCGACGCCATGCACTCGCCGACGGTGCAACTCCGCAGCGGCGGCTACATCGTCATCAACCCCACCGAGGCGCTGGTCGCCATCGACGTCAACTCCGGCCGGTCGACCAAGGAGCGGAACATCGAGGAGACGGCGCTCCGCACCAACATCGAGGCGGCCGAAGAGATCGCCCGCCAGGTGCGCCTGCGCGATCTCGCCGGGCTGATCGTGATCGACTTCATCGACATGGAGGAGACGCGCCACCAGCGCCAGGTCGAGCACAAGGTCAAGGATGCGATGCGCAACGACCGCGCCCGCATCCAGATCGGCCGCATCTCGGCCTTCGGCCTGCTCGAGATGTCGCGCCAGCGGCTGCGCCCGAGCCTGCTCGAGCATTCGACCGAGGTCTGCCCGCATTGCGCCGGAACCGGGCGCATCCGGTCCATCGAGTCTGCGGCCCTGCACGCGCTGCGCGCCATCGAGGAGGAAGGCGTGCGCCGGCGCGCCAGCGAGATCGCCGTGAGCGTGCCGTCGAACGTGGCGCTCTATCTGCTCAACCAGAAGCGCCATACGCTGTCGGACATCGAGAAGCGCTACGGGTTCGTCGTGCTGATCGAGGCCGACGAGGAAATGCACGCCGCGGACTGCGAGATCGAGCGCGTGCGGTCGCGCCGCGACGAACGCGGCGAGCGGCCGGCCCAGGAACTGGCCCGTGCGAACTACGAC
>JAIETA010000293.1 GCA_019745575.1 Reyranella sp. | reverse complement strand
TCCAACAACGCCTCGTCGAGGCGCGCTCCGTCTTGTCTATCAGACGGACGCCGCAATAGATTCACAGCCTCTGGAGTGGCGCGCACCCTTGAATGACGTGGCTCCGGGCCTTTACGCCTTGACCGGCCCAGGCAGGTCGAGCCCGACGCCGCTCAGGTGCCCGAACGTCGCGTGCAGCCGCTCGACGATCGCGGGCGGCAGCGGCGGGCGGAGGATCGAGGCGACGTTGGCCGCGACGTGATCCTTGTTGCCGGTGCCGAACAGGACGACATCGGCGCCCGGCTCATGGCGCGCGAAGCGATAGGCGGCATCGGTGATGCTCTCGGCGGCGCCGTCGGCCACGAGGAACCCGAGCGGATCGTCCCCGGAATTGCCAGCAGCCAGGACCGAAGGATCGAGCGCACCCTGCTCGACCAGCCGGGCGAAGACGTCGCGGCGGTAGGCCTCGTTGCTGAAAATGTTGCGCACGACGAACATCAGTAGCGTGCCGATGCCGCGCTGCCGCGTCGCCGGGAAGACCTTGTGGCGCGCGCCCTGGTTGGCGAGGCTGAAGGCCAGCATGACGACTTCCCAGAGGGCGTCCCCCGGCACTTCCTGGACCGCGCGGGCGAGCATCTTCTGTTCCGGGTCGCGCGGCCCCGTCTCGGTGATGCCGACGTGGTGCACCTTGCCCTGCTCCTTGAGCCTGAGCAGCACGGGCGCCAGCACATCGCGGTGATGCTCGTAGGCCGCGGGACCGACGGCATGGAAATGGAAGATATCGACATGGTCGAGGCTGAGCCGTTTCAGCGATGCCTCGACGCGACGTGTCACCGCCTCGGCCGTGTCGTCGCCGGCCCGAAAAATCGCCTTGGTCGAGATCACCAGCCGGTCGCGGTCGTAGGACCGGACGGCGGCGCCCACGATCTCCTCGGTGCCATAGGCCTCGGCGGTGTCGAGGAAGTTGACGCCGAGATCGACCGCCGTGCGCACGACCGCCACGCATTCGTCGAAACTGGCGCCACGGCCGAGGCCCAGCCGGCTGTTGCCGCCGCAGCCCAGCCCCGCGACGCTGACGGTGAGGCCGGTGCTTCCGAGGGGGCGATAGTCCATCAGGGGCTCCTGGTCGTTGGCGGCATACAGTGTCGTACTAATCCGCCCACGCCAGTGCCATAGTCATGTCGAAGAAAGTCATCTGATAGCGAAGGGATTGTGGAAATGAGCTGCAGGGGGAGCAGGTGAGTGGCGCAGGCGCCGCGAAGACCGCGGAGATCGCCGCGCGCGTGGAGGCATTCGTGCGCGACGTGGTCGTGCCCTACGAGAAGGACTCGCGCTGCGGCGCGCATGGTCCGACCGACGAACTGGTCGCAGAACTGCGGGAACAGGCGCGCGCGGCGGGCGTCCTGACGCCGCACATCCTGGCGGACGGCAGCCATCTCACGCAGCGCGAGACGGCAGTCGTGCTGAAGGCGTCGGGCCTGTCGCCGCTGGGGCCCGTGGCGGTGAACACGATGGCGCCCGACGAGGGCAACATGTACCTGCTGGGCAAGGTCGGCAGTCCCGAGATGAAGGAGCGCTTCCTGAAGCCGATGATCGAGGGCCGCGCGCGGTCGGCCTTCTTCATGACCGAGCCGGCGGACGAGGGCGGCGCCGGCTCAGATCCTTCCATGATGCAGACCACCGCCGTGCTGGATGGAAATCACTGGGTGATCAACGGCCGCAAGGCCTTCATCACCGGCGCGCTGGGCGCCAAGGTCGGCATCGTCATGGCGAAGTCGGCCGCCGGCGCCTGCCTGTTCCTGGTCGATCTGCCCGACCCCGCGATCCGCATCGACCGGGTGCTGGAGACCATCGACAGTTCCATGCCCGGCGGCCATGCCGTCGTGACGATCGACAATCTGCGCGTGCCGGCCGACCAGATGCTGGGCGAGGACGGCAAGGGCTTCAACTATGCGCAGGTGCGCCTCAGCCCGGCCCGCCTGTCGCACTGCATGCGCTGGCATGGCGCCGCCAAGCGGGCGAACGAGATCGCTACGGCCTATGCGGTGAAGCGTCATGCCTTCGGCAAGCCGCTGATCGACCATGAAGGCGTGGGCTTCATGCTGGCCGACAATCTGATCGACCTGAAGCAGGCCGAGCTGATGATCGACTGGTGCGCCGATGTCCTGGACACCGGCGTGCTCGGCACGGTCGAAAGCTCGATGGCCAAGGTGGCCGTGTCGGAAGCGCTGTTCCGCATCGCCGACCGCTGCGTCCAGGTGATGGGCGGCACCGGCGTCAGCGGCGACACGATCGTTGAGCAGGTCTTCCGCGAGGTTCGGGCGTTTCGCATCTACGACGGACCGACCGAAGTCCACAAATGGTCGCTCGCCAAGAAGATCAAGCGCGACGCCGCGAAACCGCCATCGGCGTAAAGCGAGTCCTTCGAAGAGGACGCGCGTCGATTTCGGTCGCGGTTGCCAAAGCTTGTCGTCCGCCGGGACGGTGTGGCGGAGCCGGCCTCGAAGAATCTTTCGAGAAAATTTGACAGGATCCGCAGGAAAATGCTGGGAAAAAGACTACCGTGGCGGAGTCCGATCCCGCGCCCGACCCGCCCGCCTGGCGCTTCTCCAGCTCCAACCTTTCCGACGCAACTCGACCCAATTCTAGGGCGCGTTCGAGCGTGCCTGAAGGGGCGGACGCGTTGACAGCTCCGCGATTCGGGTCGTGTCAGAAGAAAATCGTCCGGTGTAAGCCAGCTGGCGCTTTGCGCATTTCCCGACAGTGCGATTCGGGACACTTCGTGTTCGCAGAAACGCCCTCAGCGCGGGGGTATTGCGTAGCGCTCGGCGGTCCGGGGCACGCGGCTGGTGCCGTCGTAGCAGACGATCAGGGCCTCGTGCGCCATGTTGCCCTTGCCGTCCGATTTATAGGTCGTGACCAGGCCGGTGTAGGTCGCCGTCGCGAGGCGGTCGCGCACGGCCTGCGGGGTGACGGGCCCGCCCGCCTTGCGCAGGTCGGCGATCGCCTGGCCCAGCATGCCCACGGCATCGAACTGGGCGGCGGCGAAGGCGTCGGGCTCGCCGCGGTAGGCGGCGCGGTAGGCGTCGGTAAAGTCCTTCATCGGGCCCGACGTGGCCGAGATCGGCGAGGCCGCCGTCTCGGCGCAGACGCCTCTTAGCTCGGCGGGTTCCAGCAGGGCGGCGGTCGCGGGCTGGTGCATGGCCGAGCCCGCCACGATCGGTACGTCGGGCAGGAGCTGGCGGGCCTGGCGGACGGCCAGCACGGTGGAGGCGGCGTGCAGGTGCAGCACGATCACGTCGGCATTGGCGTTCTTCGCCCGCAGGATGGCCGGCGAAAGATCGTTGACGGTGGGGGCGATGCTCTCTTCCAGCACCGGCGGCGTTTTCAGGTCGGCAAAGGTCTTGGCCAGCGCCTCGCGGCCGGACTGGCCGTAGGCGGTGCTCTGGTAGATGACGGCCGGCCGCTTGGCGCCAAGCTTCTCGGCGACATAGCGGGCGTGCGCCACCTTGACCGTGGCGTCGCTCGGGAAGAAGCGGAAGAACCATGGATTGCCGAGCTCGCCCAGTCGCGCCGTGCCCGAGATGGTGAGCAGCGGCACGCCGCGCTCCTGGGCCAGCGGCAGCAGCGCCAACATCTGGGTGCCGAGGATCGGACCGACGGCGGCGAGCGGCAGGGTGCTGCCGGAGAGGGCGCGCTCCCAGGCGGTGACGGCGGCCTCCGGGGTCGCGGCGGTGTCGAGCACCTCGGGCTTCAGGGCGACGTCGCGCAGCTGGGCGGCGGCCAAGAGCGCGCCGTTCCTCTGGCTGGTGCCTTCGAGCGCCACGAAGCCGGTGAGCGGCACGAGCACGGGCAGGCGCACGTCCTGCGCCGTTGCCGGCCGGGCGGCCAAGGTGGCGGCGAACGTGGCGAACGCGGCCAGCGCCGCGGCTACTGCGCGGCGCCGCCGGCCCATGGCGACATCACTTCGTTCATCCCGGTCAGCTCTCCGGTGGCGGGGTTGCGCACGATACAGGACGGGTTGGCGAAACCCAACGGCGAGATCGGGTTGTCGACTTCGACGGTCGGCAGGTGGGCCGCGATCGCCTGCTTCACGGCGTGCGGCAGGTCGCGGTTGACGCGGATCGGGCCCACGCCCGAGACATCGATGCGCGGCTGGTGGAAGGCGGTCTCGACGTCCATGCCGCGGTCGATCTGCATCAGCGCGAGCTGTGCCACGGCGGGCACGATGCGCCGGCCGCCCGAGGCGCCGATGCAGAACCATGCCTTGCCGTTCTTGGAGACGACGACGGGGCAGATGTTGCACAACGGCTTCTTGCCTGGGGCGATCGAGTTGGGCCGGTCGGGTTCGGGATCGAACCACAGCATGCCGTTGTTCATGGTGATGCCGGTGCGCGGCAGCATGACGGCCGAGCCGAACAGGCTCATCAGGGTCTGCGTCAGCGCCACCATGTTGCCCTCGGAGTCGGCGGCGCAGAAATGCGTGGTGCAGGTATTTGTCGGCTTGTCGCCCAGCGTCTTCAGCCGCTCGTCGTAGGCGGTGTGCATGGCCTGTGCAAAGGACGCGAAGAAGGCGGCGTCGGGCGCGCCGTTGCCGCGCGTGCCGGCGCCCGCCAGTTCGATGGCGCGGCGCAGCGTCGGGCCGGCGGTGAGGCCGCCCGCCACGTTGATGGTCGCGCCGTTGTGCTCGAACGACAGCGGCTCGACCACGCGCGCCTCGTAGGACGCCAGATCATCGAGCGATATCGCCGAGCCGCACGCCGCCAGGTCGGCCACGATGTCGCGCGCCAGGCCGCCTTCGTAGAAATCGCGCGGTCCGCCCTCGGCCAGGCGCTGCATCGTCTCGCCGAGGTTGCCGAGCTTCAGGTAGCGTTTTGTGTGCGCCCAGTCGTGCGCCGGCACGCGGCCGTCGTCGCAGAGGTAGGCCGCTTTCGAGGCCGGGAACTTGGCGAGGTGCTGCGCGCCGTTGGCGATCATCACCTGCATGTACCAGTCGAGTTCCATGCCGCGCCGCGCCAGCTCGACGCCGGGTGCCAGCACGTCCTTCCAAGCCATCGTGCCGAAGCGTTCCAGCGCCTTGGCGAGGCCCGCGACCATGCCGGGCACGGCGATCGAATGGTAGCCGACCTCGTTCCGCTGCTCGAGGATGTCGGGCCAGGCGAAGGGATTGGCGGGGCCGGGGCCCACGATCTTGTAGAGTGCGGGGTCGAGCTTCTTGGCGGAGACCGGCCCGTAGTCGACCGTATAAGCGCGGCCTTCCTTGGCGCTCCACACGGTCATGAACCCGACGCCGCCGATGCCGCTCATCCAAGGCTCCAGCGCGCCGATCGCCAGGCCGGTGGCGACGGCGGCGTCGATGGCATTGCCGCCTTTGCGCAGGACGGCGGCGCCGACTTCGGCCGCCCGGCAGTTCTGCGCCACGACGACGCCCTTGCCGCGCACCGCCTGCTTGGTGATCTTCAGTTGCCGCGTCAGCGACTCGCTCATCGATGCTCCCCCACTTCCGGGCGCGACTGTAGGCGGGGCCTGATTTCGCCACAAACCCTGCTAGACTGCACAGCGGACGGGCGTGGGAAAGATCGCAGGCGTGACGGAACTGGACCAGATCGACCTGCGGGCGCTTCAGGCGGGCCACAAGCGGACGTGGGACGCCTTCGTGGCGACGGCCTCGCCGCTGATCAATGCCGTGGTCCGCCGCACCTACGCCACCTACCGGCTGGGCGAAGACGACGTGCTCGACGCGGCGCAGGACGTCTTCGTGCGTCTCTGCGCTCAGGATTTCAGGCTGCTGAAGACTTACGACCCGGCCCGCGCCGGCCTCGGCACCTGGCTGGCCGTGGTCGCCCGCTCGGCCGCGGTGGATCATTTCCGCCGCCGCCGCCAGGCCACCCAGCCGCTCGACGACGTGCCGGAGGCGGCGCTGGGCGTGGAGGACCGCCATATCGAGAAGCTGCGCATCCCGCCGGGGCTGCTGACCGACCGACAGGTCCTGATCCTAAAGTGCCTGTACGACGAGGAGCGCGACGTGGCCGAGGTCGCCCAGATGCTCAAAATCGACGCCCAGACGGTCCGCAGCACGCATCACAAGGCGTTGTTGCGGCTGCGGGCACATTTCGGTGAGGACCCCCCATGAATGGGGATGAAACACGGATTTCTGACGTATTCTGCCTGAGGAGAGTGCGATGAGCACCGAACGACCCCCGCGCACGGACAAGGAGCTGTGGCAGAGCCTCGCCACGGACCGTCCCGCCTTGCCGGAAGCCGTTTCCGACCTCGAGTTCGCGGCCTGGCTGGAAGGCCGGCTGCCCGAGGCCGAGGCGGCGCGGATCGACGCCGCCGTCGCGGCCGACCCGGCGCTGCGCCGCGCCGCCCTGGATCTGGCCGA
>JAIETA010000031.1 GCA_019745575.1 Reyranella sp. | reverse complement strand
CCGGCGCGTCGTGCGGATTGGCTTGTCTCATGACCACCTCCTCCGGTCCCTGGTTTCTGGTTCCTTCCGACAGGAACCATAGGGAAGGATAGGCTTTCCGTCAAGAGGGAGGCTTATTTCCTATTGTCGATCGCCCCGCCGCCGCGCCCGGCCGGCGGCCGGCCTGGGGTAGTGGGTCAGTTTGAATTTCCAGCCTGTGAATTCTTTGCTTCCCAGTCCTCGATCATGTTCACAACGTCGCCCATCGACCAAAGCTCTTGCGTGACGCCAGCGGCCATCGCCGGAGTGACGCGCAGCGACGCGTGAATGCGGACGTAGTTGTAGTGCATGAAGTAGATGGCGATGGCGTAGAAGTGGTTTTCCACCTTCTTTGAGAATGCGTTGGTCAGGCGCGTGAACCGGCGCATTCCCATCCGCATCAACAGGTTCTTCCGCTCAACGAAGCTAGTCGAAATGTGCTTCTTGTCGGGGCGGCCGCTGACCGTGCCGACCGTGATGCCGGTGCACTCGGCCGGGCTGTAGCGGGTGCTTTTGCCTTCCGGCGCGTTGCCGTAATGCTTCACCAGCATGGCGTAGTCGATGACGCCACCGAATGCAGCCTCAACGGCCTGCAGATAGGGCTTATGGCCGTCCGAGGTCAGTTGCACGCGAGTGGTCAGGCGGTTCGCTAGGTCCTGAATGAACTCGAAAGCCGAGTCGGCATGGCGGTCGCCAACGAAGAAGCACGGCACCAGCTTGGTATCGGCATCGATGGCCGTCCAAGTCCATACGCTGCCCGCCGCGCCCTTCTTGGCCTCAGGGACACTCTTGTCCTTGGCGTAGACAAAGCTCCAGATTTCATCGACCTGGACCCGCTTGCAGGTCAGGCCGCGCAGGTTCGTATCCTGATATTCGGCGCATGCTTGGCCAGCATCGGCCAGCAGCTTGACGATGGTGTTCTTGCTCGCCCCGGTCATGCGGGAGATTGCCCGGATGGAAACGCCCTCGACCATCATCGTGAGGATTTGGGAGCGCTTAGCGGCGGGGAGCTTGTTCATGTAGCAAAGATGACCCAAAAATAACCCTTAGTCAAGCATAAGGGTCATTTTAAGTACTTGTATTAATTTATATTGCATACTATATTAGCTGGGCGTAAGCACTGGGAATGCTTGTGGTTTTTGCCGATCCCTCCTTGGCGAGGATCGAAACCGACGAGGCGGCTAAGACGAAGCTGCCGGTGGCGGTAATCAAGTCGGCGCGCCGCAAGCTGACCGTGTTACGCGCCGCACCCGATGAGCGGACCCTGCGAAGCTGGAAAAGCCTGCACTACGAGAAACTGAAAGGAGATATGGCCGGGTCCCGATCTATACGTTTGAACGACCAATACCGAATGGTCTTCGTTCTGAATGAAGAAGCGAATCCGCCAACCGTGACCATCACGGCAATCGAGGACTATCACTGATGCCCCGCCCCACCATCTCCCCTCCCGAGCATCCTGGCACCTTCATTCAGGAGGAGCTTGATGCACGCGGCTGGACTCAGGCAGACCTTGCTTACATCCTTGGCATGTCTCCGCAGCAGCTAAACCCCTTGCTGAACGGAAAGGGGAACATCACGCCCGAATTGGCTGCCCAGCTAGGCGAGGCATTCGACGTTCCGGCCGAGTTCTTCGCCAACCTACAGAAACTGTACGATCTTCATCGCGTGAAGCCGGTTGATCCCGGCGTGCGCGCTCGCGCGTCTTGGACTGCGCACTTCCCTGTGCGGGAGATGATTCGGCGCGGATGGATCGAGGAGACTGAACCGGCGCTACTCGATCTGCAGATGATACGTTTTTTTGGCAAGAACAGAGTTGAGGACGTTCCTTTTATCGGGAGCGGCGAAGTAGTTGCACACGCCGCCAAAAAGAGCAGCGCGTACCAAAACACGACTGCGGAGCAGTTTGTTTGGCTGCATCGCGTGATGCAGGTCGCTGCGACTGAAGATGCGCCTGTTTACTCCGAGTCCGCGTTGCGCGGTCACTTGTCCATGCTGCGCTCGCATTTCATGGACAAGGATGACCTGATTCGCGTTCCTGAAATCCTGCGCAAGTGTGGCGTGCGGTTCGCTCTGGTCGAGGCGCTGCCGGCATCCAAGATCGATGGCGTTTGCGTTTGGATTGACGGGCAACCGGCTATTGGCATGACCACTCGGCTAGACCGCCTCGACAATTTCGCGTTTGTGTTGAGGCACGAAATTTCCCACGTTCTCCATGGAGATGGCCGCGACGAAACGTTCGCCCCTGTTGACGAGATCGGCGTTGATTTCGAAGCAGCCGATATTCCGCCGGAAGAACTGCGCGCCAATGGCGAGGCGGCTAATTTTTGCGTCCCCCGTTCGCAGCTCGATTCCTTTATCGCACGCAAGGGGCAGTTCATTTCCGAGAAGGACGTGCTGGCGTTTGCTGCACGTGCGGAAATTCATCCGGCAATTGTCATTGGCCAAATCCAGCACAAGACGAAGAAGTACAATTGGCTGCGTAAGTATCAGACCGGCATTCGTAATTACTTGCTCGATTGGAAGTACACCGATGGTTGGGGCCATCAATTCCCTGTCAGTCTCTAGGAGGCCTTCGTGTCAAAATTTGACGATCAGGTGATGGACGCCTGGGAGGAGTGGGAAGCTCTTACTGGCGCGGACGCTAACGACCCGGACGACTTCGTCGTATGGGCCATGCAGAACAAGAGGCTGCTGCCGCGCATTCAGGATGTGCGACGCATGCTGCGCAAGCAAGTCACCACCGTGCTTCGGCAGGTACTGCGGCGCGACCCGGCCGGCTTTACCTACCGCGCCAAGCAAAGCGTATTGATCAAGGATGGCGACGCAGAGCATCGTCTGTGGTTCGACACCGACCGCGGTGGCACATCCACTTTGCGCCAGAAGGCCACTCGTCAACGGCGAGATGGCATTGCTAGCGACGTTTACCGGGCCGTCTGCGACGTGGACCACATGAATGGGGTGTTCAAGGCCGATCAGCCGCTTTCGTTCCCTCCCGACTTCACGGAAGACGTGGCAGAGAAGCGGGCCGCCGACCTATTCGAGTGGGCGCAACAGAACGGCCAGAAGAAGGCCGCCTAGCCCTTCTTCCATCTAGCCGACGCAGCGGCGCGGGCAATCTCAGACCGCTGCTCCGGGCTGAGAGCCTTGGCCCTCGCTTTGCCTCCCCGCCGACCGCCCAACTCTTGCCCCGGGCGCCCGGGCGCTTCGTCACTAACCTGCCCCGTGGCAATGTCGCCAATGAGCTTGGCGAGGGAGATCGGATCGCGGGGGCGCTTTAGACGCTTGGTCACTTGCGCCGCCGTTTCTTGGTCCCAGCCAGCCACCCAGCCAAAGCCTTCTCGCCGGCCTCAATCGCGGCCTTCCTTGACCTAAATGACTCGCTCGATTGTTCGACCCACATCATGGGGGCGTCCGTCTCGTAGATCTCCCACTTGTACGGGTGCGGAGGCGTAGCGCGATGCTTGATTTCAAGCTGATATTTGAACGCAGAAGACATGCAAAGAATATGGCATCCTCGGCGTCACATTTCCATGCGAGCAAATACTGACATTTTCAAACTGACCCACTACCGGCCTCGGCGATCCTTGAAGACGGCGGCGTCCCGTCGCTATGGTCGGCGCCCGCCTCGAAGGAGCGTAGCCTGAAGTCTGCCGCCGAAGCCGTCCTCGGTCGTCTCCTGGAGTCGTGGCGGCCGCGCAGGCGCCCCCGCCCCGGTCGCCTCTATGCCTGCCGGTGCGGGCGGACGGTGCTGTTCCGCGACACCGAATGCCCGGCCTGCAAGGCGCCGCTCGGCTATGATCCGGAGCGCCGCGAACTCGGCGCGCTGGTCGCCGGGCCGGCCGAAGGCACGTGGCGCCGGCCCGACAGGAAGTCGGGCGCCCAGCGCTACCGGCGCTGCAGCAACTTCGACTCGCCGGCGCGCTGCAACTGGCTGCTGGCGGCGGACGAGCCGGCGACGCTCTGCCTCTCCTGCCGGCTGAACCGCACCATCCCCGACCTCGGCGACGCCGACAACCGCCGCTACTGGCGGGCCATCGAACTCGCCAAGCGCCGCATGGTCTCGCAGCTTCTGGCGCTGGGCCTGCCGGTCCGCTCGAAGGTCGACGAGGACGCCGAGCACGGCGTCGCCTTCGACCTGCTGCGTCAGCCGCCGGACGGGCCGCCCGTGTTGACCGGCCACGCCGCCGGGCTGATCACGCTCAATGTCGAGGAGGCCGACGATGCCCGGCGCGAAAAGATCCGGCAGGCGCTGCACGAGCCCTACCGCACGCTGCTCGGGCATTTCCGCCACGAGATCGGCCACTACTACTGGGACCGGCTGATCGCCGGCACCGTGTGGCACGCGCCCTTTCGGGCGCTGTTCGGCGACGAACGGGCCGACTATGCCGCGGCGCTGAAGGCCAACTACGACCGCGGCCCGCCCGCCGACTGGGCGGCCCGGCACATCAGCTCCTATGCCTCGACCCATCCGTGGGAGGACTGGGCGGAGACCTGGGCGCACTACCTGCACCTGATCGACAGCCTCGGCACGGCGATGGGGTTCGGCTTCAACGGGGCGAACGCCCCGGTCGAGGTCGACTCGTTCGCCGCGGCCGACCTCTATGCGCCGCACCATCCCGACGCCGAACGCGCGCTGTCGCTGGTGAATTCCTGGATGTCGCTGACCACGATGCTGAACGAACTCGCGCGCAGCATGGGCCAGCCCGACTTCTACCCGTTCACGCCGTCGCGCGAGGTGCTGCGCAAGCTCCATTTCGTCCACCTCGTGGTGCACGACGAACAGGCCTACGCAGTGGAGCGCACAAGCGAGGACCGCCGGTAGGCCCTCGCCCGTTGCGCGGCGGCGCGGATTTTGGGATCGCGCCGGGGTCGTGGAGCCAGTACAGGTAATGGCTCTGCTGGCACATGCGAGGAGCCCATGTTGATCGTCGAGCTGGCGATCGTCGTCGGACTGATATTTCTCAACGGCCTTCTGGCCATGTCGGAACTGGCGCTGGTCTCCGCCAAGCGCCCTCTCCTGGAGCAGATGTCGCGCGACGGATCGCGCGGCGCCCGCGTCGCCCTCGAGCTGACGCGCGAGCCCGGCCGGATGCTGTCGGCGGTCCAGATCGGCATCACCCTGGTCGGCATCGTCGCCGGCGCCTTCAGCGGCGCCACCATCGCCGGGCGCGCCGACGCCTGGCTCGAAAGCCACGGCATGCCGACGCGCTTTGCCGAACCCCTGGCCTTCGCCGTCGTCATCGTGACCATCACCTATCTCTCGGTCGTGCTGGGCGAACTCGTGCCCAAGCAGGTCGGCCTGCGCAACGCCGAGCGGGTCGCGGTGCTCGTCGCCCGCCCGATGCAGCTCGTCGCCAGCGCGGCCGGCCCGGTGGTGAGCCTGCTCGACGTGTCGGCCCGGCTCGGCCTTAGCCTGCTCGGCCAGTCGGGGCAGCGCGATACCGGCGTCACCGACGCGGAAATCAGGACGATGATCGAGGAGGCCGAGCGGACCGGCCTCGTCGAGCCGGAGGAACGCTCGATGATCTCGCGGGTCATGCGCCTCGGCGACCGCCCGGTGCGCGCCATCATGACGCCGCGGCCGGACGTCGACTGGATCGATCCCGACGACGGCGAGGCCGAGGTCCGCGACGCCATCCGCAGCGCCAGGCACGGACGCCTGCTGGTGGCGCACGGCGACATCGACGAGATCGTCGGCGCCATTCCGGTCCGCGCGGCCCTCGTCGCCCTGATGGACGGCGGCGTCGGCTCGATCTGGACCCTGGTCCAGAAGGTGCCGGCCGTGAGCGACCGGCTGGCCGCCATCGACGTCGTCGAACAGCTGCGCCAGTCGCCGCTCAACCTCGTGGTCGTCGTCGACGAACACGGCAGCGTCGAGGGCATCGTCACCGAAGGCGACATCCTGAAGGCGGTCGTCGCCGACATCGAGGAGGAGGACGAGCCGCATGTCACGGAGCGCGACGACGGATCGCTGCTGATCGACGGCAGCTGCCCGATCGACGAGATCGCCGAGCGGCTCGGCATCGCGCTGCCGCCCAACCACAGCTACCACACGGCGGCCGGCTTCGTTCTCGACCGCATGAAGCGGCTGCCGCGCATCGGCGAGTCGTTCAGCCACGGCCTGTGGCGCTTCGAGATCGTCGACATCGACGGCGCGCGCATCGACAAGCTGATCGCCACGCAGCATCCGACCCTGCACCGCAGCGTCTAGCGCGTGATGACTTGAGGTTCGGTCGTTCATGGGAGCGCGCCACTCAA
>JAIETA010000100.1 GCA_019745575.1 Reyranella sp. | reverse complement strand
GCCAAGCGGGCGGCCGGCGTCGAGCCCCTGGTCTATCTCGCCGGCGGCCCCGGCGATTCGCCGCTGGTCGCGTCGAGCCCCGGCGCCGACGCCCTGGCCGAAGGCGACTGGTGGAACGAGACCGCCAACATCCGACGTCGCCGCGACGTCGTCATCCTGAGCCAGCGCGGCGCCGGCGGGTCGGCGCCCAACCTCGATTGCCTCGATCCGCGCGCATCCGAACCGGCCAAGGCTCGCCGGCGGGCGGTCACCGAACAGCAGGAGCGCGACATCCTGGTGCGCTGCCGGGCGTCGCTGGAGCGGCGCAAGGTCGATCTTGCGATGTACACCACGCCGGCGCTGGCCGACGACGTGGCCGACCTCGCGACGGCTTTCTCGCTGACGAAGATCAATCTCTACGGCGTGTCCTACGGCACGCGCTGGGCGCTGGAAGTGATGCGGCGGCATCCCGGGCTGGTGCGCGCCGCGGTGCTGGATGGTGTCTATCCGCCGCAGGTCAACGGCGAGCAGAACGAGCCCGAGATCGTGCGCCGCGCCTTCGAACAGCTTTACGCCGACTGCGCCGCCGATCCGGTCTGCCGCGAGCGCCACCCCGGTTTGCGCGCCGCCGTCGAGGGCATGATTGCCCAAGCCGAGCAGACGCCCCTGGAGGTGACGCTGCAGATCGACGACAGCGCCCAGACGGCCCGCCTCGACGGTGCCAAGCTTCTCATGGTGCTGCTGCACATGATGCGCGAGGGCGAGGCGGCGGTCATCCCCGAGGCGGTGGCCGGCGCCCAGCGCGGCGATCTCCGCCTGCTGCGGATGTTCGCCGAGACTCTGGAGAACGACGACGGCGGCCTGCTCGAGCAGAACACGCAGCAATTCGACGGTCTCTACAACAGCATCGAGTGCCGCGAGACCTGGTCGCTGGTCGACCGCGCGGCCCGCCGCCGCGCCATCGACGGCAACGGCGTCTACGGCCTCAACGCGCGCCTCAGCAAGTCGCCGGTCTTCTGCCAGATCTGGCGGGTGCCGGCCGCGCCGGCCGCCGAGCGGCAGCCGGTCAGGTCCGACGTGCCCACTCTCCTGCTGAGCGGCAGCTACGATTGGCTGACGCCGCCGGTATGGGGCCGCGAGGCTTCGAAGACCCTGCCGTCGTCGCGCCATGTCGTGTTCCGGGCGCAGGGTCACGGCGTTGTCGTCCAGGATCCCTGCGCCGCCCGTCTGCGCGACGCCTTCGTCGAAGACCCGGACCCGCGCCGGGCGCTGCCCTGCCGGGCCGACACGCCGCCCAATTTCACTGCCGCCTACGAGCGGGCGCGCAACCTGCCGTGAGGCAACAAGGAGACCGACGGATGAACCGCTTCCTCGCCCACACCGGCGTAAAATACCCGATCGTCCAGGCGCCGATGGGCTGGATCGCCCGCAGCCAGCTCGCCTCGGCGGTGTCGAACGCCGGCGGCCTCGGCATCATCGAAACCTCCAGCGGCGAGGTCGACGCCTGCCTGGCCGAGATCGCCAAGATGAAGGACCTGACCGACAAGCCGTTCGGCGTGAATCTGCCGCTGCTGTTCATCAAGGAGCCGCGGGTCGTCGACCTGGTGGCCAGGAGCGGCGTAAAATTCGTTTCGACTTCGGCCGGCTCGCCGGCCAAGCTGCTGCCGGTACTGAAGGCAGCCGGCCTGATCGTCTACCATGTCGTGCCCAATCTCGCCTCGGCCGTGAAGGCGGTGGAGGCGGGTGTCGACGGCCTGATCGTCGAGGGTGGCGAGGGCGGCGGCTTCAAGAATCCCGACGACGTTTCCACCCTGGTGCTGCTGCAGGCGGTGCGCGAGCGGACCGATGTGCCGATCGTCGCCGCCGGCGGCATCTGCGACGGCCGCGGCATGGCGGCGGCCTTCGCGCTCGGCGCCGAGGGCATCCAGATGGGCACGCGCTTCGTCAGCTCGGCGGAAAGTCCGGTCCACCGCAACTACAAGCAGGCGATCGTCGATGCCGACGACACCGGCACGGTGATGCTGAACCGCAAATCCTCGCCGTGCGTTCGGGCGCTAAAAACCGAGCGCGCCAAGGCGATCGACCGCGAAGGCTCGTTCGACCGCGCGCTGTTCGGCAACGTCCGGGACGTCTATTTCGGCGGCGACATGGAGGCCTCGCTGGCGCTGGCCGGCCAGACGGTCGGCCTGATCCACGAAGTGCTGCCGGTGGCCGACATCATCGGCCGCACGGTCGAGGGCTTCCACGCCATCCGCCGGCAGCAGGGCGAGCGCTCGCAGGCCGGCGGATTCTAGCTCTGCCCGGCCGCACGAGAACCGGGCAGCTACTTCAGCAGCTCCGGGACCAGCAGGCGCGGCAGGAACAGCGGGATCTCCGGCCACACGATCATTGCCGCCAGCACCAGCATCATCGGCACCAGCATGATCATCGTGTCTTTCAGCGCAAAGCGCAGCCGGACGCCGGCCACGGCGCAGGAGATCATCAGGCAGAGGCCGTAGGGCGGCGTCACCAGCCCGAAGGCCAGCGCCACGATCGACACGATGGCGAAGTGGACGGGGTGCATGTCGACCGACTTGGCGAGCGGTTCGAGCACCGTGCCGACGATGATGATGGCCGGGATGGCGTCGAGGAAGCAGCCGACGACCAGGAACACGAAGGCGATGAAGAAGCCGACGCCGATCGCGCCCATGCCCCAGGTCGAGACGTTGGCCAGCAGTTCCTGCGGGATCTTGTAGTAGGCCAGCAGCCAGCCGAAGGCGCTGGCCGTGCCGATGCAGAACAGCGCCACCGAGGCGAGGCGCCCGGTGTCGAGCAGCGCCCGGTAGAGCTGGCGCGGCCCCATCTCGCGATAGACCACGATCGACAGCACGGCCGAGTAGATCACCGCCACGCAGGCCGATTCGGTGGCGGTGAACCAGCCGAGCAGAATGCCGCCGACGATGATGAACGGCGTCATCAGCGCCGGGATCGACACCCAGAGCGCACACAAGAGTTGGCGGAAGCTCGAGCGCGGATAGGTCGGATAGCCGCGCCGCACGGCATAGACGTGCACCGTCGCCATCTGCGCGCCGGCGATCAGCAGGCCCGGGATGACGCCGGCGAGGTAGAGTGCGCCGATCGAGGTCGAGATCAGACCGCCCCACACGATCATCAGGATCGAGGGCGGGATGACGACCGCCAGCACGGCCGACACGGCCGTGATGGCGATCGAGAAGGAGAGGTCGTAGCCCTCCTTGGTCTGGGCATCGATAAAGATCTTGCTCTGGCTGGCGGCGTCCGCCGTCGAGGAGCCGGAGATGCCGGCGAAGAATACCGAGAGCACGACGTTGATCTGGGCGAGCGAACCAGGCCAGCTGCCGACCACCGAGCGCGACAGCGCGACCAGCCGGTCGGTGATGCCGCCGACGCTCATCAGGTTGGCGGTCAGCAGGAAGAACGGCACCGCCAGCAGGATGAAGGAGTTGTAGGCGTTGAAGGTCTCCTGCGCGAGCATCATGGTCCCGAGCCGCGGCTCGAAGTAGAACAGCGGCAGGCAGGCCAGCCCCAGGGCGAACGCCACCGGCACGCGCAGGGCCAGCAGCGTAAAGAAGGCGCCGAACAGGATCGCCGCCGCCTCACCCGACGTGAACACCGCCGCGCCGCTCATGGTGTGGCCCTTCCGAGCACGACTCGGACCTCGTCGACGAACTGCTCGCCGAGGAAGACGATCCAGGTGATGCCGGCGGCCGGCCAGGCGATATGGATCAGCCACAGCGGCAGCTCGGCCAGCTCCGAGGTGCGGTACCAGGCGAAGCGGGTGAATTCGATGCCGCCCCAGACGAAGACCAGCGCTATCGCCAGCACGCCGAGCCGGGCCACGATGCGTACCGCCGCCTCGCCACGCCGCGGCAGCGTGGGCCACACATCGACCTCGAAGTGGGCACTCTCGCGCACGCCCACCATGGCGCCGATCATGATCATCCAGATGAACAGAAAGCGCGCCATCTCCTCGGTCCAGATGTAGGACGGGATCAGCGCGGTGTAGCGCGAGATGATTTGTAGCGTGACGGGAACGACCAGGATCGCCACCGACAGCGCCAGCAGGGCCGTCAGCATCCGGGCATAGGCGGCCGTGAACCGACGCCACGGGCCGGGCGGCGGAGCCACTGAGAGGGACATCTGAGAACCGTGAGAGGGAAACCGTGAGGGAAGGACGCCGGACGGGACGCGCGGGGGGGGGGCAACGCCCCCGCCGCGCGGAGCGGATCAGTTCAGGTTCACGATCTTGACGAAGATCGCGTCGGCACCGATTTCCTTGGCGTAGGCTTCCATCACCGGGTCGACCAGCTTCTTCATGGGCGCCCGGTCCTTGAAGGCGATGCGCTTCAGCTTGCCCGCCTTCTCCATCGTCTCGAGCTTCTGCGCGTCCTCGGAGCTCTCGACCTGGCGGCCATAGGCGCCGGCTTCCTTGCCCGCCTTGACGATGGCGTCCTGCAGGTCCTTGGGCAGGGTCTTGAAGGTCTTGCCCGAGAAGCAGATCGGCCGGATGGTGATGGCGTGCTCGGTCATGGCGAGATTGGGCGCCACCTCGTAGAACTTCATGGTCTCGACGCCCGCCGCCTCGTTCTCGCCGGCGGCGATCACGTTGTTCTGGATGGCGTTGTAGACCTCGTTGTAGGCGATGACGGTGGGCGACATGCCGGCCGCGGCGAAGGTCTTGGACCAGATCGGCGCGCCCTGGACGCGGACTTTCAGGCCCTTGATCTCGGCCAGCGTGCTCATCGGCTTGTTGATGAAGATGTTGCGCGTGCCGCCGCCGGCATAGCCGATCAGCATGACGTCGGCCCTTTGCGCGACCTCGTCGCCGACCGGCTTCAAGAGGTCGGCTTCGAGCACCTTGTTCCAGTGCGCGAGGTCGCGGAACAGGAACGGCGCGTCGATGAAGGGCGCCGCCTTGGAGAAGGTCGACATGTGGGCCGGCGAGACGATGGCGTAGTCGACCGCCTTGCCCTGCGCCATGTACTCGAAGTACTGCTTCTCGAGGCCGAGCGCCGAGTTGCGGTGGAGCACGAAATTGATCGGCTTGCCGTAGTACTTCTTCACCAGCTCCTCGAAGCGCAGCAGCGCCTTGTTGAAGGCGTGGTCGTCGTTGAACTGCACGGCGCCGTTCAGCGTGATCGGCGCCTGGGCGCCTGCGTTGCGCACGAACGGGGCGGCGAGAGCGGCAGCGGCAATGCCGCCGAACAGGGTTCTGCGTTGCATGGGTTTCCTCCAGAGGTCTCGCTTCTGGCGTGATGCCGTCGGACCTTCGCCCGGACTATGCATGGGATGGGCGTGTCAGGCCAGAAAGCGCCCTGCACAGCCACTCTGCAGCAAAGCTTGCATCGGTCCTGCCGCGATCGGGCTCGCATCCTTCTCGGAAATTGTACATAATCGTTCAGTCAAATGATTACCCCGCAGTCGACCACGCCTTTCGACCGGCCGGGTTTCGGCGATCTCTTTCTGCCGAAGCTGGTGACCGTCCTGCGCGAGGGTTACGGTCTTGGCGCTTTCCGTGCCGATGCGGTCGCGGGCCTTACCGTCGCCATCGTGGCCCTGCCGCTGTCGATGGCCATCGCGATCGCCTCGGGCATGACGCCCGAGCGCGGCCTGGTGACGGCGATCGTCGGCGGCTTTCTCATCTCGGCGCTGGGCGGCAGCCGCTTCCAGATCGGCGGGCCGGCCGGCGCGTTCATCGTGCTCGTGGCCTCGGCGGTGGCGCGGCACGGCATCGAGGGCGTGCTGCTCGCCACCCTGATGGCCGGCATCTTCCTGATGGCCGCGGGCTTTCTGCGGCTCGGCGACTTCATCAAGTTCATCCCCTATCCGGTGACGGTGGGCTTTACCGCCGGCATCGCCGTCATCATCTTCGCCAGCCAGCTGAAAGATCTGTTCGGACTGACGCTGCCGGGCAGCGAGCCGGGCGCCTTCGTCGCCAAGCTGGAAGCCCTGGCGCCGGCGTTCGACACCGTGAATCCCGCGACCGTCGGCCTGGCACTTCTGACGATCGGCCTCATCGTCGGCCTGAAGAAGCTGCGGCCGCATTGGCCGGGCATGCTGATCGCAGTCGCCGCCGCCGCCGTCGCGGCGTCGGTTCTGGCGTTGCCGGTCGACACCATCGGCACGCGCTTCGGCGGCATCCCCTCGATGCTGCCGGCGCCGCGTCTCCCCGACATCAGCTTCGCCCGGATGCAGGCGGTGCTGCCCGACGCCGTGGCCTTCGCCCTGCTGGGCGCCATCGAATCGCTGCTCTCGGCGGTGGTCGCCGA
>JAIETA010000134.1 GCA_019745575.1 Reyranella sp. | reverse complement strand
TCGTCGTTGCGCAGCGGCGGCAACGCCGTCGCCGCCGCGGCCTGCGCCGTGGTGGCAAGACCGACCAGGCGCGTGAGATCGGCGACCGCGGTCTCGGCCTCGCGCAGGCGCTCGCCCGCCTCGGCAAGCTCGCGCTCGGCCGACGCGAGCTTCAGGGCCAGCACCGCCGCCTCGGCGCGGCGGATGTGGTCGGAGAGGTTGCGGTAGCGGCTGGCCTGCCGCGCCTGGCGCTTCAGGCCCTTGTGCTGTTCCTCCAGCGCGACCAGCACGTCCTGGACGCGCGCCAGGTTCTGCTCGGCGGCGCGCAGGCGGAGCTCCGCTTCGTGACGACGGGCATAGAGGCCGGTGATGCCGGCCGCCTCGTCGATGATGGATCGGCGGTCGGCCGGCTTGGCGCCGATCAGCGAGCCGATGCGGCCCTGGCTCACCAGCGCGGTCGAGCGCGATCCGGTCGCGGCATCGGCGAACAGCGTCTGCACGTCGCGGGCGCGGATCTCGCGGCCGTTGACCGAATAGGCCGAGCCGTGGCCGCGCTCGATGCGGCGCACGACGTCGAGCTGGTCGGTGTCGTTGACCATGGCCGGCGCGGTGCGGGTCTTGTTGTCGAGCGTCAGCATCACTTCGGCGATGTTGCGGGCCGGCCGCGTGCCGGCGCCGGCGAAGATGACGTCCTCCATTTCGCTGCCGCGCATCTGCTTGGCCGACGTCTCGCCCATCACCCACTTCAGCGCTTCGACGAGGTTCGACTTGCCGCAGCCGTTGGGACCGACGATGCCGGTCATGCCGGACTCGATGGCAAGCTCCGTCGGATCGACGAAGGACTTGAAGCCGGAGAGCCGGAGCTTGTCGAACTGAACCATCTACACCACGCTTGTTTGCTGCTTACTTGACGATCTTGCCGATCGCGCCGTCGATGTCGTCGACCGAGCGCGACCCGCGATAGAGCTGGCCGTCGATGAACAGGGTTGGCGTCGAGTTGACGCCGAGCGCCTCGCCGCCGCGATAGTCGGCGAGCACGAGAGTGAGCATCGCGTCGTTGGCGAGGCAGGCCTTGATCTCGGCGTCGCCCAGACCCGCGATGCGCAGCGGCTTGGCCAGTTCGGCGATCGGATCGGCCGCCGCCGCCCACTGCGGCTGGCCGCGGAACAGGATGTCGAGGACGCCGAAATAGCGGTCCTTGCCGGCGCACTCGGCGATCTGGGCGGCCTTCACCGCCACCTGGTCGAGCGGGAAGTCGCGATAGATGAGCTTCACCTTGCCGCTGTCGATCCACTTCTTCTTGATCTCGGGCAGGATCTGGACGTGGAAGTGCGCGCAGTGCGAGCAGGTGAGCGAGGCGTACTCGATCACCGTCACCGGCGCCTTGGGATCGCCCAGCACGTGGTCGGTCGGCTGGACGGCCAGCAGTGCCGCCTTGTCCGGCGTTGCCGCCACGGCGACCGGCGGCTGCCCGGGGGCCGGCGCGCGGGTGCCGAAATAGACGCCAGCCACGATCGCGGCCACCGCCACGACTCCGCCGGCGACAATCAAGATATTCCGCATTCCGTCTTCCTCTCCACTACATCTTGGGAATTTCACCTGTGGGGAGTCAAACGATTACCGCCCCACCTGGCGTAAAATCGCGGCAATCGCCTCGGCGCCCCCGGGATTGCCGTAGTTTTCCTCGTTGATGAACAGGGTCGGCGTGGCCATGACCCTGAGCGCCTGGCCGGACTGCACATCGGCCACGACTTTGTCCAAAGCGCGGTCGTTGGCGAAGCAGGCCTGGGCTGCTGCCTCGGTCATGCCCTGGGGCGCCAGGACCTTGACCATCTCGACCAGCGGATCGCCCACCGTCAGCCACTCGACCTGGCCGCGAAACAGCGCCTCGGTGGTGGCGAAGAACTTGTCCGGGGCGACGCATTCGGACAGCTGCGCCGCCCGTGTCGCCACGATGTCCGACGGGAAATGGCGGTGGATCAGGCGCAGCCGGCCGCTGTCGATCCACTCGCGCCGCAGCGTCGGCAGCACGGCGATGTAGAAATGCGCGCAGTGCGGACAGGTGAACGAGGCGTAGTCGATCAGCGTGTTGGGCGCGTCGGGCCGGCCCAGGATGTGATCGCCGGGCAGCGGCGCCAGCAGCCTGTCGCGCGTCAGCCCCTGCGCCCGGACGTCCCGGGCAACGACCAGCGCGCCCACCGCAGCCAAGAGGGCACTGCGCCGTTTCAGGGCAAGCCGTGCCCCGAGACGCGTCAGCGCAGCCCGCAGCTCCGGATCCTTTACCGCCCCGGCGCGGGCCGCGACCTCGCGCACGGTCTGCGGATCGGGCGCGGGGACCGCCGCCGCCGCCGGCCGCGTCGCCACGGCGCCCTGAACCAGGCGGATATCGTCGATCAGCCGGTGGCCGAAGTAGGCGTTCACCCGTTCCACGATCTGGCCGGTCTGGTGCTGGACTTCCAGCGCGCCGGCGCCGGACACGCGCAGCCGCAGCACCTTGCCCGCGCCCTGGACGCCGACATGGGTGCCCCGGGCGCCGCGGCCGGCCACAAGGGCATCGGGACGCGTCGTGCGCGCGAGGTCGGGCCCCACGACGGCCGACCACTCGGCGCGCAGGCGCGCGATCGAGGCGCCGCGGCCTTTCGCAAGACCGGACGTCATTCGCTGGGCCAGACCGCCGATCGCCCGGAAGCCGTTTTCCCGCATGGACCCTTTCAAACCCTGTTCCTTATGGTAGGCCACGACCACTCACATGACCACGTCTCACGCCCCCCATCATGCCGGTCGTCTGCTCGCCTGGTACGATCGTCATCGTCGCAGCCTGCCGTGGCGGGCGCCGGCCGGCGAGCGCACCGAGCCCTACCGCGTCTGGCTGTCGGAGATCATGCTGCAGCAGACCACGGTGGCCACGGTCGGCGACTATTACCGCCGCTTCGTAAAGCGTTGGCCCACCGTCGAGGCCCTGGCCGCCGCGCCGCTCGACGACGTGCTGTCGGCCTGGGCGGGCCTCGGCTACTACGCCCGCGCCCGCAACCTATATGCCTGCGCCCGGGCCGTGGTGGACCGCCATGGCGGCCGTTTTCCCGAGGACGAGGCGGCGCTGCGCGCGCTGCCCGGCATCGGGCCCTACACCGCGGCCGCCCTCCGGGCGATCGCCTTCGACCAGCCGGCCTCGGCGGTCGATGGCAACGTCGAACGCGTGATCGCCCGCCTGTTCGCCATCGAAACGCCCCTGCCCGACGCCAAGATCGAGATCGCCCCGCGCGCCGCCGAACTCGTCCCCAACGCGCGCGCCGGCGACTATGCCCAGGCGATGATGGATCTCGGCGCCACGGTGTGCACGCCGCGCAAGCCGCTCTGCGTCATCTGTCCCTTGAGCCGCGCCTGCCGCGCCCTGAAGCTCGGCATCGCCGAGACCCTGCCGCGCCGCGCGCCCAAGGCGGAGAAGCCCACCCGCCGCGGGCTTGCCTTCGTGCTGGCCCGCCGCGACGGCGCCATCCTGCTGCGCAAGCGGCCGGCCAAGGGCCTTTTAGGCGGCATGGACGAGGTGCCGTCGAGCCCGTGGCGCGAGGGTAGGTTCAGCCCCGCCGAGGCGCTGGCCGAGGCGCCGGTGCCGGCCCGCTGGACGATCCTCGACGGGCTGGTGCGCCACACTTTTACGCACTTCCACCTCGAATTGAGCGTGGCCCGCGCCACCGCCACGACGGCGCGCCTGGCCGAGCGGGCGCCCGGCAGCGCCTGGTGTCCGCTCGACCGCCTCGACGAGCGGGCGCTGCCCACCGTGATGCGCAAGGTGATCGAAAAGGCCAGCCGGGCCTGAGCCCTCCGCACGCCGGAGAGCCGTCATTGCGATCGCCTGTCACAACCCCGCGTGTCACACCAAGTTGTGACAAATGTTGTGACATCGATGAGCCCGGAGTCCGGGCCGGGCCTTGTTTTGCGGGCTTTTTTGCGCCCTACGACGACATGGTTTCTTGTTCTCGTGTCACAACCCGGTACTGCCTGTGACAGGCAGCGCCATGTGTCCGTTCCGACTCTTATCGGTGCTCGGTGGGGACGGGTTCTAACCGGACTCAGACGGCCTGGCGTGACGCACCATCCGTGGCAAGCTCCACCCTCGCGTACGCGTCAACCCGCGGCGTGCGCGGGCGGGTCATGCTCCTGTAGCAGAACTGGCGCGGTCCAACCGCCAGCCTGACACGATTCCTAGCATATCTCTGCTGAACCTGCTCATCACGTTTCCGTGAACCGGTGCAGCCGAGGCAGCCGAGGCAGGCATCCGGTTCTGGGCAACCCTAGACGAGGTTGGGTTTCGGCAGGCTGGTGGGCAGGATCTCGATCACCGAGTAGCCGTCCCGCTCGAGCGAGACCGCCTGGAGCTGGGCTTCCTTGAGGGTCGAGTAGGCGATGCCGATGCGACGTCCGCCCTTGGGCTTCTCCACCCAGACCATATGCTTGCCGATTGCTGCTGTTGTCATGGCGGGAGCCTATACAGGCATTCACCACATTAAGCGAATGGGGCCTGAGCGACGGGCGCCGGCTACGGCAGCGGCTTCTTGGCCGACGGTTTTTCGGCCGAGGACTTTTCGGTTCGTAGCCCGCCCGTCTTGTGAACCTTCGACCGCGGCTCGGGCGAACCGTGCCAGGGAGGGCCCGGGAACCGGCCCAGCGCCGTGGTGACGGCCAGTCCGAAGAAGCTCGACCGGCTCATGCCGAGTTCTGCCGCCCGCTTGTCGACCCGGCCGATCAGGCTTTTCGGCAGATAGACATTCACCCGCTCCGACGGATCCGGGGGATCGACGCCGACGATGAAATAAGCCAGCAGATTGCAGCCTTTGGGCAGCTCGATCCGCTCGATCGGCGTTGGCGTGGGCAGCGGCTTGTTGTTTTCGGCCAGCCCGTCGACCGCCTGGGCGAGCGCCCTCTCCGCCTTCTCGATCGTTTCCTCCTGCGACTTTCCGCCGGCGACGCAGCCCGGGAAATCGGGAAACCACGCGCCGAACGTTCCCTTCGAACCACGCTCCAGAACCGCCGGGTAAAGCCGTCTTGTCATTGGACTCTTCGCTGTTTTGTGTTAATTCGCACACTCTGATGTGTTGTTTCACACACCCTAGCATTGGCCCGAACGGGCCGGGAAGGGACCGATGGACCGGGAAGCCGAACTCAGCATCATCCGGGCGGCCTACGCCAAGCAGGTTCTGGCCGCCGCGAGCGTCGACGATGCGCCCCTCGCCGGCGCGTTCGGCGCCACGCGCCGGGAGGACTTTCTCGGGCCCGGCCCATGGCAGATCCGCCGCTGGCTGCGGGACTACGTGCCGACGCCCGATGCCGATCCCGTCTATCTCTACACCGACGATCTCGTTGCCATCCTGCCCGAACGGCACCTCAACAACGGGCAACCGTCGCTGCATGCGCACCTCCTCCATCGCGCGTCGCCGGCACCGGGAGAGCACGCCGTGCATATCGGCACCGGCAGCGGCTACTACACCGCTATCCTGGCCCGGCTCGTCGGGCCCGCGGGCCGCGTCACCGGCATCGAATACGATCCCGGACTGGCCGCGAAGGCCACGGCCAATCTCGCGCGCTATCCGAACGCCAGAATCGTCGAGGGCGACGGCGCCCTGGTGCCGTTCGACGAGGCCAATGTCATCTACGTCAATGCCGGCTGCACGGCGCCCGCCGCGCCCTGGCTCGACCGTCTCGCCGACGGCGGACGCCTGATCCTGCCGATGACATCGGATCGCGGCTTTGGTGCCATCGAATCGCCGCAGCAGATGGCGGGCGCCGGCGCCGTGTTCCGGATCGAGCGCCGCGGCCGGGACTACTTCGCGACCTGGATTTCGCCGGTAGCGATCTTCCCGTGTGCCGGAAGCCGCGACGAGGACTCGGAACGCGCGCTGGCCGAGGCTTTCGCCAGGGGCGGCTGGCAGAAGGTCACGCGCCTCTATCGCGGCGAGGACATTCCCGAGGAGCGCTGCTGGCTGCGCGGACCGGGATGGTGCCTCGCCTACAGCTGACCGCGCGCCCTGAGCGTGACGGCACCTAGTTGAATCGACGGCGGAACGCTGATCGGAGGAGCGCGCCACTCAAGGGCGGGGGGTTACCCCGCCCGAAGTAGCGCTCATGATCTTGAGCGCCACTGGAGAGACTGTGAATCTATTGCGCTGTCCGTCTGATGAACAAGACGAAGCGCGCCTCGACGATGCGCTT
>JAIETA010000002.1 GCA_019745575.1 Reyranella sp. | reverse complement strand
AGGTTGATGCACTGCACCGCCGCGCCCGACGCGCCCTTGCCGAGATTGTCGAGCGAGGCCACGGCCAGCACGTTGCCGTCGGCGTCGTTGCCGTAGACCGCGAGCTCCATGGTGTTGGTGTCGACCAGCCGGTCGGCGCGCAGGAAGCGGTCGCGCTCCAGCCACGACCGGTCGGCGAGCGGCCGCACCGGCACGAAGGTCTCGCCGGCATAGTAGTCGGCCAGGATGCCGTGCACGTCCTTGGCCGTGATCTGCTTGGTGGTGATGTCGCGCGTGATCGGCACGGTGATCAGCATGCCCTGGGCATAGTGGCCGACCGACGGCACGAACAGCGGCGCGTGGCTGAGGCCGGAATACTTCTTCATCTCCGGCACGTGCTTGTGCGTGAGTTCGAGCCCGTAGAGTCCGAACGGTTCGACGCCGGGCTGCTCGTGGACGGCGATCAGCTCCTTGCCGCCGCCGGTGTAGCCCGAGACGCCGAACACGGCGGGCGTCGAATCGGCGCGCACGATGCCGGCGTCGACCAGCGGCCGCAGGAGCGCGATGGCGCCGGTGGGATAGCAGCCCGGATTGCTGATGCGGTTCGAGTCCCTGAGCTTCTGGCGATGCTGCTTGGTCATCTCCGGGAAGCCGTAGGTCCAGCCGTCGGCCACGCGATGCGCCGTCGAGGCGTCGATCACGACCGTGTCGGCATTGCCGAGTGCGGCCACCAGCTCCTTGGCCGCGGCATCGGGCAGGCAGAGCACGGCGATGTCGGCCGCCTTGGCGATCTCGGCGCGCTTGCCGAGATCCTTGCGGTCGGCCATCGGCAGTTCCAGCAGTTCGATGTCGGGCCGGCTCTTCAGCCGGTCGTGGATCTGCAGGCCGGTGGTGCCGTGCTGGCCGTCGATGAAAACCTTGGTCTTGTTGGTGGTCATTGGACTTCTTTCTCTCGGATGGAGGGCCTTTTGAAGAGGGCCGACTGGAGAAGAAGGAATGTGGGAAGCCGCCTGATCCTCTCCAGCGGCTTCACGATACGGCGCGCCTGTTACGCGCGCGCGATCTCGCACCGCTTTTCAAAGCGGCGGCGTCGCGACCGGAGGGGGGCGAACGAGATCATGGCGGCGGATATTTCATCGCCGGCCCCCGATGTCAAGATGCCGCCGTTCGCAGCAGACGAGGCGATAGCCCAAGTCCAGCGTCTCCAGCGCCAGAAGGCGGCCGTTGCGCTCGGCCCAGCGGCCGCTGGCGAGGTCGGCGCGGAGTCTCGCCAGGCCGGGCTCGGCATCGATGCGCGCAAAGCTCGACATGACGCTTCGCCGGTCGGCGTCGAGGTAGAATTCCGGCCGGCGCCAGTAGGCGCAGAGGAAGCCGTCGGCGCAGTCATGCGGGATGGGCAGCGGCGCCAGGCGCACCGGCCCGATCCGGCGCTCCAGCGTGGCGACAAGGGTCTCGGTGTCGGGAAAGATCGTCCGGTCGTGCGCGGCGATCTCGGGGAAGTAGTCCGCCGTCAGCCAGAACGGCGCGGCATCGGGAATCCAGGTCAGCAGCACGACGCGCTTGCGCGCGACCCGCGCCATCTCGCCGAGACCGCGCTCCAAGTCCGTCCAGTGATGGACGGTGAGAACCGCCAGGGCCGCGTCGACCGAAGCCGCCGCCAGCGGCAGCGCCTCGGCCGATCCCTGCAGGCAGGGCGCTGCCCCGGCGGGGCGTTGCCGGATCATCCGGTCCGAGGGTTCGATCGCCAGCACGGTCCGGCCGTCCGGTTCGTAGGAACCGGACCCGGCGCCGACGTTCACCACGCTTCTGGCGTCGCCCAGCGCCGCCTCGATCGCCGCGGCGATCCGCCGGTCGGGCCGGCGGAACGTCGCGTAGGTGCGTCCGATGCTGTCGTAAAGCGCCATGGGGCCCGCCGTCGAAGGGAGTAGCCATTACGACCTGCGTCGCGGCCCGTCCATCAAGAGCGCCGGCGAAATTCAACCTGACCCCTCGCGCCGGGACAGGCTAGGGTCGGGCCCTCAGCCCGGAGACAAGCCATGACCCAATCCGCCCAGCCCGCCCCTCATCCCGACGGCCTGTCGATGCTCGACAAGAGGAAGATCGAGGCCGAGATCCTGAAAGAGGTCTACGAGACCCTGAAGGCGAGCCACGGCGTCGAGGTCGCGAAGAAGACGATCGAGGAATCGGTGCGGCGCTCGGCCATCGAACAGGCCCGCGCCTTTGCCGCCGCCGCACGCGCTTCAGGTGGGGGCGGCACCTCGCTAAAAGCGTTCCAGGACGTGATGCCGCTGTGGACCAAGGGCGGGGCGCTGGAGATCGAGGTCAAGGCGCAGACCGCCACGACCTTCAATTTCAACGTCGTGCGCTGCCGCTACGCCGAAACCTATAAGGCGATGGGGCTGGGCGAGATCGGCGCGCTGCTGTCGTGCAACCGCGACGGCGCCTTCTGCGAGGGCTACGACCCCAAGCTCAAGCTCGAGCGCACGCAAACCATCATGGGCGGCGCCAGCCACTGCGATTTCAAGTACCGCTACGAGAAGTGAAACATGCGGCGCAGGTTGCGGATCCACGTCCCGCGGTGAACGACAAGTCCCGGGCCGTCGTCGTCGCCCTCCTGGCGACGCTGGCCGGCGCGCCGGCCGGCGCCACCGACGGTCCGGCGGCGCCCTCGAACTGGACCGGCTTCTACCTCGGCGGCCATGTCGGCGCGGCGGCCGGACTCGCGAGCTTCTCCGATCCGCTCGGACCGCCGCTGTTCGGCGGCACGGTCGCGGCACCCGGTTTCCTGGCCGGCCTGCAGGCCGGCTACAACCGGCAGGTCGCGCCGCAATGGGTGGTCGGGCTGGAGGCCGACGCGAGCCTGCTCGCCGCCGCCGGCAGCAACACCTGCCTGCAATCGTCGTCGACGATCAACGGCTCAACCTGCAAGGTGATGCCACGCGAACTGGCGACGCTCACCGGCCGCCTCGGCTTCCTGACCGAACCGCGCGGCCGCACGATGCTGTTCGGCAAGGCCGGCGTCGCCTGGATGCGCGCCGACGTCTCCGCCAATCCCAACAACGCCGTCGACTCCTCGGACCAGGGCTTCGCCGACGAAGGCGTCACCTTCAGCGACACGCCGGACCAGGCCGGCCCGACCAGCCAGAGCATCAGCAGTTGGGGGTGGACGGCGGGCGCCGGCGTCGAGCACGCGCTCACGCCCGCCTGGTCGCTGAAGTTTCAGTACGACTACCTGCGCTTCAGCGGCATGAGCCTTGCGACGCCACAAACCAACACCGTGACCGCCGGCGGCACGGTCAACAACCTGCCCTCCAGCGGGCCGGCGGGCGTCGCGCTGGACATGCACACGTTCAAGGTCGGGCTGAACTTCCGTTTCGGCGCCGCCGCGGCGCCGGCGACCGATGGGCCGGCGACCTACGGCACGGACAAGAGTGCCGCCACGCCCTGGGCCCCTGGCTGGGAGGTCGAGACCGGGGCGCGCTACTGGTACAGCTGGGGCAAGAGCCAGAACCAGAATGCGAACGCCTCGCCCAATCTCTCGACCAATCTCGTGTCGCGGCTGACCTACGAAGGCGTCATGGGCCAGTCGGGCGAGCTGTTCGCCCGGGTCGATACGCCGATCGACATCTTCGTGAAAGGTTTCCTGGGCGGCGGCGGCCTCTCCAACGGCAAGATGTACGACGAGGACTGGGGCCTCTCCGCCGCCCTGTCCTCCGCGCCCACCGCCTACGAAGTCACGCAGTCCAACGTCAACGGCACGCTCCACTACCTGACCGGCGACATCGGCTACAGCGTGACGCGGGCGCGCGACCACAAGGTCGGCCTGTTCGTCGGCTACAACCTCTACAAGACGACCATGAATGCGATGGGCTGCGTGCAGCTGGTCAACCCCGCGTCGGGCGTCTGCGCGCCGCCCGCGCCGGCCACGGAGACGGCCATCAGCCAGTTCGACACCTGGCAGTCGGTGCGGGTCGGCGTGGCGGCGGAGACGCGGGTGTGGGATCGCCTAAAAATCGGCGCCGACGTCGCCTACCTGCCCTATGTCGCCTACACGGGACTCGACATCCATCGGAGCCGGAACCCGCCCGTCTACTTCCCCGTGTCGGGAACCGGGCAGGGCGTGCAGGCCGAGTTCATCCTGTCCTACCAGACGAGCGACGCCTTCAGCATCGGCGTCGGCGGCCGCTACTGGGGCATGTGGACGAACGTCGCCGCGCAAAGCGACAGCCCGTCCAACCTGTTCAGCGTCGAGACCGCGCGCTACGGCATGTTCGTGCAGGCGAGTTATAGGTTCAACCCGGCCAGATAGACGCCTGCGTCCGGCGTTACCAGCTTCCGGATGTCGTGACGACCGTCACGGCCAGTCGGCGATGTAGCCTTTGGCCTTGTAGGGTTCGATCTTGCGCCACTCGTCGAGAACGTGCGCGCGGAACTCGGGATCGACGTGCCAGCGCTCGACCGGCACTTTGTAGCAGTTGATCGTCGCCAGCATCTTCACCACCTCTGGCCAGTGCCGGTGCAGCGTCATGGGATAGCGCCGCGACGTGCAGACCTTGCCGAGGCATATGACGCTCCGCACGTTCCCGCGCCCCAAGGCCGCATCGATGACCGGCAGGGAGAAGACCACGTTCTCGCCGGTGTTCGTGGCGCGATGCTCCTCGAGAATCATGTCGGCCGGCACGCCACCCGCAACCATCGCCGTCTTTATCGTCGTGCACTCGGTGATCCCGCCGGCGCCCGTGGCGCCGCCGCTCACGATGGCGTGGCGGAAGAAGCCGCGCCGCCACAGATCGACGGCAGCATCGACCGTCTCGCCGACACCACGCCTCGTGCCGAACACGAACAGCAGGTCGGCCGGATGGAGCGGCGTGGAGATCAGATGTTCGGCGTTGATCCGCGCGATTTCCCGGTCGCTCGGCCCGTCGCTCAATTCAAGAACTCGGCGATCACCAGGTGATTGTCCTTGGCGGGCCAGGTCCGGGCCGCGATCGTCTCGTTGTTGAACACGGCCATCACGGTGCGCGGCTGGGTGTCGAAGACGAGCTTGCCGGTCGAGGCGCCGGGCACGCCGTCGTTGATGCCGGGCGGCACCTTGCCATCGAGCGAGAACTTGTCGCGGCCGACGCCGAAGTAGCCGCGCGGCCGGCTCATGGTGACGACGGCGCCGGCGCCCTCGTCGGCCTTGGCGAACTGGGCCGGGCGCAGATGGATGACGTCGCTCGAACGCAGGAAGGGCGAGCGGTAGGTGTGGGTGATCGGCTGGCCCGACAGGCGCAGCACGAATTCGTAGGGCATGTCGGAGCGTCCGATGAAGGGCCCCCACACGCCGTCCTCGCCGGTGTTCTTGCGATGCACCGGCACGGCGCTCCGGCGCTCGCCGGTCCGGGCGTCGGTCTCGTAGATCTCGACCTCGGCGCCGGCCACCGCAAGGTTGGTGTAGAGGCCTTCGGCGATACCGGTCACCCGGCCGTTCAGCACCGGCAGCGGCTCCTGGGCGATGAACATGCTGGCCGGCGGCTTGCCCACGATGTGCTCGTGGATCGCCGCAAAGGCGAGCTTGTGGAACGCCACCTCGCGATGGTCGAGCCCTTCGAGGATCACATTGCGGGCGCCGCGCAGCTCGGCCGTGTCGTAGCCGACGCCGGTCGGCTTGCCCGGCATGCCGACGAAGCGGCCGTCCGGCTGGGCAAACTTGTCGAACCGGTCGGAGCGGATCGCCATCATCTCGACGCCGGGGATCAGGTCGTCGGGACCGGCGTTCAGGCCCTTCAGGAACGGCGCGGCGCCGTTGAATTCGCTGCCGACCAGCACGCTGTCGGAGATCACGATGCCCCTGTTCGGCGTGCCGCACAGCACGGCGTGGCTCACGAACTCCCCGCCGCCGCCGTTCTTCAGGTAGTTGCGCACCGCGTTGCCGCCGCGCGACGAGGCCACCAGCGCGACCTTGCGGCGGCGCGTCGTGGCGCGCACCTGGGCGACGAAGGCCGCCAGCTCCTTCAACTGGTCCTCGGTCGAGGACCTGAACAGCTCGGGCTTGGAATCGTCGCGGCGCGCGTTGGGATAGGCAAAGTCGATCGCGTAGAGCTGGTTGCGGCGATAGCCGTTGGATTCGAAGCGCCAGAGATCGTTGATCCACAGTGCGCTGGAATCGCCGTTGCCGTGCACGAACAGCACCGGCGGCGGG
>JAIETA010000257.1 GCA_019745575.1 Reyranella sp. | reverse complement strand
ATGCGGCGCATGATCTTGCCCGAGCGCGTCTTGGGCAGGCCCGGCGCCCACTGGATGACGTCCGGTGTGGCGATCGGGCCGATCTCCTTGCGCACCCAGGCGACCAGCTCCTTGCGCAGATCGTCGGACGATTGCTGGCCGGCCTTGAGCGTCACATAGGCATAGATGCCCTGGCCCTTGATGTCGTGCGGGAAGCCGACCACGGCCGCCTCGGCCACCTTCGTATTGCCGACCAGCGCGCTTTCGACCTCGGCGGTCCCGATGCGATGGCCGGAGACGTTGATCACGTCGTCGACCCGGCCGGTGATCCAGTAGTAGCCGTCGGCGTCGCGACGGGCGCCATCGCCCGTGAAATACATGCCGGGGTAGGTCTTGAAGTAGGTGTCGATGAAGCGCTGATGGTCGCCATAGACCGTCCGCATCTGGCCCGGCCACGAGTCCACCAGGCAGAGGTTGCCCGAGCAGGCGCCGTCGAGCTTCTTGCCCTCGGCGTCGACCATGACCGGTTGCACGCCGAAGAATGGCCGCGTCGCCGAGCCGGGCTTCAGCGGCGTGGCGCCGGGCAGCGGCGTGATCAGGATGCCGCCGGTCTCGGTCTGCCACCAGGTGTCGACGATCGGGCAGCGGCTGTCGCCGACCACGCGATGGTACCAGAGCCAGGCCTCGGGGTTGATCGGCTCGCCGACCGAACCGAGCAGGCGCAGGCTCTTGCGGGTGGCCTTCTTCACCGGCGCCTCGCCCTCGCGCATCAGGGCGCGAATGGCGGTGGGGGCTGTGTAGAAGATGTTGACCTGGTGCTTGTCGATGACCTGCCAGAAGCGGCTGGAGTCGGGATAGTTCGGCACGCCCTCGAACATCAGCGTCGTGGCGCCATTGGCGAGCGGGCCGTAGACGATGTAGCTGTGGCCGGTGACCCAGCCCACGTCGGCGGTGCACCAGTAGACGTCACCGTCGTGGTAGTCGAAGACGTAGTGGTGCGTCATCGAGGCGAAGACGATGTAACCGCCCGTGGTGTGCAGAACGCCCTTGGGTTTCCCGGTCGAGCCCGAGGTGTAGAGGATGAACAGCGGGTCCTCGGCGCCCATCGGCTCGGGCTTGCACTCGGCCGGTACCTTGGCCGAGATCTCGTGCCACCACACGTCGCGGCCGGCGTCCCAGGCGACCTTGCCGCCGGTGTGCTTCACCACCAGCACCTTCTTGACGCCGGGGCTCTTCTTCACCGCCTCGTCGCAATTGGCTTTCAGCGGAACGTGCTTTCCAGCGCGCAGGCCTTCGTCGGCGGTGACGACGATGTTGCTGTCGCAATCCTGGATGCGGTTGGCCAGGCTGTCGGGCGAGAAGCCGCCGAAAACCACCGAATGGATGGCGCCGATGCGCGTGCAGGCGAGCATGGCGTAGGCCGCTTCGGGGATCATCGGCAGGTAAATGGTGATGCGGTCGCCCTTTTTGGCGCCCAGCTCCTTCAGCGCATTGGCCATGCGGCAGACTTCGGCATGCAGCTCGCGGTAGGTGATCTTCTTGGATTTCGACGGGTCGTCGCCCTCCCAGATGATGGCCGTCTGGTCGGCGCGCTTGGCGAGGTGGCGGTCGATGCAGTTGGCCGAGACGTTCAGCACGCCATCGTGGAACCAGCGGATGCGGACCTGGCCGGTGTAGTCGACGTCGCGCACGGCGCCGGCGCTGAACGGCTTTATCCAGTCGACGCGCTTGCCGTGCTCGGCCCAGAACGCCACCGGATCGGCGATCGAGGCGTCGTACATCGCCTTGTACCTGGCGTCGTCGACATAGGCCTTCTTCGCCCAGTCGGCACTGACGGCGATCACCTCATCGGCCATGGACTTCCTCCCGCACGGCTTGCTGCCTGTAATTACCGGGGTTTTAGCCCGCCGCTGCGGCGCTCGGCAATTCGACTTTGGACTGGGCTTGCAAGCGTGCCCAGGCAACGACACCGAACAGCAGGATGACCGCCGGCATGATGGGCAGGTCGAGGCGGTTCAGGATCATGCCGAACGTCGGCATCAGCCAAAGCACGACGTAGAGCAGGCGCTCCAGCGGATAGAAGCCCGCCTGGGCGCCGCGCCGGAACAGCGCGACGGCGGCCGGCATCAGCAACAGCAAGTCGTAGTTCAGCGTGTAGGGCGACACCAGGAAGGTGGCGACGATCAGAACGGCGGTCCGCGCCTCGCCCGATGGATGGCGACGAAAGGCGATCCAGACGGCGGCGACCGCAAGCGCTGCGCCAGCCAGCTGGATCATGCCCGCGACGCCGGGCGGCAGGCCGACGATGCGGGCGGCGGCCAGCAGCGTCGTCATGTGCATGTACATCTGCTCGAACATCTCATTCGCTGCCTGCGGCGACGCCGCCATTCGGCTGGCATCGATGAATGCCCACCAGATGCCGGACCCGAACAGGACGGCGCTTGCCAGGACCAGGACGGCAATGGTCGCGGCCATTGCAGCGAGGGTCCACCATTGCCGCGCCGCCAGGAGAGCGAATGGAACCAGAATCCAGACCTGCGGCTTGTAGCTCAGCAGGCCGAGCAAGATGCCGGCGGTGAGCGGGCTGCGCTCAAGCAGGCGCATGCCACCGTAGAGGAGCGCGAGGCTGAGGAAGGTGTTCTGACCTGCAAGCACCACCCACACTGCGGCAGGCGAGGTCAGCACGGCGAGCCACGCCAACGGCCGGCGCCATCCCGCGGCGAGTGTCGCTGCGGCAGCGGTGAGTGCCAGGAACAGCGCTGCCGCCCCTTTCATCGTCAGCAGTCCGAGCGGCAGCACCAGCAGCAGCCAGGTCGGCGGATAGAGGAACGGCCGGAAGCGAACTTCGAGCGCGCGCAGCTCGGCCATCAGCTCGGTCTGGTAGCGCGTGAAGGCGTCGGTGTCGTAGACCAGCGCGACCTTGCCCTCGAAGAAGGCGCGGGCGCCGGCGTAGAACACCGCGAAGTCCGGAAACAGTGTCTCGTTCAGCGGGCCGATCAGCGGACCGCCGGCAAAGATCAGGCCGACGTAGAGCGTGTCGTACAGTCCGACGACGCCGCAGAAGGCCGCGGCGATCCGAAGATCGACCCGCGGCGTCGCGGTCACGACGGCCCGGTCATTCGTCATGCCAGGTCGTGAAGTCCCCGATCGGCGCGCGCTCGGTGATCAGGCAGTTGGGCACCGCGTCGGGGTCGGCATGGCCGAGCGCCAGGCCGCAGATCACGACCTGGTCGTCGGGGAGCTTCAGTTCGCGCCGCACGACGTGCTGGTAGCGGCTGAAGGCCGCCTGCGGGCAGGTGTGCAGGCCCTTCTCTCGGGCCAGCAGCATGAGCTGGTCGAGGAAGATGCCGCAGTCGATCCACTGGCCGTTGCCCATGCGGCGCTCGACGCACAGGATCATGCCGACCGGCGCGTCGAAGAAGTCGTAGTTCTTGCGGAACTGCTTCAGCATGCCGGCGGCGTCGCCGCGCTGCACGTCGAGCAGGGTGTAGAGCTGCTTGCCGACCAGCTTGCGGCGCGCGTCGTAGACCGGCGTGAATTCCTGCGGGTAGACGTTGTATTCCGCCCCCGGGCCGTTATCGCCCTCGTCCATGGCCTTCAGGATCGCGGCGGACAGCCGCTTACGCGCCGCGCCCATCGTCACGTAGAGCTTCCAGGGCTGCAGGTTGCCGTTCGAGGCGGACCGATTGGCGTTCTCGATGATCCATTCGATGTCGGCCTTGGCCACCGGATCGGGCTTGAAGACCCGCATCGAGCGGCGGGAGTTGATGGCTTCGGACACGCGCATAGACGGTTAGCTCCGGGTGAGATGACGACGCAGGAAATCGAACAGCGTGCGCCGCGCCGCGGCATTCTGCTGCTCGGTGAAGTAATGCGTGGCGCCGGGGATTACGACGGCCTCGGCGTCCTTGCCGTGATTGCGCAGCGACTCGGCCATGGCAAGCGACTGTTCGACCGGCACGTTCTCGTCGCGATCGCCGTGCAGAAGGAGGACCGGCGCGTCAATCTGCGCCACGCGCAGGATGGGCGAGCGCACCGGCAGGCCCTCGGGGCCGCACAGATCATCGAGATAGTCGCGCATGTAGGGATTGGCCTCGCGCCAGCGTGCCAGATCGGTGGGCGCGAAGAAGGCCGCCACGGCGCGGATCGGCGGCTTGTGGGCGGCGGCGAGCAGCGCCACCTGCCCGCCCATCGAGGCGCCGACCAGCGCGATTCGGTCGCGATCGACCAGCGGTCGCTTGGCCAGCCAGTCGATGGCCGCCAGCACGTCGAGGGGCTGGCGCAGTCCCTGGTCGTTCTCGCCCTCCGAGCCCAGCCAGCCGCGCAGCGACAAAGAGAGGGCGGCGTAGCCGTTGGCCGACGCTGCGCGCGCCAGGCCCACCATGTTGTAGGCGTGGCCCGCGAAGCCGTGCAGCAGGATCAACGCGGGATAGGGCGGCTGGCCGGCCACCGGCTTGAAGAAGTATCCGCCCAGGCTGACGCCATGGCCGGGCACGCGCACCTGCTCGGCGTCGGGGACCTCGGGCAGATCCTCCCAGCGGTGCATGACCTCGATCGGCACGCCGTCAGGGTCGCGGAAGCTCACCGAGTAGTAACCGGGCGCGAGGTAGTCGAGTTCCTGCGGTGGCTGGATGATCTCGGCACCGGCGTCGCGCAGTTCGGCGAACACCTGATCGACCTGGCCGCGGCTCTCGGCCGAGACGGCGAGCCACAGCGCACCCGGCCCGTAGGAGATCCCGTCCTTGGCCTGGCGCATCACGAAATGATCGTAGCCACGCGACCACATCACGCGGTCGGGGCTGGTCCAGACACGGTGGAATCCCAGCATGGGCAGCCACAGGCGGTGGAAGGCGACCGAGCGGCCAAGGTCGCTCACTTCGATGGCCGCGCCCGCGAAGGAAGAGCGCGGACGCATCAGGAGGGTTCCAGCCCCAGCGCCAGCAGCTCGTCGCGCCGGAGGTGTTGTTCGCCCGCGAGGAAGAACTCGTCGAGTTGCGGCGGCTTCACACGGGTGCCGGCCAGCATGGCGTGTGCCTGGCCGCGATGGTGCGTCTGGTGCTGGAAGAGATGTTCGAGGATCGAGATGACGCTCGAGGGCGGTGGCGTGCGGTTGGGCCGCGGCAGCGACAGGCCCTCGGCCAGGCTCTCGTCGGTCTGGCGCTCGCAGAAGGCGAGCAGCCGGCGATCGCTGGCGATCTGAGCGTCGTAGAGAGAGGCTGCGTCGGGGAAATCCGGAACCGGGTCGTGATAGCGCCGCAGCACCGTCGGATCGCGATGCAGGGCGTCGATGTAATAGACGTCGACCCAGAGGATGTGATTGAGCGTGGCGCGCAGCGAGGGAAAGAAGCTCGTACGCGGGGCGGCGAACTCTTCCGGTGTCAGCGCCTTGCAGGCGGTCAGCAGCCGATGGTTCGCCCAGATGTTGTTGCGGGCCATGGCGACGGCATGGCCTGGCAGCCCCGTCGCCATGGATCCCGTGTCCGCCGGCGTCAGGCTGCTTGGGCCAGGTTGCGCAGCACGTAGTGCAGCACGCCGCCGTTCTTGAAGTAACCGACCTCTTCCGCGGTATCGATGCGGCAGGTCAGCATGATCGTCTCTGACGCGCCGTCGGGGCGATGAATGGTCAGCGGCACGTCCATGCCGGGCTTCAGCTCGCCGTCGATGCCGCTCACGTCGAAGGTCTCGCGGCCGGTGAGGTTCAGCGTCTTGCGCGTCATGCCGTCCTTGAACTGCAGCGGCAGCACGCCCATGCCGACGAGGTTCGAGCGATGGATGCGCTCGAAGGTTTCGCAGACCACCGCCTTGACGCCCAGCAGGTTCACGCCCTTGGCCGCCCAGTCGCGCGAGGAGCCGGTGCCGTATTCCTTGCCGGCGATCAGGACCTGCGGTGTGTGCTCCTTCTTGTAGCGCATCGCCACGTCGTAGATCGGTTCGGGCTGGTCGGTCGTGAAGTGGTGCGTGTAGCCACCCTCGATGCCCGGAACCATCTCGTTCTTCAGGCGGATGTTGGCGAAGGTGCCGCGCATCATCACCTCGTGATTGCCGCGGCGCGTGCCGTACTGGTTGAAGTCCTTGGCCTCGACGCCTTCCTCCATCAGGTACTTGCCGGCGGG
>JAIETA010000151.1 GCA_019745575.1 Reyranella sp. | reverse complement strand
GGCCTCGACCGGAAAACCCCAGCGGCCGCGCAGTTCCCGGGCCGCCGCCTCGCTGCTGGCGACGGCGCCCAGCAGGAAGCCGCGCGGGTGGGCGCCGGCCCGGCTACCCAGCCGCAGAACGGCGAGATTGAACGGTCCGACCGGACTCTCGGAATACTTCGTGACGGCCAGGATCACATAGGACGGCAGGGCCGGGTGCATGGCCCTGGGCAGCAGCCGCTCGGTCGAGGTCCGCGGCACCTCGATCAGGAGCTGCATCATCTCGGCCCGGGGCAGGGTCCAGGCCTCGGTGTCGAGATTGGCGAGCGTCGGCAGGCCGGCGGGCGACTGGGTGATGTCGAGCGTTCCGTAGAGGGGCATGAGCTACTCCGCCGCCGCCGCGGCGTGCGCCGGCTTCTTGGCGAAGTGCGGCATCACTTCCTTGGCGAACAGTTTTAGGCTCGCCATCACCTGGTCCTGCGGCACGACCTCGTTGGCGTTCAGGATGAAGTTGACGCAGTCGACGCCCAGCGATTCCCATTTCCGGATGGCGCGGATGATGCGTGCCGGATCGCCGTAGGCCATGCCCTCGGTCTGCTGCTCCGAGGCGTCCGGGCCGGTCGCGGCGCGGCGCAGCGCCGGCAGCAGGCCCAGCGACTGGTACGATGGCGAGGAATAGACCTCGCGGGTGGAGATGAGCTGCGTCGCCAGGTAGTTGAAGGTGTTGCCGAGCTTCTTGCCCATCTCGACGCCGGTCTTCTCGTCCTCGTGGCAGAACAGGAAGTTGGTGGTGGCGACCTGCTCGTTCACGAAGGCGCCGACCGGCTCGCAGTTCTTGATGCGCCGACGGTACTCCGCGATCTTCTTCTCCTGCTCGCCGAAGCCCGCGAAGGAGAGGCCGAGGCTGCCCAGGCCGCGCTCGGCGGCGTCGATCTCGGTGCCCGGGCTGGTGACGGCCACCCACATCGGCGGATGCGGCTTCTGGTAGGGCTTGGGCAGGATGGTGCGCTCCGGCATCGACCAGAACTCGCCCTGATACGAAAACGTCTCCTGCATCCACATCTTGGGCAGGCAGCGCACGAACTCGTCCCAGCTCTTCTTGGTGGTGTCGGGATTGGCGCCGAAGCCGCCAAGCTCGGTCCAGGTGGCGGAGCGGCCGGTGCCGACTTCCAGGCGGCCGCCCGACAGCAGGTCGAGCGTCGCGGTGCGTTCGGCGATTTTGATGGGATGGTTGAACTCGGGCACGCAGACCACGATGCCGTGGCCGACGCGGATGCGCTTGGTCAGCACCGCGCAGGCCGTCAGGAACAGTTCCGGCGCCGAGCAGTGCGAGTACTCCTCGAGGAAATGGTGCTCGACCGCCCAGACATGCTCGAAGCCCAGCTCGTCGGCCAGCTTCACCTGCTCCAGGCAGTTGTTGTAGACGGTGCGCTCTTTTTCCGGCGTCCACGGACGCGGAATGGAAATCTCGTAGAACAGGCCGAACTTCATGCCGGGTCCTCCTGCGGGGTTGCGAAACGCTAGGCTTGCCCGCGGACGCGCGCAACACCACGATGGGACCGGAGGGCGAAATCGACATGACACGACTGGCTGGCAAGGTGGCGGTCGTCACCGGCGGCGCGAGCGGCATGGGCCGCGCGACCGTCCTGCGCTTTCTCGCCGAGGGCGCGAAAGTGGTGGTGGCCGACCTCAACGAGAAGAACGGCGCCGAGACGATGGCCGTCGCCCGGGCCGGCGGCCATGGCGAGAGCATGGCCTTCGTGCGCTGCGACGTGGCCCGCGAAGCCGACGTGGCCGCCGTGGTCGCCGAGGCGGAGAGGCGCTTCGGCCGGCTCGACATCGCCTACCTCAATGCCGGTGTCGGCGGCGCCTTCGGGCCGATCGCCGAGACCAGCGTGGAAGACTGGGACTATACCTTCGCGGTGCTCACGCGCTCGGTGTTCCTCGGCATGAAGCATGCGTCGCAGGCGATGAAGAAGCATGGCCCCAATGGAGAGAAGAGGGGCGGCGTGATCCTGGTGACGGCCTCGATCGCCGGCATGGTGGGCGGCGGCGGCAGCCACGCCTATTCGGCGGCCAAGGCCGCCTGCATCAGCCTGATCGAGAATGTCGCGGCCGAACTGGGACCCGACCGCATCCGCGTCGTCGGCATCGCGCCCGGCGTGATTTCCACGCCGCTGGTCCATCGCGGCCGGCCGGACAAGTACGAAAAGCAGTTCGCGCACCAGCCCTGGCCCGACCGCGGCGAGCCCGAGCATATCGCCGACGTGGCGGCGTTCCTCTGTTCCGACGATGCGCGCTTCATCACCGGCGAGACGATCAAGGTCGACGGCGGCCTGCTGGCCCAGGGCGTGGCGCTGTGGGGCACCGGCCGCGACAACACCTTCATGAAGAGCGCCGGCGTCAATCGCGGCACGACCGGCGAAGCCATGGTCGTGCGCCATCTGCAAACTGGGGATACCAGGAAATGAGCGAAGCCGAGCGTCTACACCGTCATCTGATCGGCCAGCAGGGATCCCGGCGGTCGCTGAACACGCCGGCGCTGGTGCTCGATCTCGACATGCTCGACCGCAACATCGCGGAGATGGCAGCCTTCGCCCAGGCGCACGGCATGAAACTTCGGCCGCACTCCAAGACCCACAAGTCGGCCGACATCGCCCGCCGCCAGATCGCCTCGGGCGCGCTCGGCGTCTGTTGCGCCAAGCTGGGCGAGGCCGAGGCGCTGGGCGAGGCCGGCATTGAAGGCCTGCACATCACCTCGCCGGTCGTGACGCCGCAGGCGATCGCGCGGCTGATCGAGCTCAACGCCAAGGCGAAGGGGCTGATGGTCGTGGTCGACCATCCGGCCAATGTCGAGGCGCTGGCGGCCGCCGCCGCCCAAGCGGGCCAGACGCTCACGGTGATCGTCGACATCGATCCCGGCATCCACCGTACCGGCGTCGCCTCGCCCGAGGCCGCGGTCGAGCTCGTGCAGCAGATCGCGAAGCACAAGTCGCTGAACTATGGCGGCGTGCAGTTCTATTGCGGCCGGCACCAGCACATCGTCGACTTCGCCCAGCGCAAGGCCGAGATCGAGGAACGCACGGAGTACCTCAAGGGCATTCTCGCCAGGCTCGACGCGGCCGGGCTGAGACCCGCCATCGTCACCGGCTCGGGCACCGGCACGCACTACATCGATGCCAAGCTCGGCGTCTTCACCGAACTGCAGGTGGGCTCCTACGTGTTCATGGACCACGACTACAACGTCTGCGACCTGCGCGGGGCGGGCAGGCCGACGTTCGAGCAGGCGCTGCAGATCGATGCGCGCGTGGTGAGCGCCAACAAGCCTGGCCTGGCGACGGTCGATGCCGGGCTGAAGGCGATGGCGACGGAGAAGGGCCCGCCGATGATCCTGAAGGGCGCGGCCGACGGCGCCACGACGCGTTTCATGGGCGACGAGCATCTGGCGGTCATCGCTCCGGAGGGCAAGGCGGCACCGGCCCTGGGCGAACAGGTGATCCTGGTGCCGCCGCACTGCGATCCCACGGTCAACCTCTACGAGTCCTATCACGTGGTGAAGGGCGACACGCTCGTGGAGATCTGGCCGGTGACCGGTCGCGGCCGCTCGCGCTAGGGTCGGGCATGACCGATGTCCTGGCGCTGGCCGGCGCCAATCTCCTGTCGCCGATGGTGCTGTGCTTCGTGCTCGGCGCGGTGGCGGCGTTGATCCGCTCCGATCTCGAGATTCCCGAAGCGGTCGCCAAGGGACTGGCGATCTACCTCATGCTGGCGATCGGCATGAAGGGCGGTCTGGCGCTGGCCAAGACCGGCGGCGGCAACGTCGCGGCGTCGCTGGCGGTGGCGATCCTGCTGTCCTTCACGCTGCCGGTGCTGGCCTATGCCGCCCTGCGCGCGATGCGCGCCCTGGGACCGGTCGATGCCGCCGCCGTGTCGGCGCACTACGGATCGGTCAGCATCGTCACCTTCGTCACGGCCGTCGAGTTCCTGGGCGCCCGGAGCGCCCCCTACGACGGCATCCTGGTCGCCATGATGGCGGCGATGGAGACGCCGGCCATCGTGACCGGCCTCTTGCTGGCCAGCCGGTCGCTCGACACCTCGGTGGCAAAGCGTCCGCAGCGGCGTTCGAAGCTGCTGCGCGAGGTGCTGGCCAACGGCAGCATCGTCGTCCTGGTCGGCGGCTTTGCGATCGGCTGGGCGGCCGGACCCTCGGGCATGAAGAAGGTCGAGCCCTTCATGGTCGACATCTACAACGGCATGCTCTGCCTGTTCCTGCTCGACATGGGGCTGGTGGCGATGCGCCAGCTGCGCTCGGCCCACGACCTGACGGCGCGGCTGGTTGGCTTCGCCCTCGTCATGCCGCTGCTGAACGCCGCCATCGGCTTCGCCGCCGCCCGGCTGCTGGGCTTCGGCGTCGGCAGCACGGCGCTGCTGGCCACGCTTTGCGCCTCGGCCTCCTACATCGCCGTGCCGGCAGCCATGCGGCTGGCCCTGCCGCAGGCGCGGCCGGGAATCTACGTCACGCTTTCGCTGGGCGTGACCTTCCCGTTCAACGTCGCCATCGGCATTCCGCTCTATTTTGCCATCGCCGAACGGCTCGCGGGGTGAGTCATGGACATTCATCGACGCAAGAAGATCGAGATCGTGGTCGAAAGCGGCATGGTGCCCGACGTGGTCGACTGGCTCATCGGGCACGGCGTCAAGGGCTATACGACGGTGCCCAAGGTGTCGGGCTTCGGCCGCCAGGGCCGCCGCCAGACCGAGGAGATCAGCCGCGTGTTCGAGAACACGCTGGTGATCGCCATCGCGCCTGAGGCGACGGCGCGCCGCATCCTCGCCGAAAGCGTCGAGCGTCTGCGCGACTACGCCGCCATCGTCTATCTGAGCGACGTCGAGGTCGCCCGTCCCGATCACTTCTGAGCGGTGTCGACCAGCAGCCCGCCGTGCCAGGTCCGGGCGAGCAGCAGCAGCGCGCCGAGGCCGGCCGCGCTGACCAGCGCCATGGCGAGGAAGGCGTGCTGGCCGTACTGCGCGTAGAGCAGGCCCGAGAACTGATAGACCACGGCCTGCGTGGCACCGGTGCCGAGCGCATAGTAGAGGCTCTGGCCGATGGCGGCGCCGTGCGCCGGCAGGGCCCGCTGCAGGAAGGCCATGGCGCCCAGATGGCAGGCAGCGAAAGTGCAGGAGTGCAGCGCCTGCAGCAGCACCAGCGCCCAGAGCTCGGTGGTGAAGGCCATCGCGGTCCAGCGCACCATGCCGGCGGCAAGCCCGAGCGCGATCAGGCCGCAGACGCCCAGCCGCGCGAGCAGCCAGCCGCCGAACAGCATCAGCACGATCTCGATGGCGACGCTCTCGGCCCACAGTGCGCTGATGGTCACGTCGTCGATGCCGGCGGCGCGCCAGGTGAGCGTGCCGAAGCTGTAGAGCACCGAATGGCTGGCCGAGCAGAGGCCGGTCGCCATGAGGAACAGGAGGAAGGCCGGTTGGCGCAAGAGGTCGCCGATCCTGGGCGGCACATGATCTTGGCCCCTGGCCGCCGCGCGGGGCGGTGCGGCCGGCAGCAGCAGCGCCAGCGGCGCCAGCAGGACGATGCTCGCCATGCCGACATAAAGCACCCAGGGCGGGCCGTAGCGTTCGACGGCGATGCCGGCCACGAAGGTGCCGCCGATGAAGGCGACCGAACTCCACAGGCGCACGCGGGCGTAGTCCAGCCCGTGGCGCTTGGTCTCGGTCACCAGGACGCCGTCGTAGAGCGGCATCGGCGGCGACCACATGAAGCCCCAGATCATGGTGACGAGGAAGATCGCAAGGAAGGAGGTCGAGAAGTCGTAGGCCACGACCATCACGATCGCGCCGACACCCAGCCCGACCATCACGCTGCGCGGGCCGCCCAGCCGGTGGGCGATCCAGCCGACCGAGAGCGTGGCGATCACCGAGACGATCTGGCGCGACATGAAGAGCGTGCCGATCTCGGTGTCGCTGACGCCGCGGTCGCGCAGCCAGACCGGCCAGTAGCTCATGAAGGCGCCGGCGGCGAAGAAGTA
>JAIETA010000146.1 GCA_019745575.1 Reyranella sp. | reverse complement strand
ATCACCATCGACGAGGTGCCGCTCGAATGGTGCTTCCAGCCCGGCGTGAAGCTCGACTTCCGCGACAAGCCCGACGGTCACGTCATCACGGCCAGGGAGGTCGACGACGAATTGAAGCGCATCGGCCACACGCTGAAGCCGCTGGAGATCGTCGTGGTCAACACCCGCGCCGGCTCGCGCTACGGCAACAGCGACTACGTCAACTCGGGTTGCGGCATGGGCTATGACGCCACCATCTATCTGCTGGAGAAGGGCGTGCGCCTGACCGGCACCGACGCCTGGAGCTGGGACGCGCCGTTCTATTTCACCGCCCAGAAATGGGCGAAGGACCACGACCCGTCGATCATCTGGGAAGGCCACAAGGCCGGCCGCGACATCGGCTACTGCCATCTCGAGAAGCTGCACAACCTCGAAGCGCTGCCCGGCGACGGCTTCACCATCGCCTGCTTCCCGCACAAGATCCGCGGCGCCTCGGCCGGGTGGACGCGGGCCGTCGCGATTTTCGAGGAGTGATCGCAGGAAGATAGGCGACGCGATGCCTCATCCGTCGATCAGCACGAAACGCCTCGTGCTCACGCCATACGAAATGCGGGATGTCAACGAGCTGCACAGGGTGATGAGTGATCCGCGCGTCATGCTGCATATCGGCAAGGGCGCGCTTAGTCGGCTGGAGGTGCTGGACATCGTCACGCGGGTGGTGGCGAGCTGGAACGAGACCGGCATGGGATGGTGGACCATCCGCCTGAAGGAAGATGGATACCTGATCGGCCAGATCTGCCTCAGGCCGGAGAAAGACCTTGGCGAGATCGCCGTCGGCTACGCGCTAGACGTGGCGTTCTGGCGGAAAGGCTATGCGCGAGAAGCCTTGCAGGCCGTTGTCGCCTATGGCTTCAAGGAGAAGTCACTACGCCGGATCGCGGCTATTGTTCGGGCAGAAAATGCGGACTCTCGCGCGCTGCTGGAACGTTGCGGGTTCATCCGGGAGCCAGACGTGGTCATCGGCCCCAAGACGCGATGCCTTTATGCCACTACGCTAGAGGGTCGGGTTCGCCCGGCGGCAGCGGCACCTCGAAGACGTTGAGCGTCATCGACACCAGCATGTAGTAGCCGCAAACGCCCACCAGATCGACCACGCCCGGTTCGCCGAAGGCCTCGATGGCGCGCTTGTAGTTGGGTGCCGCGACGCGGTTGGTCTCAAGATACTCCATGACGAAGTCATGGACCACGCGCTCGGCCTCGCGCTTGAACGGCGGCGTGGCGCGAACGCGGATTGCCTCGACAATGTCGGCGGAAAGGCCGGCTTCGCGCGCCAGGCGGGCGTGGGCATAGAATTCGAACTGTGCCTTGAAGTGCCGGCCCACCAGGCAGATCGCCAGCTCCGACAGGTCGCGAGGCAGCGAGTTGTTGAACCGGCAGTATTCGCCGAGCCGTTGCGCGCGATCGGCCAGCACGGGGCTGCGCAGCCAGGGTTCGAACGGCCCGCGCAGGCCGCCGCGCGGCCCCGCCATGATCGCGTCGGCGACTTTCTTCTGCTCGGCGGTGAGCTTGGCGAGATCGAGCGGAGCCAGACGCGGCATGTAAAACCCTTCGGCGTTGAATGGAGAAGGGCCGTGATAGCCGATGCTGTGAATCTCCTCAAGGTCGACCGCTCCCGTGTCTTGCCGAATCGGACAAGACACGGGAGGGCCGGGTTCTTGAAGTCAGCCGTCAGTTCTGGAACTTGACGCCGATGCCGCCGGCCTTCTTGCAGGCGTCGACATTGGCCGCTTCACTCCAGCCGGTACCCTTGCAGGAGTTCATGCCCTTGCAGGCACTGGCGGCTGTCTTGCAGGCGCTGGTGCCTTTGCAGGAATTGGCGCCGATGCACTTCACGGTCGTTTGCGCGTGGACCGGCGCGGCAATCACCGCAACGGTGCCGGCTGAGAACAAGGCTGCTGCGGCGATGGCGGCCAGGCTACGGGTAGAAGTCATTGGCTGTCTCCTTGGGTTGTGACGGGGCATCCTCTCCCCGAACACGGCCGGGAAGAGCGATCTCGCCCCACGCGATTGCTCGGGGCGAGCGGGCGCACCCTACGCCCCGGCTCGCTCAAGCCGCGTCACAGCACGGTGACGGACCGGACACGGTTCCGTGCGACTGGCGGGAGAACCAGTGACTGACGCGTGATCGGTCGCTGTCGGCGATTAGAGCGGGCAGCCGGCGTCGCCGACGCGGTTCTTGTCGGCGTTGTCGAAGATGTTGTTGATCATCATCTCGCCGGCGCGCTGGGCGATGTCGGACTGCGTCGTGCACGAGGCCGTCGCCGTCCACAGCACCTTGCCGGTGTCGGCCGAGTAAAGCGTCAGCGTGAGGCGTAGCGTCGGGCCCGCGGTCGAGGGCGTGCGGCCGGTCGAGCGGCCGATCGGGTTGGCCGGCACCGGCAGGAAGGGGTTCGATCCCGACTCGGCATAACCCGGCTGCTCGCCCAGCGTGCCGGCGTCGCGGGGATTGCCGGGCAACAGGTCGAAGTAGGTGACGTCCATGCGCATGACGTTGCCGCCGCTGAAACCCACCTCGTTGCCGCGTTGCTGCAGGCGCGTCATCACCTGGCGGCGCAGCTCGCGGCCCAGGCGCGTGTCGGAGCTGAGCTGTACGGCGGTCTTCGTCTTGGGGATCGGTTGCCAGGCCTTGATCTCGAGCTCGCCGAGCTTGGGGCCGGTGCCCAGGCCGTAGTTCTGTGCCGCCACCGGGGCCGCGAGCGTGACGGTGGACAGGGCGGCGAGAATCGCAGCAAGACGCATGGTCATCCTCCTAAGCCGTGGGCCTGCGCCAGCCCGGTTCGTCGCGGTCGAGCAGGCGCTTTAGCGATTCGAAATGCAGGAAGGCCTGCTGCGCCTCGCCGGCGATCTGCCGGGCCGTATGCTCGGCCATCGCCTCGTCGATGTTGTGCAGCTCGCGGCCGGTCTGCATGGCCAGCACCTGCACCATCGCTGCCCGTTCGAGATAGTAGAGATCGTCGTAGGCCTGCGCCACGGTCGGTCCGGAGACGATCACGCCATGGTTGCGCAGGAACAGGATGTCCTTGTCGCCCATCGCCCGGCACATGCGCTCGCCCTCGTCGTTCGATAGCGCCACGCCGCCGTATTTCTCGTCGTAGGCGATGCGGCCCCAGTAGCGGAAGGCGTTCTGCGTGCACATCTCGAGGCGCCCGTCGCGGATCGAGGTCAGCGCCGTGGCGTACGGCATGTGGGTGTGCAGCACGACCTTGGCGCGCGCGTTGCCGCCATGGATGCGGGCATGGATGTAGAAAGCCGTCGGCTCGACCGGATGGCTGCCCTCGACGACGTTGCCGTCGCCGTCGGCCATGACGATGTCGGCCGGCGTGATCTCCGACCAGTGCAGCCCCTGCGGATTGACCAGGAACAGCTCCTCGCGGCCGGGCACGGACATGCTGAAGTGATTGCACACACCCTCGTTCAGGCCGTGGCGCGCGGCCGCGCGCAGGGCAGTGGTGAGGTCGATCCGCGCCTGGGTGACGGGGTCGTTGGTCAGCATCGAAAGGCTCCGTTGCAGAAAGGTGCTGCGGCCGGCGATGATGCTGCCAAGCATATGCCGCGGCCAAGCGAAATCGCCGCGTGGGGATCGGCGTCATGGAATTCCTGTTCGGCTCACCTCTGGGAGCGCTGCTGGCCCGGCCATGGGTCGACGGCGCCGGGCTGGCCGGCCTGCGGCGCTGGTATCTGCCGCTGTCGCGCCTGTGGGCCGCCGCCAACGCCGCCGGCGAAGATGCCCTGCTGTTTCGCGATGAGATCGGCGCGCCCCTGGCGGACTTCTGGTCGGCGGCCCGGCTGCGCGCCCTGCTCGGTCACAACGCGCGGGCGCAGCGCGAGGCCGCGGCGGCCCGCACGGCGTGGGAGACGGCAATCTTCGGCGAGGCCGGCGCCGATGGCGATCCCGGCCCGCTCGACCACCGCCGTCGCCAGGCGGCGACTCGCCATCTGTCGACCCGCGGGCGCTTCTATCCGCTGCTGTTTCCCCGCCGCCCGCCGGCGGCGCGCTGGCGCATCGACCGGCCGGCCGAGGTCGAGCGCGAACTCGGCCCGATGCTCGTCGATCCGGCACGGCTCTACGCGGCGCCGGTCGATGCCGGCGCCGTCGCGGTGTCGCGCCCGTTCGTGGAGAACGGCCTGCGGCAATACTGGCTGCGGGCGGCGACGCCCGCGGCGCGACTGCGCACCCGGTCGGGCAGCGAGGTCCTTTACGTCCGCGTCGTCGAACCGGCCGACGGACCGGCGACGAACACGCTGGTCTTCGGCAGCGGCCTCTGTCTCGAGTTCGACCTGCTGTCGGTGGCGCCCGGCCCGGGTACCCGGCTGGCCGCCCGGGGCTGGCGGGTCATCGAGCCGGTCTCGCCCTATCACGGCCTGCGCGCCATGCCGGGCTACTATGGCGGCGAGCCGTTCTTCGCCACGGCCCCCGTGGGCGCGCTCGACCTGATCGCGGGCCAAGCGGTCGAATCGGCGCTGCTCATCGCCTGGAGCCGCGCCCGCTTCGGCGGCAAGGTGGCGTTGGCCGGCATCTCGATGACCTCGTTCGTGGCGCAGCAGGCGGCCAGCCACTGCCACCTCTGGCCGGCCGAGGCGCGGCCCGATGCCGTGATGCTGATCAGCCATTCCGGGCACATCGAGGAGGTGACCTTCGGCGGCGCGCTGGCGGCAGCCCTCGGCCTCGACGTGGCGCTGGCCGCCGCCGGCTGGTCGCGCGAGGCGCTGGCCCGGCTGTCACAGGCGATCGATCCCGCGCCGACTCCCGCCCTGCCGGCCGCGCACATCGTCTCGGTGCTGGGCGCCTCCGATCGCTGGGTGCCCTACGATGACGGCCTGGCGGTGGCGCGGCGCTGGAACCTGCCGGAGGCCAACCTGTTCCGCTATCCGCTCGGCCACCTCGGCATGCCGGTCCAGCTCACGCGCGATCCCGCGCCGTTCGAGCGGCTCAGCCGGATACTGGCCGGGGCGTAGCGCCGGCGTCGGAGATCTCGCGCACCAGCTTGGTCCGCACGGCGCGGCCGAAATGCTCGAAATTGTCGGCCACGATCATGAAGGAGCCGGGGCCGCCGATCACGCTCTCCTCATAGTATCGGTCGAGCGCGAGATCGGGCGGCCGGCCGAAGTTGGCGCGGTTCATCATCACCGGCAGGCCGTTGATCACCACGCCCTGCGTCACCAGCCGGTCGCGCACGATCTCGGCCGGCACCCCGTCGTTGGTGCGGCCGTCGCCCGAGATGTCGATGACGCGCCGCTTGGCGGTGATGCCGGACCCCTCGAAGCGCTGGCCGGCGTGAGCCAGCGCCGCCCCGACCGCCGTCCAGCTCTGCGATATGCGCGGCGCCTCGGCCAGCCGCTCGGCGAAGCGGCGGGCGGCCGCGGCGCTGTCGAGCACCGTCCAGTCGATCACCACGACCTGGTACTGCGAGCCGGCCCACTCGGTGTAGCAGACTGCGATACGCCGGTGCTCGCCCGACAGAATGGCGTCGATCACGCGGTCGTTGCTGAGCGCTTCGATGTAGCCGCGCCGCTGCAGTTCGGCTTCGACCTCGTCGATCGAGCGCGACACGTCGACCGCCAGCACGAGCTGCAGATCGACCGGCGTGTCGGCCTTGCTTGCCGTCGCCGCGGCCATCGCCGCCAAGGAGCCCACAAGCGCCGATCGCCGCTTCATGCCCGCCTCCCGCCTCAGGCGGCAACCATAACACTGCCGTCGTGCCAGAAAATAAAAACGCCGGAGGAAAACCTCCGGCGTTGCCATCTGCCACGCATGGCCGCTCATGGAGCGGCCTGTCGGGTGATCTATTGATCGTCGTCGAAGCCGCGCTTGCGCGGTTCGTAGTCGCGCTCGCGCCGCCGGTCGGGACCGCCGCCCTCGCGCCGCCGCGGCTTGCCGAAGTCGCCGCCGCCGACATCGGGCGCCGCGCCGGGGACTGGCGGAGGTCCGGAGAAGTCGGCGCGCCGGTCGCGCATCGGGCCACCATC
>JAIETA010000170.1 GCA_019745575.1 Reyranella sp. | reverse complement strand
CGGGCAGCGTCAGGTTCTCGGCGAGCTGGTGCCGGCGGTCGTACAGGCCGAGCTCGCTCAGGATGGCGGCGGCGGCATCGCGGGCGTCGGGCAGGTGCGGGCGACGATGCAGCGCGCCGACCGTGACGTTCTCCAGGACACTCAGCCCCTTGAACGGCTTTACGATCTGGAAGGTCCGGCCGACGCCCGCGTCGCACACCCGGTCGGGCCGCAGCCCAGAAATGCGCCGGCCGTCGAGCGCGACCGCGCCGGCGTCGGGCGCGTAGACGCCGGCGATCATGTTGAAGATCGTCGTCTTGCCGGCGCCGTTCGGCCCGATCAGGGCGTGGATCGCGCCGGCGGGCACGCCGAAGCTCACATCGTGGACCGCGCGCAGGCCGCGGAAGCTCTTGCCGAGACCGGCAATCTCCAGTCGCGCGCCGCTCACGGCCGGCGCTCCCCGAAGCCCAGCCGCTCCGCGAGCCACGGCCAGACGCCGGCCGGCCGGTACATCACGATGACGAGCAGCGCCAGGCCATAAAAGATCTGCTTCATGCCGGGAATCTGGAAGTACTCGCTGGCATCGGTGAAGACCTCGCCGAGCCCGGTCAGGACGACCGCGCCCACCACCGGGCCGAACAGCGTGCCCAGGCCACCGATGATCGGCGCCAGCGTGATCTCGATCGAACGGCCCATGGCGAAGGCCGTCTCGGGAAACAGGTTGTTGTAGTAGAAGGCGTTCCAGACGCCGGCCAGCGCCGTCAGCGCCGCCGAGATCACGACGGCGATCATCTTGCTGCGCAGCACCGGGACGCCGACCGCCTGGGCCGCCTCGGCGTCCTCGCGGATGGCGAGCCAGTAGCGGCCGAGCCGGCTCTCGAGCAGGGCGCGGCACAGGATGAAGGCGCCCACCGCCAGCGCCAGGATGAGGTAGTAAAAGAGAAGAGGGCCGCCGCGTAGGTTCCAGACGTCGACCGTGGCGTCGACCTTGAGGAAGAGGCCGCCCGAGCCGCCGGCCCACGGCCAATGGTCGAAGGCGAGCCGCGTGAACTCGCTGAAGGCGATGGTGAGCAGCGCGAAATAGACGCCGGCCAGCGAGAAGCGGAAGCCGAGATAGCCGACGATGGCGCCGGCTGCCGCCGCGGCCGCGACCGCCGCGAACACGCCGGCCCACGGGCCGATGCCGTAGTGAAAGAAGAGGCCGGCGGCGACATAGCCGCCGAGACCGGCATAGAGCGCATGGCCGAGCGAGAGCTGGCCGGCGAAGCCCATCATGATGTTCCACGCCTGGCCGACATAGGCGAAGTAGAGAATCAGGATCAGGATCGACAGGCCGTACTTGCCCAGCACCGCCGGTGCGACCAGCAATCCGGCGAGCAGGAAGCCGAGCGCCCACAGGGCGCGCGGCGGCACCCCGTCGGTCAGGCGGCGCACGAGGCTCACGTGCTGCTCTTGCCGAACAGGCCCTGCGGCCGCAGCAGCAGCACGAGGATCAGCAGGCCGAAGCTCACCATGCTCTTGAGCGAGGGCTGGATCAGCAGGCCGGCAACCGCCTCGCTGACACCGATCAGCAGACCGCCCATCAGCGCGCCGGTCATGCTGCCGAGGCCGCCCACGATCACGATGACGAAGGCCAGCAGCGTGTATTCGGCGGCGAGGAAGGGCGACACCGGGATGATGGTGATCATCAGCGCCCCGGCCGCGCCGACGCAGGCGGCGCCGACGCCGAACGTGAAGGCATAGAGGCGGCGCACGTCGAGGCCGACGACCAGGGCGCCCATGTTGTTGTCGGCGGCGGCACGGATCGACTTGCCAATGCGCGTGCGGGTGAAGAACAGCCACAGCAGCCCGGCGATCGCGACGGCGGCCAGGGCGGCATGCAGGCGCACCGCGTCGAACACCAGCGCACCCAGCTGGTAGGACTCGAACTGCGACTCCATCTGGATGCTGCGCGAGTCGGGCCCGGCGATGGCGAGGCAGCCGTTGACCAGCAGGATGGCGATGGCGAGCAGCAGCAGGAACTGCTGATGCTCGGGCCGGCCGATGAAGGGCGAGATCACGGTTCGCTGCAGGGCGTAGCCCAGCACGAAGAACAGCGCGGCGATCGCGGGCAGGCTGAGCATCGGCGTGATCTGCAGATACTCGAACGCCATCCATGCGAGATACATGCCCACGACCATGATCTCGCCGTGCGCGAAGTTGACTACGCGCATGACGCCGAAGATCACCGACAGGCCAAGCGCCATCAGGCCGTAGACCATGCCGGTGAGGAGGCCCTTGGTGACCGCCTGCGCGAGCGAAAGCGCGAAGTCGGCCGTCATGTCAGAGACGGTCGATGACGGCCTTGGTGACCGAACCGGTACCGTCGCGGCCGCCGGCATCGAACGGCCGCACGGTGCCCGACCCGAAGGCCGCGTCGACGGCCCCTTCCAGCCGGGCGGCAGCGGCCACCGCGGCCGGCACGGCGTGCCGCTCGCCCAGCCAGCGCAACATCAGCGCCGCCGACAGGAACGTCGCCGTCGGATTGGCCTTGCCCTGGCCCGCGATGTCGGGGGCGGTGCCGTGGCTCGGCTGAAAGACGGCATGCTTGTCGCCGACGTCGGCCGAGGGGGCGAACCCCATGCCGCCGATCAGGCCGGCCGCGAGATCCGACAGGATGTCGCCGAACATGTTCTCCGTGACCAGCACGTCGAAGTCCCACGGACGGCGGATCATGTCGAGCGCACAGGCGTCGACGTAATGATGCGATGCCGACAGGCCGGGGTGCCGGGCGGCGCGCTCGTCGAAGATCTTGCGGAAGAAGGCGAACGAGCGGAACACGTTGGCCTTGTCGACGCACGTCACGTGCCCCTTGCCGCCGCGCGCCTTGCGGTCTGCGGCGAGCCCGAAGGCGAAGTCGAACAGGCGCTCGCTCACGCCGCGGGTGATGACCTGCGTGTCGCGCGCTTCGCTGTCGCCGATCAGTTCGCCGCGGCCGCGCGAGGCGAACAGCCCCTCGGTCGACTCGCGCAACAGCACGAAGTCGATATCGCGCGCCCGCGGATCGGCCAGCGCCACCGGCATGCCGGGCAGTGCCCGGATCGGCCGCACGCCGGCATAGAGTTCGAGGCGAAACCGCAGGTCGAGTTGCGGGGCGATCTCGGTGCCGTCGGGGTAGCGGATTTCCGGCCAGCCCATGGCGCCCAGCAGGATGGCGTCGGCCTCCGCCGCGCGGCGGAACGTCTCGTCCGACATGGCCGTGCCCGACGCCTTGTAGTGCATGGCGCCGGCTTCCAGACAGTCGAAGGCAAGCGCGAAGCCGCTGCCGCCGGCCTGGAGCTTCTCCAGGACGGCGACGCAGGCCTCGATCACTTCGACGCCGATGCCGTCGCCCGGCATCAGGGCGACGCGAAAGCTGGAATTCTTCACGTGCGCCGCTTGTCGTTCCAGCCCGGCATCGGGAAGACCAGGGGCGCCGCTGCCGACTCGAGCGGCATCACGACGGTCGGTTTGCGCTTGAGATTCTCGACCGCCGACGCCTTGATGTTGACGTTCTGGCCCTTGGCGTCGAACTGGATCGGCCCGCCGATCATCACGTGCTGGTCGATCTTGGTCTTGCGCAGCGCCTCCATCAGGTCGCCGGGCTTGGTCGACTTGGCGGTCATCCAGGCTTGGGCCGCGATCAGCATGGCCTCGAAGGTGAAGCCGCCGTTGAGGTCGAGCTGGTCGTTGGGATATTTCGCCAGGTGCCGCTTCTCCAGAGCCTGGGTCATCGCCGACTTGGGATCCAGCCACGGCACGTTCGAAATCATGAAGTCGCCGTACTTGCCCATGCTCTTGAGGAAATCCTGCTCGTAGAGGCCGGGCGCGCCGGGGTTCATCACCGCCATCGGCTCCCAGCGCTGCTTGACCATCTCCTGGACCAGCAGCTTGGCGTCGTTGAGGCGGCTCACCGGCATCAGCATCTCCGCCTTGGTGGCCTTGGCCTTGGCGACCTCGACGGCGAGGTCCTTGGCGGCGGGATCGTAGCTGATCGTGTCGACCAGCTCGTAGGGCATGTCGAGCCTGGGAAACAGCGCCTTGATGCCGTTGATCATCGCGGTGCCGAAGGTGTCGTTGACGCTCATCAGCACGGCGGTCTTCGGCGTCGTGCCGGAGACCTTGAAGATCTCCTTGTGCAGGGCGAGCGCGCCGGTGATCAGCATCGGCGCCGTCGGGAAGTTGCGCACGACGAACTTGTAACCCTGCTCGGTGATCTGCGGCGCGGCGGCGATGTTGACGATCAGCGGCACGCCGCGCTGTTCGGCGACCTGGGCGATGGCGATCGTCTGGCCGGAGTCGAAGGCGCCGGCCAGGACATGCGCGCCGGCATCGATCGCCTTCTCGGCCTGGGTGCGGGCGACGTCCGGCTTCGACTCGGTGTCGTAGTTCACGATCTCGAGGCGCACCGGCAGCTTCATGTCGGCCATCACGTCGTTGGCGACGTCGGCGCCGCGCCGGCAGGCCTGGCCGATCAGCGCCTGGATGCCCGACGTCGGCAGCAGCAGCGCGACCTTGAGGTTGGCCGGCCCGGACTGCGCGAAGGCATGACGCAGCGGCAGCGGCGCGCCGATCAACGCAGCGCCGGCGGCGGCTGCCTGGCCGAGGCCGCGGCGGGTGAGGCGGGGACGTTCCTTCATTCGTTCCTCCCTTCGATTTTGCTGCGCGGACTATAGAGGCGGACGGCCGGCCATGCTAGGTCGGCCGTCATGACGATTGCCCTGGCCGACCTCAACAGGATGACCATGCCGGCTTTCTCCGCCGCGGTCGGGGAGACCTTCGAGCTGGCGCCCTGGGTGGCGGAGACGGCGTGGGCCAAGCGGCCCTTCGCCAGCGTCACCGCCTTGCACGAGGCGATGATGGGGGCGGTCAAGGCGGCCCCGCGCGAGCGTCAACTCGAATTCCTGCGCGGCCATCCCGATCTTGCCGGCAAGGCGGCACGCGCCGGTGCGATGACCGATGACTCGAAGCGCGAGCAATCGAGCGTCGGCCTGGATTCGCTCGATGAGGCGGGCTTCGCGCGCTTTCACCGCCTGAACGACGCCTACAAGGCGAAGTTCGGCTTCCCCTTCATCGTCTGCGTGCGGCGTCACACGCGCGATTCGATCCTGGCGCAGTTCGAGCGCCGGCTGCGCCACGACGCGGCCACCGAGTTCGCCGCCGCCCTTCAGGAAGTCTTTTACATCACGCGGCTGCGCATCGCGGCCAAGGTGACGGGCGAGGGCATGCCGCGGGTCAACGGGCGGCTCAGCACCCACGTGCTGGACACCCATGCCGGCCGGCCGGCGGCGGGCATCGCCGTCGAGCTCCACGAATTTGCCGGCGACACTGCCCATCGCATTGCCACGGCCACCACCAATGCCGACGGCCGCACCGACCGGCCGCTGATCGGCGACCGCCCGCTGCCGGTCGGCCGCTACGAACTGCGGTTTGCGATCGGCGACCATTTCCGCAGCAGGGGCATCGAGCAGGGCGATCCGCCGTTCCTCGACATCGTGCCTCTGCGCTTTTCCATTGCAGAGCCGGAGGGCCATTACCACGTACCGTTGCTCTGCACGCCGTGGAGCTATTCGACCTATCGCGGATCCTGAGAACCGGAGGAAATGATGACTGCCTACAACGATGTCTCCCTGATGATCGACGGTGCCTGGACCAAGGGCGCCAACGGCCGCACCATCCCGGTCGTCAATCCGGCGACGGAGGAGGTGATCGGCCAGGTCGCGCATGCGGAGAAGAGCGACCTCGACCGCGCGCTCGCCGCCGCCGACAAGGGGTTCAAGCAGTGGAAGAAGGTCTCGGCCTACGAGCGCTACAAGATCATGCGCAAGGCCGCCGACCTGATGCGCCAGCGCCTCGACGAGATTGCGGCGATCATGACCATGGAGCAGGGCAAGCCGCTCTACGAGGCCAAGATCGAGACCAACCTCGCCGCCGACATCATCGACTGGATGGCCGAGGAAGGCCGCCGCACCTACGGCCGCATCGTGCCGGCGCGCGCCGAGAACGT
>JAIETA010000238.1 GCA_019745575.1 Reyranella sp. | reverse complement strand
CTTCCGCGACAACACCATGATGCTGTTCGCCGACGCCAAGGTGATGTGCGAGAACATCGTCAAGGCGATGGAAGGCTCGTCTCACTGAGGCGCGCGGCACAGCCGCGCGCGGGCGGGCTGTAGGCCTGCAGGCGCATAGCGCCGAAGGCCGGGGCCCGCACCGTCGTAATGCGAAGGGGGCCATGCCGTACCTCGCGATCCTCTTCGACATCGGCGGCGCGGTAGATCTCGAATTCGCGCGCGAGATCGCCGTCGACAGCGCCATCGCCTCGGCGTGCAGCCTCGAAGGGATCCGCGTCGATCAGTTCATGGTCGAGGAGGCCTCGGACCGTGCGGTCGCGGCCTTCGCCGCGGACCTCCAGCGCCACATGATCGAGACGCTGTGCGGGGCCGAGCCGGCGACGGTGGCGCGCGTGCAACGCCGCGTCGAGGCGATGGTGGGCAATCTCGACGTCTTCCAACTGCGGCCGGGGATCGACGATCTATTGCGCCGGCTCGCAGCACGCGGCCTGTTGCTTGGCGCCGTCGAGCCGCACGGGGAACGGCTGGAGCGGGCGGGGATCGCGGCGCTGTTCACACGCGACCTCGACCTGCCGCCGAAGACGTGCATTTTTGTCGGCGACCGCCTCGATCGCGACATCGCGCCGGCCAAGGCGGCCGGCATGGCGACGGTCCAGTTCCGCAGCGGCCGCTATCGCCGGCAGCGCCCGCGCTCGGACGCCGAGACGCCCGACGCCGTGGCGACCGACGTGCGCGAACTTGAGGCGGCGATCGGCATGTTGCTGGCGCGCTGAAGACCAACAAAAAACCCCCGGGGATGCCGGGGGTCGTCGTTCGCTGCACGGAGGGGGAGGGCTAGTAGCCCTCGCGCTCCATGCGCTTGCGCATCAGCTTGCGGGTGCGGCGGATGGCCTCGGCGCGCTCGCGGGCGCGGCGCTCGGAAGGCTTCTCGTAATTGCGGCGGAGCTTCATCTCGCGGAAGATCCCTTCGCGCTGCATCTTCTTCTTCAGGACGCGCAGCGCCTGATCGACGTTGTTTTCGCGGACGAGAACCTGCACTTCGGTCGCTTCCTTCCAAACATGTTGGCCCCGGAACACGCTCCAGGGCCGAATGAGAGGCGCGGTTGGTATCACAGGGTCGGACCCTTGGGAAGCCCTCGCCGGACGCCTATATTTACAGCCATGAGCACCCCAAATCCGCCTGATTCGCCGCCCGCCGCCTCCGTCGCAGGTCCCGATACCGACCCCGATGCCGGCCTGCGCGACCGCCTGGCCGATGCCGTCGCCATCGAGGCGGCCTTCGAGGGCTGGACGCGGGCGGCGCTGGCCGCCGGCGCGCGCCGGCTCGAGCTGCCGGCCGGCGAGGCCGACCGGCTGTTTCCCGGCGGCGCCGTCCAGGTCCTGACCTTCCTCAGCGGCCGGGCCGACCTGCGCACCTTCGCCGACATGGAGGCCGAGGGCGTCGGCGCCATGAAGATCCGCGACCGCATCAGGAGCGCCGTGCGCATCCGGCTGGAGCGCCACGCCGGCGAGCGCGAGGCGGTGCGTCGTGCGCTCGCCGTCCTGTCGCTGCCGTTCAACACCGGTCTGGCGCTAAAACTGCTCTACAAGACGGTCGACGCCATGTGGTACGCGGCCGGCGACACCAGCACCGATTTCAATTTTTACACCAAGCGCGCCACCCTGGCCGGCGTCTACTCCTCGACGCTGCTCTACTGGCTGAACGACCGCTCGCCCGGCGCGGAGGCCACCTGGGCCTTCCTCGACCGGCGGATCGACGACGTGATGAAGATCGAGAAGCTGAAGTCGCAGGTCAGGTCGTGGACCGGCGGCCCGCGGCGGACGGCAGCACGTAGGTGACATGGCCCATCTTGCGGCCAGGGCGGGCCTCGCCCTTGCCGTAGAGATGCAGCCGCGCGGTGGGATCGGCCAGGTAGCGCGCCCAGCCGGCCGCCTCGTCGCCGATCAGGTTCTCCATGCGCGAGGCCGCCGTGACCTCGACCGGCCCCAGCGGCAGGCCGCAGACCGCCCGCACCAGCTGCTCGAACTGGCTGGTGGCGCAGGCGTCGATCGTCCAGTGGCCCGAGTTGTGCGGCCGGGGCGCCATCTCGTTGGCCAGCACACGGCCATCCCTTGTGACGAACATCTCCAGCGCCACCAGCCCCACCAGTTCCAGGCCGCGCGCGAGTTCTAGGCCGAAGCGTTCGGCGGTCGCCAGCGTCGCGGCCGGCAGGTCGGCGGGCACCGTCGTGGTGCGCAGGATGCCGTCGCGATGGTCGTTGATCCCGATCGGGAAGGCGCGTGTGGTGCCGTCGAGGCCGCGCGCCACGATGGCCGAGATCTCGCAGCGGAAGTCGACCAGCGCCTCCAGGATGCACTCGCGCCGCCCCAGCCTCTCCCAGGCGGCCGCCAGCTCGGCCCGGCTCGCGACACGGGCCTGGCCCTTGCCGTCGTAGCCCTCGGTGCAGGTTTTCAGGACACCGGGCAGCGCCGTGGCGGCGGCCACGTCGGCGTCGCTGGCGATCGGCTGGTAGTCGGCGGTGCCGATGCCGAGGCCGCGAAAGAACTCCTTCTCGCGCAGCCGGTGCTGGGCCACATGGATCGGCCGCACGCCCGGGCGGACCGGCCGGTGGCGCTGGCATTCGGCGACCGCCGCCTCGGGCACGTTCTCGAATTCGTAGGTAATGACGTCGACCTGGCCCGCGAACCGGGCGAGCGCCGCCGCATCGTCGTAGGCGCCGCGGACATGGCCGGCGGAGACCTGGGCGGCGACCGAGTCGGCCTCGGGGGCGAAGACGATGCAGCGATAGCCGAGCCGCGCCGCCGCAAGCGCCGTCATGCGGCCCAACTGGCCGCCGCCCAGGATGCCGATGGTCGATCCCGGCGACAGGGGCTTGGCGCTCATCGGCCGAAGGCCCTCGTGCCAGCGTAGCGGCTCGGACTCCTCTCCCCCCAGGGGGAGTGGAGCATGAAGGAGGAATGCGAGGACGATGGAGACGACCTGACCATCAGCGTCGTTGCCTCTGACCCCTCCGGCCTGCGGCCACCTCCCCACTTCGTGGGGAGGGAGGTTCGTCGGACGGCATCTTGGCGACGGCCGACGTCTGGCGTCCCCGCCAGCGTTCCAGGGCTGCCATAATCTTTACGTCGCCAAGACCGACGATGGAGGCTGCCAGGAGGGCCGCATTGACCGCGCCGGCACGGCCGATGGCGAGCGTGCCGACGGGGATCCCGGCCGGCATCTGGACAATGGAAAGAAGACTGTCCTGGCCTTTCAGGGCGGCGCTTTCCACCGGCACGCCCAGCACCGGCAGCGGCGTCATGGCGGCGGTCATGCCGGGCAGGTGGGCGGCACCGCCGGCCCCGGCCACGATCACCTTCAGCCCGCGGCCCTTGGCAGCCGAGGCGTAGGCCATCATGCGCTTGGGCGTGCGGTGGGCGGAAATGATGCGGGCCTCGAACGGCACGCCCAGCGCCGCCAGCGTTTCGGCGGTGTGGCGCATGGTGGTCCAGTCGGACTGGCTGCCCATGATCAGGCCGACCGCCGGCTTGGGCGACGGGCGGCGTTTGGCGGACGTCTTGGGCATGCTGTTCTCAGGCGATGATATCGGGAATGAGCTGGCTTTCCAGCCGCAGGATCTGGTCCTTCAGCCCGAGCTTGCGCTTCTTCAGGCGCTGCAGCTGGAGCTGGTCGAAGGGCGGCTTCTCGATCAGGCGGTCGATGACCTCGTCGAGGTCGCGATGCTCGCTCTTCAGCGTTTCCAGCTTGGCCTTGATCGCCTCGGCGTCCAGCGGATCCGAAGTCGTGTTGTTCATGCGGGGCGCACTGCTACGGTTGGCGGGTGGGCTGGTCACGTCGCTCTGCGCCGTGTACCCCTTCGGCCGGCCAAAGGGAAGCCGCCAAGGCGCGCGCCCCAGGAAGGTTGACGCCCCGCCGCGATGTCCGATTTCCTGCCCCATCCGTTCTGGAACTTCTCGCTGGAAATCTACAGCGGCGAGGGCGTGGCCGAGGCCTGCCTCGACCTCCAGGAGCGGCGCGGCTGCGACGTCAACATCCTGCTGTTCTGCTGCTGGCTGGGCGCCTCCGGCCGGCCGACCCTGACGGCCGACCGGCTGCGCGCCCTGCTGACGGCGAGCGACGCCTGGCAGGCCGAGGTGGTGCGCCCACTGCGCCAGATCCGGCGGCTCCTAAAAGATCGGCCGTGGCCCGGCGCCCTGCCCGAGACCGTGGAGGCGGTGCGCCGCCGCGTCGCCGACGCCGAACTGGCGGCCGAGCATGCCGAGCAGATCAAGCTGGCCGGGCTCCATACCCCGCCGGCCGACCGCGACCGGCCGGTCGAGAAGCGCCTGCGCGCCGCGGTCGGCAATCTCGGCGTCTATGCCGTCTGCCTGGGCGTCGTGCCCGATGCCAAGGATCGCGGCGCGGTGACGGCTCTGATGGCGGCGACCTTTCCCGACCTGCCACGCCAGGAGGTCGAGCGCGCCGTCGGGGGGGCGGCCCCGGCCGTCTAGCTCCAGCGCTTCACCTTGCCGGTGTCGAGGTCGAACAGGTCGAGCACGCGGCCGACGGTATGGTCGATCACGTCGTCGAGCGTCTTCGGCCGATTGTAGAAGGCGGGCACCGGCGGGGCGATGATGGCGCCCATCTCGGCCAAGGTTGCCATGTTGCGCAGATGGATGGCGTGCAGCGGCGTCTCGCGCACCAGCAGCACGAGCTTTCGGCGTTCCTTCAGCACGACGTCGGCGGCACGGGTCAGCAGGTTGCTCGAGATGCCGGTCGCGATTTCGCCCAGGCTGCGCATCGAACAGGGCGCCACGATCATGCCCATGGTCCGGAACGAGCCGCTCGACACCGCTGCGGCCAGATCTTCGACGCCGTGGGCGACATCGGCCAGCTTCCGCACGGCCGCCACCTTCAGGGTCGTCTCGTGGGCCAGCGTCACCTCGGCGGTACGGGTCATCACCAGATGGGTTTCCACAGGCAGCGGTTTCAGCGCCTCCAGGAGGCGCACTCCGTAGATCACGCCCGAAGCGCCGGAAATGCCGATAACGAGCCGCTTTGGTTCAGACATGTGAACCACCTTACAGGGTTATGCACAGACCGGGGAGGCACTTGATTCAGCGTGACTCTGCCCAATGTCAGAGTCAGAGTTTGTCGTCCGCAACCAGCTCGGAGGTCGCATGAGCACCGTGGACCACATCGAAGCGCTCAAGGCCAAGCACGCTTCCCTTGAGCAGGCGATCACGCAGGAAATCAGACGGCCGCATCCCGACGACGATGTCGTGTGCAGCCTCAAGAAGCGAAAACTCCAGATCAAGGACGAGATCAACCGGCTGAGTTCGACGCCGACGTCGCACTGACGCCAGGTCCGCCCATCGGCGGAGAACCGTCCGCTCCGGTCAATTGAGCCCCCTCAATTGAGCGCTCTCAATTGAGCTTGTGCAGATTGACCGTCCAGCTGACCGGTCCGAAGGCGCTGCGCGAATTGCCGCTGCACTGCGCCACGTTGTCGGCGCCGCGCTGGCAGACCAGCTGGTCGGCATACCAGCGCGAGCCGTCGTTGCAGGTCGTATCGGCGTCGCGCAGGCGCAGCACGGCACCTTCGAAGCGCGCCTGGGCGCGGGTACGGCAGGCGGTGCGGCCGCGCCGCCATTCGAGTTGGCCATTGCCGCTGGCGTCGAAGCAGTAGGACGACACGCCGGGCTGCGTTTGCGTGCGTTCGTGGCGGAACGGGTCGGTTCGCCAGCAGCCTTCCAGGAAAGACATGTTGGTGGTCGGCGCCGGCAGGCGCAGCCGGTCGTCGCCGGGCCGCCGTGTCTGCGCCGGCGGCGCGGGTGGCGGCGTGGGGGCTGCCTGCTTGGGCGCTGCAGGCGGCGGCGTGGGTGCCGGCGGCGCGACCGCGACCTGCGGCGGCTTGGGCGCCTCGGGCGGCCTGCAGTCGGCGATGCGCTTTTTCAGTTCGGCCTCGACCAGTGCCAGTT
>JAIETA010000364.1 GCA_019745575.1 Reyranella sp. | reverse complement strand
GCCGCCGCCCGGCAGGCGGGCCAGCGTCTTGCGATCCTCGCTCCAATCGAAGGACGCGCGTTGTCCGTCATAGTCGTGCAGATTGGGCGACGGCCCCACGCTGCCGATGGTCTTTTCGATCGTCGGAAACATCGTTGGCGCGACCTGTGTTGGCGTGGCTCTCGCCTTAAGTCTGCACCTTGAGTTGGCGGAACCGCCGCCACCTTGACCTGTGTCAAGCCGCCCGCCGACTGATCAGGCTTCGAGACAAGGAAAACCCGCGGTCCGACTACACCCGGACCGCGGGCTCCCCCTCCGTGACGCGCCGTCCGAGGTTGTTCTGCCCGTGACGACGCGCCTCCCTAAACCCGGGCCACCTGCATGGCGGCTCCCGGTCTCCAGATGCGACAAAGCCGGCGATGGTGGGGCCACCGCCGGCTCGCCGAGAGGATTTGCTACGCCGCCCGGGGAGAGATAGCGACGAAGCGGGTCATGCCCTCCCGATAGACTTTCATCAGCACCGGCTTGCCGGTCTTCCTGGCTTCCTTGAGCTTCTCGGCCGCCGCCTTCGGGCTGTCGACCGCATCACGGCCGACCTGCTGGAGGACGTCGCCGGCCTTCAGCCCCATGTCGTCGGCCGGGCTGCCCGGCTCGACCGCCGCGATCAGCGCGCCCTTGGCCTCGCCGTCGAGGCCGAGCCGCTTGCGCGCCTCGGGCGACAGCGGCGCCAGCGACACGCCGTAGGCCGTCGGCTCCGGCTTGGCGGCCTCGCCCGACTTGCCGTCGGCCTTGGCCTTGATGATGGCGCTCTCCTCCTTCTGGTCGCCGACCTTGGCGGTGAGCGTCATGTCCTTGCCGTCGCGCCACACGCCGAGCTTGACCGAGCTGCCCGGCTTCATGGCCGAGATGGTGCGCGTCAGCTCCTTGATGCCGTCGACCGGCTTGCCGTCGACGCTCACGATCACGTCGCCCGACTTGATGCCGGCGGCCAGCGCCGGGCTGTCCGGCTGGACCATGGCGACCAGCGCGCCCTTGTCGGCCTTGAGCGACAGGGCTTCGGCGATCTCCTTGGTGACCGGCTGGATCTGCACGCCGAGCAGTCCGCGCTCGACCCGGCCGTTGCTCGCGAGCTGCGCCACCACCGGCTCGGCCTGGCTCGACGGGATGGCGAAGCCAAGCCCGATGTTGCCGCCGGTCGGCGAGTAGATGGCGGTGTTGATGCCGATCACCTTGCCGTCCATGTCGAACAGCGGGCCACCCGAGTTGCCGCGGTTGATGGCGGCGTCGGTCTGGATGTAGTCGTCGAACGGACCCGACTGGATGTCGCGGCCGCGCGCCGACACGATGCCGGTCGTCACGGTGCCGCCCAGGCCGAACGGGTTGCCGACCGCCATCACCGGCTGGCCGACGCGCACCTTCGAGGCGTCGCCGAAGGTGACGAACGGCAGCGGCTTGTCGCTCTCGACCTTCAGCACGGCCAGGTCGGTCTTGTCGTCGCCGCCCACCAGCTTGGCCGGCAGCTTGGTGCCGTCCGCCATGGTCACGGTGATCGTGTCGGCCCTGGACACCACGTGATAGTTCGTCACGATCGTGCCCTTGGCGTCGACGATGAAGCCGGTGCCGACGGCCTGGCCCTTCTGGCCCGACGGACGCTTGCCGTCCGGACGCGCCGGCTGGCCGAAGCGCTCGCTGAAGCGCTTCATGAACTCTTCCATCTGCTTGTCGTTGTTGTCCGACATGCGGACCTCGTCGTCGCCGTCGGCGCCGGCCTTCATGGTCACGGCGACGTTGACGACCGCCGGGGTCACCTTGGCGGCGAGGTCGGAGAAGTCCTGCACGGCCTGCGGCGCGGCGATCGCGGCGGGCGCGCTGAACATCGGGGCGATGAGGGCGGGTGCCGTCAGCGCGGTGGTCAGCGCGAGGGCGGTGAGGATACGGCTCTTTGTCTTGGTCATGAACAACCTCCTTTGGGGGCTCGCCGGGAATATGGGGGCCCGCCCGTGGCGTCCGGATGGCCGTCGGATTGAATGTTTGTATAGTTGGGGGTCTTTCAAAAACCCGCCTCGCCCGTCATACGGACGGAGAAGAAGACAGACGGAGTCCCGTGAAAATCCTCCTCGTCGAAGACGACAAGCAGACCGCCGACTACATCGCCAAGGGCCTGCGCGAGCACGGCCATGTGGTCGACCACGCCGACAACGGCCGTGACGGCCTCTACCTCGCGACCGGCGAGAAGTACGAGGTGCTGATCGTCGACCGCATGCTGCCGCTGATGGACGGGCTGTCGCTGGTCAAGGCGGCGCGCGCCTCGGGCGTCAGGACGCCGGTGCTGTTCCTCACCACCATGGGCGGCGTCGACGACCGCGTGGCCGGCCTCGAGGCGGGCGGCGACGACTACCTGGTGAAGCCGTTCGCCTTCGCCGAGCTGCTGGCGCGGGTCGGGGCGCTGGCGCGGCGGCCGCCGATCATGGCGGCGACGTCGCTCCACGCCGGCGACCTGCAGATGGATCTGCTGGCGCGCACCGTGACGCGCGCCGGCCGGCGCATCGACCTGCTCGCCCAGGAATTCAAGATCCTCGAGTACCTGCTGCGCCACGCCGGCGAGGTGGTGACGCGCACGATGCTGCTGGAGAAGGTCTGGGATTTCCACTTCGATCCCAAGACCAACATCGTCGAGACCCACATCAGCCGCCTGCGCTCGAAGATCGACAAGGGATTCGACAAGCCGCTGCTCCACACCGTCAGGGGGGCTGGCTATGTCATCCGCGCCCCCGACTAGGGCTCCCGACCCGGGCAGAACCCTGGGCCGCATCCTGCGCTCGGCCAGCTTCCGCCTGCCGCTGATCTACGCCGTGCTGTTCATGGTCTCGGCGGGCGCGCTGTTCGCCACGGTCTACTGGACGGCGACGGCGGCCATGCAGGCCGACATGGCGGCGGTGCTGCGCACCGAGGCGCTGCAGCTCACCGAGGTTCACCGCCGCAGCGGCCTCGCCGGCCTCGCGCAGCAGATCACGCGCCGCATGAACTTCCGCACGCGCGGGCCGATCTTCTACCTCCTGCAGGCGCCCAACGGCCGCGTCGTCGTCGGCAACCTGCCCGGCATGCCGCCGGTCAACGGCGTCATCGACTTCGTGCCGAAGCCCGACGCGGTGGAGACGGAGAGCGAGCAGCCGCCCAAGCTCACGGGATACGGACTCACGCTGTCCGACGGCGCCTTCCTGCTGGTCGCCCAGGACGCCAATCGCCTGAGCGACATGCAGAGCGCCATCGTGCGCGCCTTCGCCTGGGCGGGCGGCCTGACGCTCCTGCTGGCGATCGCCGGCGGCGTCTGGCTCGGCGGCACCTTCCTGCGCCGCATCGACACCATCACCCGCACCAGCCGCGCCATCATGGAGGGTGACCTATCGGCCCGCATCCCGGTGCGCGGCACCCACGACGAGATCGACCAGCTCGTGACCAGCCTCAATGCCATGCTGGGCCGCATCGAGCAGCTCATGGACGGGCTGCGCCAGGTTTCGAGCGACATCGCCCACGACCTGCGCACCCCGCTCGGCCGCCTGCGCCAGCATCTGGAAGACGCCCGCGCGCGCGCTGCCACCACGGCCGACTATGATGCCGCGACCGACGCCGCCATCGCGGAAGCCGACGGCCTGCTGGAAACCTTTTCCGCGCTGCTGCGCATCGCCCAGGTCGAGGCCGGCGCGCAGAAGCGCGCCTTCGCCGATCTCGACTTTTCGGCCCTCGTGCGCAGCATCGGCGAGGCCTACCAGCCGGCCGCCGAGGATTCTAGGCACAAGCTCCAGATCGACGTCGAGGACGGCGTGCACCTGACCGGCGATCGCCAGTTGCTCGCGCAAATGATCTCGAACCTGGTCGAGAACGCGCTCCGCCATACGCCGCCCGGCACGACGGTGACGCTCGGCCTCAGCCGCACCGCGCAGGGCTTCGAGGCCGAGGTCGCCGACACGGGGCCCGGCATCCCCGAGGCCGAGCACGGCAAGGTGTTCGACCGCTTCTACCGTCTCGACCGCAGCCGCTCGACCGCCGGCAGCGGGCTCGGCCTCGCGCTGGTGAAGGCCATCGCCGGCCTGCACGGGCTGGCGGTGCGGCTGGAAGACCGCAAGCCGGGCCTGCGCGTCGTCGTGAGCGCATGAGCCTGGTTGCAGCAACAGCTCCTCACCCTGAGGAGGCCCGAAGGGCCGTCTCGAAGGGTCGGCGGCAACATGACTGATCCCACCCTTCGAGACGCCGCACTTCGCGCGGCTCCTCAGGGTGAGGGCATGCCGGAGCGAATGGCGTGACCGCCCTGCCCTGGCTCTGGATTCCCCTCACGATCTTCGCCGCCTTCGCCCAGACCGTCCGCAACACCGCGCAGCGGCGGCTGGTCGACGATCTCGGCACGCTCGGCGCCACCCTGGTGCGCTTCCTCTACGGCATGCCGTTTCTCGTGCTGTGGCTCGGCCTCGTGATCGGCGTCGGCGGCCACGCCCTGCCGCCGCTCACCGTGGGGTTCGGCGCCTGGGTCCTGGTGGCCGCACTCAGCCAGATGGCGGGCACGGCGCTGCTGCTGCGCGCCATGGCCGAACGCAGCTTCGCCATCGGCCTCGTCTACTCCAAGAGCGAGGTCATCCAGGTGGCGCTGTTCTCCGTCGTCTTCCTGGGCGAGCGGCTGTCGCCGCTGGCCGGCTTCGCCATCGTGCTGGCGACGCTGGGTGTCATCCTGCTGTCGCCGCGGCCGGCCGGCCACGTGCTGGCGCGGAGCTGGGCCGATCCCGCCGCCCTGTTCGGCCTGGCCTCGGGCTCGGCCTTCGCTATCTCGGTCGTGGGCTATCGCGGCGCCACGCTGGCGCTCGACGCCGGCTCGCCCTTCCTCGGCGCCGCCGGCACGCTGTTCTGGAGCCAGCTCACCCAGACCGTACTGCTCGGCGCCTGGCTGCTGGCGCGCACGCCCGCCGTCGTGCTGGGCGCGTTGCGTGAATGGCGGCTGTCGCTGTTCGCGGGGCTCGCCGGCGCCTCGGCCTCGGCCGCCAACGTGACCGCGCTCGCCCTCGAATCGGCTTCGAACGTGCGGACCCTGATCCTGGTCGAAGTGCTGTTCACCTATCTCGTGTCGCTGCGGATTTTCCGCGAGGCCATCAGCCGGCGCGAGCTGGCCGGCATCGTGCTGGTGGTGCTGGGCGTCGGAATCGTTGTCGCGACCGGCAGTTAGCGCTCGCTCGCCGGCGGAAAGAACCACTTGCCGTTCCGGATCGGCAGGAAGCGGCCATTGTCGTCGCCCACTTCCTCGGCCAGACGCTCGTTCATCGCCTTGTTGAGGGCGAGCATCAGCTCGGCGTTCTTCGTCCGATCCGCGGCAAGGTTGTTGATTTCCTCCGGATCGTTCTCGAGGTCGTACATTTCCAGGTCGTTCCTGGCGACCAGTTCCTCGAGGGTCGTGGGCGTGTTGAACTGCAGCGGCGAGAAGTAGCGCGTGAAACGATAGCGGCCGTCCCAGACGCTCCTGATCGCGATGCGATTGTGGAAGTCGGGTTGGTTCTTTTCCAGAAAGGCGATCTTCTCCGCGGTCGACCTCTTGCGCTCGGCATTGAACGCGAAGACCTTCTTTGTCCACGCGGCGTCCTGGTAGGACAGCATATCGTAGTTGAACAGCGCCGCCGGCCGCAGAGTCCCGGGCCGGGCCGCCTCGGGATTCCTGAGCAGGCCGGAGAAGTCCCGCCCGCGCAGACCGGCCGCCGCCCTGGCGCGGCTCGCCGGATCCTTGCCGGTCAAGCCGACGAGGGTCGGCGCCAGGTCGAGCTGGGACGTGATGGCCGCGCACTCCTTGCCGCCGGGATAGGCCGGGTGATGGATCATCAGCGGCACATGGTTCTGTTGGCGATAGGCGTTGGTGCCCTTGGTGCGCATCTGGTGAGGCTGTGAATCTATTGCGGCGTCCGTCTGATAGACAAGACGGAGCGCGCCTCGACGAGGCGTTGTTGGAGGCGCC
>JAIETA010000035.1 GCA_019745575.1 Reyranella sp. | reverse complement strand
GTCTTTCCGCCGTCGCGACGGCGCCCGGGGTCGTCGCGGTGTTGGGCGCCACGGACGTTCCGGGCCGCAACGACGTCGCGCCGGTCGGCGAGGGCGAGCCGCTGTTTGCCGCCGGCCGCGTCGACTTCGCGGGCCAGCCGCTGGCCATGGTCGTGGCGGCGACGCTCGACGCGGCGCGCCATGCCGCCGGGCTCGCGGTGATCGACATCGAGGAAACCGAGGCGATCCTCGACATCGCCACGGCGCTGGCCCGCAAGGCCTATGTGCAGGCGCCGTCGACCCTGTCGCGCGGCGACCCCGAGGCGGCGCTGAAGACGGCGCCCCACCGCCTGAGCGCCGAATTCAGCGTCGGCGGGCAGGAGCATTTCTATCTCGAGGGCCAGATCGCCTTTGCCCAGCCGGGCGAGGACGGCGACATCGTCGTCCATTCCTCGACGCAGCATCCGACGGAGGTGCAGCACATCGCGGCCCGCCTGCTGGGCTGCGACTTCAACCGGGTGACCGCCGTGGTGCGCCGCCTGGGCGGCGGCTTCGGCGGCAAGGAAAGCAATGCCTCGTGGGTGGCGGGCGCGGCGGCGCTGGCGGCGCACAAGACCGGCCGGCCGGTAAAGCTCCGCCTGCCGCGCGAGATCGACATGATCGCGACCGGCAAGCGACACGGCTTCGACTACCGCTACACCGTGGGCTTCGACGATGACGGCCGCGTGCTGGCGCTCGACGCGATGCTGGCGGCCGATGCCGGCTTCAGCCTCGACCTGACGCCGGGCGTGATCGCCCGGGCGCTCACCCACACCGACAACGCCTACTGGATCCCGCACTTCCGCGCCGTGGGCTATGCCTGCAAGACCAACAAGCAGTCGAACACCGCCTTCCGCGGCTTCGGCGGACCGCAGGGCGTCGTCGTCATGGAAGACGCGCTCGACCGCATCGCCCGCCACCTCGGCCGCGACGCCAACGAGGTACGCGCGCTCAATTTCTACGATGCCGGGAGGGCCGAGACGCCCTACGGCCAGATGCTCGACGAGAACCATCTGGCGCGCTGCTGGGCCGAGGTGCGCCAGGGCGGCGACTACGAGCGTCGGCGGGCCGAGGTCGATGCCTTCAACAGAACGAGCCCGATCCTGAAGCGCGGCCTGGGCCTCTTCCCGCTGAAATTCGGCATCTCCTTCAACCTGCCGCACATGAACCAGGCGGGCGCGCTGGTGCATGTCTATACCGACGGCTCGATCCGGCTGAACCACGGCGGCACCGAGATGGGGCAGGGGCTGTTCGTCAAGGTGGCCCAGGTCGTGGCCGAGGTTTTTGGCGTCGACATCGATCGCATCCGGCCGAGCGCCACCTCGACCGCCGAAGTGCCCAACACCTCGCCGACCGCCGCGTCGACCGGCTCGGACTTGAACGGCTGGGCGGCCTGGGAGGCGGCCAGCACCATCAAGCAGCGCATGATCGCCTTCGCGTCGGAGCATTTTGCCGCGAGCAGCAGCGACATCGAATTCGCCGACGGCAACGTCCGTATCGCCAAACCCGGCAGCAACCAGGTCGTGAGCTTCGGCGAGCTGGCGAGGCTCTGCTGGCTGGGCCGCGTATCGCTCTCGTCGACCGGCTTCTACAAGACGCCCAAGATCCATTGGGATGCCGCGGCGATGCGCGGCCGGCCGTTCTTCTATTTCTCCTTCGGGGCCGCGATGGCCGAGGTGGCGATCGACACCCTGACGGGCGAAAGCCGCGTGCTGCGCGCCGACCTCGTGCAGGACTGTGGCGCCTCGCTCAACCCGGCGATCGACCTCGGGCAGATCGAGGGCGCCTTCGTGCAGGGCCAGGGCTGGTTCACCTGCGAGGAACTGTGGTGGGACAGGCAGGGCGTGCTGCGCACCGTCGGGCCCTCGACCTACAAGATCCCGGGCAGCCGCGACGCGCCTCAGGTGTTCAAGGTGAAGATGCTCGAGAACGCGCCGTCGCGCGAGGCCACGATCTTCCGCTCCAAGGCGGTGGGCGAACCGCCGCTGCTGCTCGCCACCGCGGTCTGGACCGCGCTCAAGGACGCCATCGCCGCGGTCGCCGACCACAGGACCGCAGTGCGGCTCGACGCGCCGGCAACGCCCGAGCGCGTGCTCGCGGCCATCGCTACACTGAAGACGTAGACGAGGGAGATTTTCATGGATGTACGGATGGATGGCCGCGTGGCCGTGATCACGGGGGCGAGCACCGGGCTCGGCCTCGCCATGGCCAGCGAGTTCGCAGCCTCCGGCGGCTCGGTGGCGCTGATCGCCCGCAAGGCCGAGGCGCTCGGCGCCGCCAAGGCCGAGGTCGCCAAGGCGGCCGGCAAGGCCAACACCAAGATCGAGGCCTATTCCTGCGACGTCTCGAAGGCGGCGCCGATCGCCGACACCTGGAAGAAGATCACGGCCGACTTCGGCAAGGTCGACATCGTGGTCAACAACGCCGGCATCAGCCACGCCAAGGCGTTCGACACCGTGACCGACGAGGACTGGCAGGGCGATCTCGACCTGAAACTGTTCGCCGCCATCCGGCTGACGCGGCTCGCGCTGCCCGGCATGCGTGAGCGCAAGTGGGGGCGGATCGTCAACGTGCTCAACATCGGCGCCAAGGCGCCCAACGCCAACTCGACGCCGACCAGCGTCAGCCGCGCGGCGGGCCTGGCGCTCACCAAGGCGCTCTCCCAGGAGAACGCCGCCCACAACGTGCTGGTCAACGCCATGCTGGTCGGCCTGATCGAGAGCGACCAGTGGCAGCGCCGGCACAAGACGATGGGCAAGGGCGAGACCTACCAGCAGTTCCTCGACGGCATGGCCAAGGGCCGCATCCCGCTCGGCCGCATGGGCAAGGCGGAGGAGTTCGCCCGCCTGGCCTGCTTCCTGTGCTCCGATGCCGGCTCGTTCATCACCGGCGTCGCCATCAACGTCGACGGCGGCATGAGCCCGGTGGTCTAGGTCGGAGCTCTAGGAGCGGCGACCCGGCGGCGCGACGTTCCAGTCGCGCCGCAGCTCCTCGAGATCGCGCTCGATCCAGTCCCAGGCGCTCCAGCCGGGCGCGAAGATGTCGACGGTCATGTCGCGGCCGCGCGCCCAGGCGTGCCAGAACTCGTCGGGATCGAGGCCGCCCCGGCCGGCGTGACCGACGTCGTTCAACTGCTGGCCGAGGTGAAAGAAGAAGATCACGGGCAGGATGTGGCCGCTCATCGGATTGAGAGGGTGCATGCCGGCCGTGAAGGTGGACACCAGCAGTTCGCCGCGCGCACTGGTGTCGTAGCCCGAGATCACGTGCGTCGAGTCGTGCGGCGTGCCGAAGCGGGCGTTGAGCGCCGCCGGATCGCCGGGGAACGGATAGCCGTTCGTCTTGTCGAAGTCCCACAGGGCCTTGCCGAAGCTGTTCGGCGGCAGCTTGCCCAGCGCTTCGTAGCGGGCGACCAGCGCCGGGTCGGCGTTTGCCCCTTCATAGGGCCTGATCCATGTCGCCGGGTCGAGGCCGGCGGAGGAGCGGCTGATGACGCTGTCGAAATTCTTGCGCCACATGTCGGCGCTGGCCCAGGCGAGGTGCCCCGAGGCCGCCTCGACGAGATCGGTGAGGTAGTCGGCCTCGATATCGAGCGCGCGGGAGTATTCCAGCACGCGCTTCAGCTTGCCCTCGTCGAGGGCGCCGTCGACCAGCACCATGATGGCGAGGTACTTCACCGCTTCGCGCGCCAGGTCGCGGTCCTTCAGGATCGCGACGAGGTCGCCGGGCTCGACGGCCGGCAGGGTGCTGATGTCGGCGAGGTCGGGCCGGCGCAAGAGATAGCGCCCGGCGGCCAGGATGCTTGCCGTGTCGGCGTGACTGAGCGCGTGGCCGCCGGCCAGCGCAACCTGGCGCATGGCGCCCAGGATGGCGTCGCTCTCGCCGCGGCCGACGGCGCGCATCCGCTAACGCAGAGGTTCGAGGATGCTCACATAGTTGGCGACGGCGGCGCCGCCCATGTTGAACACGCCACCGATCCTGGCCTTGGGCAGCTGCATGCCCTCCGGCGCGCTGCCGGAAAGCTGCATGGCCGACATCACGTGCATGGAGACGCCGGTGGCCCCCACCGGATGGCCCTTGGCTTTCAGCCCGCCCGAGACATTGACCGGCAGCTTGCCGTCGCGCTCGACCCAGCCTTCCAGGATCGCCCGTTCGCCCTCGCCCGGGGCGGTGAGGCCCATGGCCTCGTATTCGATCAGCTCGGCCGAGGTGAAGCAGTCGTGGCTTTCGACGAACGACAGGTCGAGCAGGTCGAGCTTGGCCGAGGCCAGCGCCCGCTTCCAGGCGAGCTGCGGGCCCTCGAACTTGATGATGTCGCGCTTGCTCATGGGCAGGAAATCGTTGACGTGCTCGGCCGCGCGGAAGGCGATGGCGTGCTTCATGCCGAGCGCGGTCTGCACGTCGGCCAGCACGACGGCGGCGGCGCCGTCGGTGACGGGCGAGCAGTCGGTGCGCTTCAGCGGTCCGGCCACGAACGGGTTCTTGTCCGACGGCGTGCGGCAAAACTCGTAGGCGAACTCCTTCTGGAAATGCGCGTAGGGATTTTTTACGCCGTTCCTGTGCGCCTTCACGGCGATGCGGGCCAGCGCATCCGACTTGTCGCCGTAGCGCTGGAAGTAGGCCGAGGTGATCTTGCCGAAGATGCCGGCGAAACCCGCCTCGATGGTGGCTTCTTCCGCGACGTACGACGCCTTGATCAGGACCTCGCCCGCCTGCGTGCTGTTGAGCTCGGTCATCTTCTCGACGCCGACCACCAGCACGAAGCGGGCGCGGCCGGCGGCGAGCGTGTTCAGCCCCATGTGGATGGCGGCCGAGCCGGTGGCGCAGGCGTTCTCGACGCGGGTCGACGGCTTGAAGCGCAGGTCGGGGTGGGCCTGCAGCGCCAGCGAGGAGTGGAACTCCTGGCGCACGAAGCCGCCGTTCATGTTGCCGACGTAGATGACGTCGACGTCCCGGGGCTCGATGCCGGCGTGGGCGATGGCCTCGGTTGCGGCCTTCACGACCAGCGACTCGCTGGTCTCGCCGTCGAGCTTGCCGAACTTGCCGTGGGACCATCCAACGATGCAGGCGGTCATGAAAATCTCCGTGGGGTTTCGGGGCTGAAACTAGACGCGGCGGCGGAGCAGGTCGAGGGCGATGATGTGCGCGGCGCCCGAGAGGCCGACGCCGAACAGCGGGATCGGCACGATCGGGAAGGTGGCGATGTTTGCCATCAGCGGCGCCGCCATCAGCGACAGCAGGAGGCCGGTGCCGACGGCCGGCACGAAGTCGGCGAAGCCGAACAGGTGGACCGCCCAGTACTTGGCCCGCCACTCCGGCGGCGGCGAGAGGTAAGCGATGGTCATGACAGTCTCCCAGGGACAAAGAGTGCATATACACTTATATGCCGGGCCGGAACCGGCAAGGCCCGCCGCAGGAGATTTGCTTATCCGAGCCGCCGCAATTCCGCCGCGGCGCCGGCGTTGACTGGCGCCCCGTACCGGAGCCAATTTCCGCCATGGCCGACAGCCCGCCGTCTTCCGAAAACCCCCGCCCGCGCTGGCCGCTGATCCTGGGCGCCCTGGCCGGCGGCTTCCTGCTGGTGGCGGTGGGGCTGGCGCTGGGCTGGTATCTCTTCTACCGACCGATCGTGAACGTGGCGGTGCAGCTTCCCGCGCCGCCGGCGCCGCCCGCGCCGCCGGGTCCCGACGCCGCCCAGGTCAAGGCGCTGGAAGACCAGATCGACAAGCAGAAGGCCGCCAACAAGCAGATCGAGGACCAGATCGCGGCGCTGAAGGACCGGCTGCGCAGCGACGTCTGCACGGTCAGGGATCCGCAGGGCAAGCCGCCGGCCTCGACGCCGGCGCCGCCCGGCACGCTGCCCGAGCGCCGCACCGAGGTCGTGCCGGCCATCGTCCCGGCCGCGG
>JAIETA010000022.1 GCA_019745575.1 Reyranella sp. | reverse complement strand
TCCCGAGGCCGGCGACAGCGCCGGTCAGGACGCCCAGCACAGACGGCTTGCCGCGGGCCGCCCATTCGATGGCCATCCAGACCAGAGCCGCCGTGGCGGCGGCGATGTGGGTGTTGAGCATGGCGCTGCCCGCCAGCTCGCCCGAGCTCAGCGCCGACCCGGCATTGAAGCCGAACCAGCCGACCCACAGCAGCGAGGTGCCGATCAAGGTCAGCACCAGGTTGTGCGGCGCCATGTACTCGGTGCCGTAGCCCTGGCGCTTGCCGATGACGATGCAGCACACGAGGCCGGCGATGCCGGCGTTGAGATGGACCACCAGACCACCGGCAAAATCGAGCACACCCGCCGCGCCGAGGAAGCCACCGCCCCACACCCAATGCGCGACCGGAACGTAGACGAACAGCACCCACAACCCCATGAACCACATCATGGCCGAGAACTTCATGCGTTCGGCGAAGGCGCCGGCGATGATCGCCGGGGTGATGATGGCGAAGGTCGCCTGGTACATCAGGAAGACATTTTCCGGCACCGTCTTGGCAAGATCGTGGACACTGCCCAGCAGACCCGCGCCGACCGCCCGCGACAGCGAGCCGATGACGCCGTTCAGGCCACCGCCGTCGGTGAAGGCCAGCGAATAGCCGACGACGAACCACAGCACCGTAACCAGGGCGGAGACGGCGAAGGCCTGGACCGCGGTCGCCAGCACGTTCTTCTTGCGCACCATGCCGGCGTAGAAGAGCGCCAGGCCCGGGATGTTCATCATCAGCACGAGCACTGTGGCCATCAGCAGCCACGCGGTGTCGCCGGTGTCGATCTGGGGCTTGTCCGCAGCGACCGCGGCCGTCCCCATCATCGCGACAAGCGTGGCCAGCGCGCCCGTGCGCACAATCGACTTGATCATCGTTTCCCCCGTGCCGTCTTCTTCTCGAAAGGCTTCTTGCGTCGACGCTAGAGCGCGTTCGACCCCGACTCGCCGGTCCGAATGCGGAGCGCCTGCTCGACCGGCGTGACGAAGATCTTGCCGTCGCCGATCTTGCCCGTGTGCGCCGCCTTCTGGATGGCTTCGATGGCCCGTTCCACCTGGGCATCGTCGACCACGATCTCGATCTTTACCTTGGGCAGGAAGCTCACCAGATACTCGGCGCCGCGGTAGATCTCCGTCTGGCCCTTCTGGCGTCCGAAACCCTTGACTTCGCTCACCGTAAGGCCCGACACGCCGACGCCCGTCAAGGCGTCCCGCACCTCGTCGAGCTTGAACGGCTTGATGATGGCGGACACGAGTTTCATACCCTCTCCTCCTGCCTTTCCGGCTTGTCGGCACAGACTGGCGTCTTGCGCGCGCCGCGTCAAATTCCGGCACAAAAAAGCCCGGCGAACGGGTCGCCGGGCTTTGAGGGCGCCACCGCGGCAGGGCCGCGGCGGCGGAGAAGGAACCGGGGAGGAGACCGGTTCCCGAAATCGACGACGGTCCTAGTGCACCGTCTCGCCGTGGAGGTTGATGTCGAGGCCTTCGATCTCCTCCTCGGTGGTGACCCGCAGACCGATCAGGGCATCGATGATCTTCAGGATGACGAAGGTCGCGATCGCGCACCAGGCGACGACGACCAGGGTGCCCCAGAGCTGGGTCAGCACCTGGGCGGCGTTGCCGTCGACCAGGCCCTTCTTGCCCTCGCCGCCGATCACTTCGACGGCGAAGACGCCGGTCAGGATCGCGCCGACGAAGCCGCCCACGCCGTGGACGCCGAAGGCATCGAGCGAGTCGTCGTAGCCCATTGCCTTCTTGAGGCCGGTGGCGCCCCAGAAGCAGACCACGCCGGCCACGAGGCCGATCACCAGCGATCCCATCGGCGTCACGAAGCCCGAGGCCGGGGTGATGGCCACGAGCCCGGCAACGGCGCCGGAGATGATGCCGAGCACCGATGGTTTGCCGCGCGTCACCCACTCCGCGAACATCCAGGACAGCGCCGCCGCCGCCGCGGCGAACTGCGTCACCGCCATCGCCATGCCGGCGTTGCTGCTGGCGCCGACCGCCGAGCCGGCGTTGAAGCCGAACCAGCCGACCCACAGCAGCGAGGCGCCGATCACCGAGTAGACCAGATTGTAGGGCGCCAGGTTCTCGGTGCCGAAACCCTTGCGCTTGCCGATCACGAGGGCGCAGACGAGGCCGGCGACGCCGGCATTGATGTGGACCACCGTGCCGCCGGCGTAGTCGAGCACGCCCCACTCGCCGAGGAAGCCGCCGCCCCACACCCAATGGGCGACCGGCGCGTAGACGATCAGCGACCACAGCCCCATGAACCACATCATCGCGGAGAACTTCATGCGCTCGGCGAAGGCGCCGGCGATCAGCGCCGGCGTGATGATGGCGAAAGTGAGCTGGAAGCAGATGTAGACTGTTTCGGGAATGGTCTTGGCCAGCTCATGGACGCTGTCCAGCGTCAGGCCCTTGAGGAAGACCTTGCTCAGGCCGCCGATGATGGTGCTGCCCGGTGTGAAGGCGAGGCTGTAGCCCACGATCAGCCACAGCACCGAGACCAGGCAGGTGACCGCGAAACTCTGCATGAAGGTGGCGAGCACGTTCTTCTTGCGCACCATGCCGCCATAGAACAGCGCCAGGCCGGGAATGGTCATCATCAGCACGAGCGCCGTCGACGTCAGCATCCAGGCGGTATCGCCGGTGTCGAGCTTGGGCTTCTCGTCGGCAGCCAGCGCCAGGGCCGGCAGGAGCATCGCAACGGCGGCTCCCGCGCCGGCCAGCACCGGATTGAGCGTGAGTTTCATCGGTCTTCCTTCGGATCTTGGGTTGGTTGGAGTGGTGCGCGGGATCAGAGTGCTTCCGCCCCGGCCTCGCCGGTCCGGATGCGGATCGCCTGCTCGACGGGCAGGACGAAGATCTTGCCGTCACCGATCTTGCCCGTGCCGGCCGCCTTGCGGATCGTTTCGACCGCACGCTCGACCATGCCGTCGTCGATCACGACCTCGATCTTGACCTTCGGCAGGAAGCTCACGGCATATTCAGCGCCGCGGTAGATTTCGGTCTGGCCCTTCTGGCGGCCGAATCCCTTCACCTCGCTCACCGTCAATCCCTGGATGCCGAGCGACGTCAGCGCATCGCGCACCTCGTCCAACTTGAACGGTTTGAAAATCGCCATGACCATCTTCATCCGGCTATCCTCCACCGGGCGGAACGCCCGCCCCCAAAGCTCAACCGGCAGGGAGCAAACTTCATGCCAACGACCGGGCGGCTCCCGCGGTCCGGGGCACAGGTCTTGCTGCCCCTACGTCAATTGGGGATTTCAAGCGTCGATGAGGGTCGTGTTGCGCAAGAAATTTGCAGCTTTTGGGTGTGCCTTGTTCACAATCTGCGCGTCGGGCGTGGCGATGGCACAAGGCACGCCGGATCCCGCGACCGCACCGGCGCCGGAGAAGGAGACCTGGAACGCCCCGTTCGGCGGCTCGTTCACGGCCAGCATCGGCCTGTTCACCGACTACTCCTACCGCGGCATCTCCCAGACCCAGCGCGAGATCGCGGTCCAGGGCAGCTTCGGCTACGAGACGCCCACGGTCAGCGAAGCCGTGCCGCTCAGCGCCTACGTCGGCGCCTGGGGCAGCAACGTCAACTACCCCGGCACCGGGACCGCCGCCGAGATCGACCTGCTGGCCGGGCTAAAGCTCAAGACGCTGCAGGACAAGCTCACCGTCGACCTGGGCTACATCCGCTACAACTACGTCGGCGCGCCTTCTAACCTGTTTTATGACTTCAACGAGTTCGGCCTGGTCGCCGGCTACGATTTTGGCGCAGCCCAGCTCTCGGGCGCGCTGCGCTACAGCCCCAACTTCTTCGCCAACGCCGGCAACGCCTGGTACAAGTGGGTCCAAGTCGCCATGCCGATGCCGTTCATCAAGGTGAACGAGAACGTGGCCTTCAAGGCCTTCGCCAGCATCGGCAACCAGTATGTCGAGCGCTTCGCCAACTACGCCATCCCCACCGACAACTACTGGGACTGGCAGATCGGCCTCACCGTCAACCTCTACGGCATCGACCTCACCGCCGCCTACACCGACACCAACATCGACGTCGCCGGCTGCGCCAACACCCAGAATTGCCAGGGCCGCGTCATCTTCAGCGTCTCGAAGACCTTCTGACCGGCCCACCGGCCGCAACGGTGGCGGCCGGCTGCCGCAGTTGCCGCCCGGGCGCGGGGCTGCCATCTATGGCCGATGAGCAGCGACCGGTTCGATATCGCCGTCGTCGGGGCGGGCCTCAACGGCAGCGTTCTGGCGCTCGCCGCCGGCACGGCGGGCCTGCGCACCGCCCTCATCGACCGCGTGCCGCTTGCTTCCCTGACCGATGCGGGCTTCGACGGCCGCACCACGGCGATCGCCTACACCAGCCAACGCCTGTTCGCAGCCCTCGGCGTCTGGGATGACGTGGCGGGCGACGCCGAGCCGATCCGCGACATCCGCATCTCCGACGCCGGCCACGACGGCCGCGCGAGTCCCCTGTTCCTGCACTTCGACCACCGCGAAGCCGCGTCGGACGGCGAGACGCCCGCGCCGATGGGCTGGATCGTCGAGAACCGGTTCCTGCGCGCCGCGCTGCTGCGGCGGCTGGCCGCCTGCAGCAAGGTCGAGCTGGTGGCGCCGGACGAAGTGATCGAGACGGTGCGCGACCAGAATCGCGCCGAGCTCGTCCTGAAGAGCGGACGGCGGCTGGCGACACGGCTGGTCGCCTCGGCCGAGGGCCGCCTGGGCGCGATGCGCGAGGAGGCCGGCATCGGCGCCCGCCGCTGGTCCTACGGCCAGATCGCGATCGTGCTGGTGGCCCGCCACGACCGGCCGCACCGCGGCGTCGCCCAGGAGAAATTCCTGCCCGGCGGTCCCTTCGCCATCCTGCCGATGCGCGACGACGAGGCCGGCCGGCACCGCTCCTCGATCGTGTGGACCGAGCGCGCCGACGTCGCGCGTCGCCTGCTCGAACTCGACGCGCCGCGCTTCCAGGCCGAGTTCGCCCGCCGCTTCGGCGACCATCTCGGCGCGGTCGCGCCGGCCGGGCCGCGCTGGTGGTATCCGCTGGGCCTGGTCCATGCCGACCGCTACATCGACACGCGCCTTGTGCTGGTGGGCGACGCCGCCCACGGCATCCATCCCATCGCGGGCCAGGGCTATAATCTCGGCGTGCGCGATATCGCGGCCCTCGTGGAAGTGCTGGTCGACAGCCAGCGGCTCGGCCTCGACATCGGCGCCGCCGACACGCTCGAACGCTACGCGCAATGGCGGCGGGCCGACAACTTCGCCATGGTCGCCGCCACCGACCTGCTCAATCGCCTGTTCTCCAACGACATCGGACCGCTGCGTCTGCTGCGCGATGCGGGACTGGCCGCGGTCAACCGCGTGCCGCCGCTCCGCCGCTTCTTCGTCCGCCATGCCATGGGCCTGGTCGGCGACCTGCCCAGGCTGATCCGCGGGGAACGGCTCTAGACTCATGGGGGTCGCGGCCCTATCTCAAGGGCCACAATCGAGGACCCTGTCATGGCTCAAGCACAAGTGCCCGTCACCGTGCTCACCGGCTATCTCGGCGCCGGCAAGACCACGCTGCTGAACCGCATCCTGAGCGAACAGCACGGCAAGAAATACGCCGTCATCGTGAACGAATTCGGCGAGCTCGGCGTCGACAACGACCTCGTCGTCAATGCCGACGAGGAAGTCTTCGAGATGAACAACGGCTGCATCTGCTGCACCGTGCGCGGCGACCTGATCCGCATCAT
>JAIETA010000321.1 GCA_019745575.1 Reyranella sp. | reverse complement strand
TGGCGCAGGATGTCGGTGTTGTCCGACGGCGCGCCGCCGCCGGCATTGTCGGCGGGATCGGCGATCACCACCGGCAGGTCGTTGAAGGCGATCCCCTCGCCGACCCCCGCCGCGACATCGAACGACGGCGGCTGGGTTTTGCCGCGCAGGCTGACCAGTTCCTCGCCCAGCGCCGTGGCGAGCGCGTCGGCCTTCTTCTTGTCGCCGTCGGCGATCACCAGCACGCGGGTGCCGATCTCCGGCACGTCGCCGTAGGGAAAGCAGTGCGCAATGGAGACCGAGAGAATGCCGTCCTTGCCCTCCATCGCTTTGATCCGGTCGACCAGGCCGCGCATCGGCTGGATCGTCGTCGGATAACCCTGGATCTGCCGGCAGTCATAGACCGACATCACCGGCTTCACCTTGCCGCGCAGCGTGCGCAGCACGAGGTCGAGAACGTCCTCGGCGCGCTCGACGACGTCGGTGTGCGGGAATTCCTTGTAGAGAACGATGATGTCGGCGGCCCCCACGCGCTTCATCGTGAGGTGGCAGTGCGGGTCGAGCTCGACGCCGATCACGCACTTCGGACCCACGATGGCGCGCGCCCGCTCGATGATGTCGCCTTCGACGTCGTCGTAGCCATGCGCCACCATGGCGCCGTGCAGCCCCAGCAACAGCCCGTCGACCGGGAGCGCGGCCTCGAGCTGACCCAGGATCTCGTCGCGCATCGTCTCATAGTCGGCCCGATTGGTCGTGCCGGCGGGGCTGGCGGCGAAGCAGCTGCCTTCGATCAGCTCGAAGCCCTCCGCCCTGGCGCGGGCGCGGCCGACGAACAGCGGCGCCGTGCACATGCGCGGCGCATCCGCCGGATGCTCGCCGGGCCGGAAGAAAACCGACTCGCGATAGTTCTCGAGGCTGGTCGGCAGCGGCGAGAAGGTATTGGTCTCGGTGGCGAGTGTGGCGGTGAACAGACGCATGAGACTCCTCAGGGAACGATGCCGGCGGGGAGCGCGGCACAATGCCGGGCGATCGCGCCCGGCGTGGTCAACCAGATATCGTCGCGCCGCGCCGCGATGTGCCGCAGCGCGCGCTTGAGGTGCTTTAGCCGGTGCGGCTGACCGACGATGTAGGCATGCAGGGCGACGCCCATGACGAGCGGCCGTGTCTTCGAGAGCTCCAGCATCTCGTCGAACTGGTCGATGACGATGTCGGCAAACTGCGCCGCGCCGTCCTTGCGTCCGACGATCGAGGGAATGTCGTTCGCCTCCTGGGGATAGGGCACCGCAAGAAGGCGCCCGCCGGCCCGGCAGCGGAACCAGATCGGCTGATCGTCCATGCACCAGTCGAGCTGGTAGCGGTAACCGGCCGCGGCCAGCAGATCGGGCGTGCGGCGGCTTTGCGAGATCCACGGCCCCAGCCAGCCCTCGGGCGGCGCCCCCTCCTCCCGGGTCAGGCGCGCCGTGGCCTCGGCGATCAAGGTCCGCTCCGCCGCCTCGTCCAGAACGCCTTGCCGCTCGGCGTTGGTCCGGCCGTGGCCGACGATCTCGTCGCCCCGCGCGCGGCAGGCCGCCACGAGCTGCGGGGCGTAGTCGTACATCGCGCTGTTGACCAGCGCCGCCATCGGCAGGCCGAGCGCGTCGAAGGCGTCGAGCACATACCAGGCGCCCACCCGGTTGCCCCAGTCGCGCCACGCGAAGTTCAGCACGTCCGGTTGCGGCCCGCCCGGCGCCAGCTCGGCGCCAAGCCCTTCACCGAAGGCGAAATGCTCGAGGTTGAGCGCGAAATAGACGGCGAGCCGTCGGCCATTGGGCCAGACGTAGTCGGGGCGGCCGCGCAACGGCACATAGTCGTAACGGGCGTGGGTCGGAAGCGTCATGCCCGTGCTCCACTGTCCGGCAGAACCGCCCGGAGCGCCGCCGCCAGCGGCGCATCGTGCTCGGGCAGCAGCACTTGCGGGTCGAGCGTCAGCACGCCGCGGGCGGCGTGACGCTCCGACAGATGAACCGGCGGATCGCCGCGCTGCAGATGGGCGCTCAGCGCCAACGCGTCGGCCACGGCGATCTCCAGCACGGGCACGCGGCCGGTCTGCTGCGCTGGGACCAGGGTGGTACGGACGTGCCCGTCCAGCGCCGCGGCGATCGCCTTGAGGCGGAATTCGAGGGCGGCATTGTCGGCGGCATCGTCGGCCTGCACAAAGCGCTCGAGGGCGGCCAGCAGGCCCACGATCTCCTCCTTGCCCGCCTTGAAGCCGCGCCCGATGCCATGATGCGGCACGCCGCGCAGATTGGCGCGGTCGACCAGACGCGGCGGCGTCCAAGTCTCGGGCGCCACGTCCATGTCGAGCTGCTGCAACAGCGCCGACGCCACGAGATCGCGGCGGCCGGCGAGGATTCCCGACGCCTGCGGTCCGCCCAGCGCCTTGCCGCCGGAGAAGGCGACGAGATCCGCCCCCATGGCGATGAAGCGGCGCAGATTCTCCTTGGGCGGCAACTGGGCCGCGGCATCGACGATCAGCGCCACGCCGTTGGCGCGGCACACCGCGGCGGCAGTCGGCAAATCGGCGAGGCTGATGGCATTCACCGAAAAGGCCATGGCCACGACCGATGGCGTCAGCGCCGTCTCGATCTCCCAGGCTTCGAGGCCACGCACGCCGGCGCCGGTGCCGCGGTCGTTGTGGCCGATATCGACCAGCCGAGCGCCGGCCGCCGCCAGGGCGTGCGCATAGCCGGTGCGATGGGTGCGCGGGATCAGGATGTCGTGCGGGAAAGCGTCGGCGTGCGGCAGGGCCGCCATCTTGGCCACATCCCAGCGGGCGATCGCCGCCGCCGCGGCGAGCGTCAGCGCCGCCGCAGCGCCCGTCGTCACCAGTGCCGCCTCGGCACCGGTCGCGGCCGCGATCCGCGTACTGGCCGCATCCTGCAGTTCGCCGATATCGACGGAGGCGCGCGACGCCGCGGCCATTGCCGCCATGACCTCGGGCGCCATCACGGCGCCGCCCAGCCGGGTGAGCGCGCCGGCGGCATTGATGCGGCGACGGACGCCCAGGGCTTGGTAGGGATCGGAGACGGTCATGGCCGCACCCTAGCGCACGACCACGACCCGTTGAACCGCGCCGCGGCGGCGGCCGCTGTGGTTGGCCAGACATGCATTTCCGATTGTTCGTCCGGCGCCGCTGCTTTGCTAGCCTGCACTCGTTCCAATAACGGAGCGCGTCACATGACCGACATCTACGAGAGCTTCGACTATGGCTACGACCCCAGCGTCACCGAAGACGTGCGGTTCGTCGTCCCGCCACGGCCGGCGACCCTGCCGCCGCAGGCCAACGTCGATCCCGCGTTCCTGCCACCGGTCGGCAAGCAGACGACGCCCTCCTGCTTCGTCTGGTCCTCGACCTACGGTGTCGCGACCTACATGGCGGCGCAGGCCAGCGGCCAGTCGCCGTCGAGCCCGGCCAACCAGGCGAGCCCGACCTACACCTACATCCAGGTCGAACTTCAGCAGGGCCTCGCGTCGGGCACCTGCACCGGCGGCAAGATCGCCTCGTGCTTCGACTTCCTCAATTCGAACGGCGGTACGCCTTCGCTGGCCGCGGCGCCGAACGAGACCGGCTGCTCCGCCGCCTGGAACGCCTACGGGTCAGGCGGCATCGCACCCGACCCGGCCTTCCAGGTGACCGGCATTGCGCAGATCAGCATCAAGGGCAGCCAGGGGCTGGACAGCCTGCGCACGATGATCGTGCAGAACGTGCCGCTGGCCTACGGCACCGGGCTCTACACGGACTTTCCACCTTACCGCGGCACACCCTCGCCTTACGTTGGCAACAAGCAGTGGCTCTACAAACCCGGCACGACGCAGAAGGTGGGCCACTGCATGATGATCATCGGCTACGACGACACGATGAACGGCGGCGCCGTGCTGATCCAGAACAGCTTCGGCGCCGGCTGGGGCGGCTCGTGGAACGGCAACGGCGGCTACATCTGGATGGCCTACGACACCTTCCAGGCGACCGCCCAGGGGGGCGCGATCTATGTCACCTCGATACAGGCACGCTGAGCCGGCCGGACAAGGTCACGGAACTTGCCGAATCCTCGCCTATTCCGGGCAAGGGAGGCACAAATTGGCCGATTTCATCCCTTGTGCCAGGGCCCTGGACTCCTGATATAACGCCCCCGAGGGGCCGGTGTGGGCGGAGCAGTCGCCAACCCGGTCAGATCCGGAAGGAAGCAGCCGTAACGAATTCGCTTCGGGTCATGCCGGTCTCTCACCTGTCGCCTGGCGCACGCCGTCGCAAGGGGCAGGCAGTCCGGGCGCGACGACCGCCGGACCCGAGGGGCCACGGCGTTTGAGCGGGTGATCGCCATGGCGCAAGCCACCAAAGGCACCGGCGACAAAGCCGGGGACAAGGCGCTTCCCTACCGGGTTCTCGCCCGCAAGTATCGGCCCGTCGATTTCACGACCCTGGTCGGCCAGGAGGCGATGGTGCGCACCCTGCGTAACGCCATCGCATCGGGCCGCATCGCGCATGCCTTCATGCTCACCGGCGTGCGCGGCGTCGGCAAGACCACGACCGCACGCATCATCGCCCGCGCGCTCAACTGCGTGGGCGCCGACGGCAAGGGTGGCCCGACGGTCGATCCCTGCGGCGTCTGCGACAACTGCAAGGCCATCACCGAGGATCGCCACGTCGACGTGATCGAGATGGACGCCGCCTCGCGCACCGGCATCGACGACGTGCGCGAGCTGATCGAGGGCGTTCGCTACCGCCCGGTGTCGGCGCGCTACAAGGTCTACATCATCGACGAAGTGCACATGCTGTCGGAGAAGGCATTTAACGCCCTTCTCAAGACGCTCGAAGAGCCGCCGCCGCATGTAAAGTTCCTGTTCGCCACCACGGAGATCCGCAAGGTCCCGGTGACGGTGCTGAGCCGCTGCCAGCGCTTCGACCTGAAGCGCGTGCCGCACGAGGTGCTGATCGCCCACTTCGGCAAGATCGCCGAGGCCGAGAAAGTCGAGATCTCGCCCGAGGCGTTGGCCCTGCTGGCGCGCGCCGCCGACGGCTCGGTCCGCGATGGCCTCTCGATGCTCGACCAGGCGATCGCCCACGGCGGCGGCGTGGTCGATGCCGCGCAGGTGCGCGACATGCTGGGACTGGCCGATCGCAGCCGGGTGCTCGACCTGTTCGAGAAGACCATGCGCGGCGACGCCCAGGCCGTGGTGGCCGCGCTGGGCGAGATGCACGATTCCGGTGCCGACCCGGTGGTCGTCCTGCAGGACCTGCTCGAACTCACGCACTGGGTGACGCGGCTGAAAGTGGCGCCCGACGCCGCGGCCGCGTCGGCCGACAGCGAGCGTGCCCAGGGCCTCGCGATGGCGGGCAAGCTCTCGATGGCCTCGCTCACGCGGGCCTGGGCGCTGCTGCTGAAAGGCCTGCAGGAAACCCTCGCTGCGCCCTCGGCCCTGCGCGCCGCCGAGATGGCCCTGATCCGCCTCTGTTATGCGGCCGACCTGCCCTCGCCCGCCGACGCCATCAAGACGCTGGCGAACGGCGCCGGACCTGTCGCCGGTGCGCCCGCTGCGCCGCGCGGCGGCGGCGGGACTGCGGCCCGTCTCGCGACGCAGCGTTATGTCGTGGAAGCCCGCAGGCTGGTGGCCGACCTCGCGGGGCGCTACGGCAACTGAGCGCCGTGTCTTTGCGGGAACGCTGCGGATTTATTCACCGACGTTAACCCTCCGGTCAGAATCGGGTGCTCTCGCGCATCGGCCATGCT
>JAIETA010000004.1 GCA_019745575.1 Reyranella sp. | reverse complement strand
TGCGAGGGGCATTCAGACGCACAAGAGAGGCCAGCATTCTCAAGTTAAGACTGGTCCGATAAATCAGGGCAGGTCAGGTCTGTCACCACATAGATGACTGGAGTAGCCTCGCGAAGACCAATGATGGGAAGATCGTGGAAGCGCGACAACACCATGCAATCGAAATCGATCACTCGGAGCGGAAGACCCGCCATCGAGCCTGCAGCTGCTGCATCAGTGAGTGGTGCAATTTCCCTTAAGAATGACTTTGGTGGTTCATTGGATATGCGTGCGGCGACGCTCATGAAGCGGATGCTGTCTTCGTACTCTTGCTCAATTTTGGTAGCATCTTGAAGTGTTCGATCGAATACGATTGAGAACTGATTGGGCGAGATTTCAAAAATCTTTGTAACAAGATTCGGAAATCGCGCGCGTAGTTGCGCGTCCACTCTCAGCACATAGCCTTCCCATGACACGGCTTTAGAGGCCGACGAATGCGGAGGTTGAGCGGCGTTTATGTTTGATGTGGGTCCCGGAGCTTTTTTATCCAACGCAGTCATTCTCCTATGCATCATCTATGTGGCGTGTTGATTATGAATCATCAATTGCAATCTGACGTTGCTGAATTCTGCGGATAATTCATCGGCGAAAGCTCCCTTGCTCGACAGTGCGGTGGCCGATCGCCTCTTCAAGATTTTGACTGAGATCGCGCGAGGCTTGGCGTCCCGCCCAATCTTTGATGACGATGGTTGACGTTTACGTAAAGGTAAACTACCTACCCCGTGCTGGCGGACCAACCGCCGGCGGCCCACAGTCCCCTCAAGAAGACTGACCATCGATCGTTGGAGGACGACGCTAGTGACCGCTTTGGCCGCGCATATCACGCCCGAACACGAGATGTTCCGCGACACCTGCCGGCGGTTCTTCGAAAAGGAAGTCGTGCCCTTCCACATGAAGTGGGAGGAGGAGGGCGTCGTGCCGCGCGCGCTGTGGCGCAAGGCGGGCGAGCAGGGGCTTTTGGGCATGACCATGCCCGAGGCCTATGGCGGCGCCGGCGGCGATTTCCTCTACAGCGCCATCCTGATCGAGGAGCAGGGCCGCGCGCTCGCCTCGGGGCCGGCCTTCTCGCTGCACAACGACATCGTCGTGCCCTACCTGCTGCACTACGGCACCGAAGAGCAGAAGAAGAAGTGGATCCCCAAGGCCTGCTCGGGCGAACTGGTGACGGCCATTGCCATGACCGAGCCGGGCACGGGCTCGGACCTGCAGTCGGTCAAGACCACAGCGGTGATGGACGGCAACCACTGGGTCATCAACGGCTCGAAGTCCTTCATTTCGAACGGCCAGCTCGCCGACCTCGTGATCGTGGTCGCCAAGACCGATCCCAAGCTGGGGGCGAAAGGCACGTCGCTGATCGCCGTCGAGACCACGGCCGAGGGTTTTAGGCGCGGCCGCAATCTCGAGAAGATCGGCATGAAGGCGCAGGACACGTCGGAGCTGTTCTTCCAGGACGTGCGCGTGCCGGCCGACCATCTGCTGGGCGGGCCCGGCATGGGCTTCGTGCAGCTCATGCAGCAGCTGCCGCAGGAGCGGCTGGTGATCGCCATCCAGGCGGTTGCCGCCATCGAAGCCGCGATGACCCACACGCTGGCCTACGTGAAGGAGCGCAAGGCCTTCGGCAAGGCGATCATCGACTTCCAGAACACCCGCTTCAGGCTTGCGGAACTGAAAACCAAGGCCCACATCGCCCGGGTGTTCGTCGACGACTGCATCGCGCGTCATTTGAAGGGCGAGCTCGATGTCGCCACCGCCGCCATGGCCAAGTATTTCACCACCGACCTGCAGTGCGAGGTCGTGGACGAATGCCTGCAGTTCCACGGCGGCTACGGCTACATGTGGGAATACCCGATCGCCCGCCTCTACGCCGACGCGCGCGTGCAGAAGATCTACGGCGGCACCAACGAGATCATGAAAGAGCTGATTGGAAGAACATTGTGATTCCTCTCCCCCGCTCGGGGGAGAGGAGCATGAGAATTCGAGTTGAAGGAGACCTGCCATGACCGACGCCTATATCTTCGACGCCGTCCGCACGCCGCGCGGCAAGGGCCGCAAGGACGGCTCGCTGCATGAAGTGACGCCGGTGCGTCTGGCCGTGACTGCCCTGCAGGCCATCCGCGACCGCAACAAGCTCGACACCCACCTGGTCGATGACGTGGTGCTGGGCTGCGTCATGCCGATCGGAGAACAAGGTGCCGACATCGCCCGCACCGCCGCCGTCATGGCAGGCTACGCCGAGACCGTGTCGGGCGTGCAAATCAACCGCTTCTGCGCCTCGGGCCTGGAAGCCACCAACATGGCGGCGGCGCAGGTCATGTCGGGCCAGAGCCAGGCCGCGATCGGCGGCGGCGTCGAATCGATGTCGCGCGTGCCGATGGGCTCCGACGGCGGCGCCTGGGCGATCGACCCGGCCGTGTCGATCCCGATGTACTTCGTGCCGCAGGGCGTGTCGGCCGACCTGATCGCCACCAAGTACGGTCTCAGCCGCGACGACGTCGACGCCTATGCCGTCGAATCGCAGAAGCGTGCCAAGGCCGCCTGGGACAAGGGCTACTTCAAGAAGTCGATCGTCCCGGTGAAGGATCAGAACGGCGTCGAACTGCTGGCGCACGACGAATACATGCGGCCGGCCACGACCATGCAGACGCTGGCGGCGCTGGAGCCCAGCTTCAAGATGCAGGGCGAGGTCATGCCGGGCTTCGACGCGGTGGCGCAGCAGCGCTATCCCGAGGTCGAGAAGCTGATCCACGTCCATCACGCCGGCAACTCGTCGGGCATCGTCGACGGCGCCGCCGCCATCCTGGTCGGCACCAAGGAATTCGGCGAGCGCGCCGGGCTCAAGGCGCGTGCAAGGATCCGCTCGTTCGCTTCGATCGGCTCGGAGCCCGCCATCATGCTGACCGGCCCGGCACCCGCGTCGGAGAAGGCGCTGAAGCGGGCCGGCATGAACGTTTCAGACATCGACCTGTTCGAACTGAACGAGGCCTTCGCCGCGGTCGTGCTGCGCTACATGCAGATCCTGAAGATGCCGCACGACAAAATGAACGTGAACGGCGGGTCCATCGCCATGGGCCATCCGCTGGGCGCCACCGGCGCCATGATCCTGGGCACGCTGCTCGACGAGCTGGAGCGGCGCAACCTTTCGACCGGCCTCGCCACGCTCTGCGTCGGCGGCGGCATGGGCACCGCCACCATCATCGAGCGCGTGTAAGCGCCGCCAGGGAAGACCACCATGATCAACTACAACGTCGACGGCGACGGCATCGCCACCATCACCTGGGACATCCCGGGCCGCAGCATGAACGTGCTGAACGAGGCTTCGATGACGGCCTACGCCGGCGCGCTCGAGACCGCGCTCAAGGACGACAAGGTCAAGGGCATCGTCATCACCTCGGGCAAGGACAGCTTCATCGCCGGCGCCGACCTCGAAATGCTGCTGGGCGTCGACACATCCGATGCCGCCAAGCTGATGGAGCAGTTCAGCCAGCTGCAGAAGATGTTCCGCCGCCAGGAGACCGGCGGCAAGCCGGTGGTGGCGGCGATCAATGGCACGGCGCTGGGCGGCGGCTTCGAGATCTGCCTCGCGGCGCACTACCGCATCGCCGCGGCCAATCCGAAAACCAAGATCGGCCAGCCGGAAGTGAAGATCGGCCTGCTGCCGGGCGGCGGCGGCACGCAGCGCATCCCGCGCCTGATCGGCGTGATGAACGCTGCCCCCATCCTGCTCGAGGGCAAGGAACTGACGGTCGATGCCGCCAAGGGCCTCGGCCTCATCCACGAGGTCGTGCCGGCAGGCGAGCTGCTGGCCCGGGCCAAGGCGTGGCTGACGGCGGCGCCCAGCGAGCAGGTCGTGCCGGAGTTCGCCGGCAAGGGTGCCAAGCCGATCGACGGCCGCGCCGTGCAGCCGTGGGACCGCAAGGGCTTCAAGGTGCCGGGCTTCCCCGGCGGCCAGGTGTGGAGCCCGCCCGGCGTACAAACCTTCATCGGCGGCGCCGCCATGATCCGCGGCAAGACCAACGGCGTCTACCCGGCGCCCAAGGCGATCCTGAGCTGCGTCTACGAGGGGCTGCAGCTTCCGTTCGACGCCGGCCTGCGCGTCGAGACGCGCTATTTCGTGTCGCTGCTGCGCGATCCGGTGGCCAAGAGCATGATCCGCACGCTGTTCTTCGGTCTGCAGGAAGCCAACAAGCTGGTGCGCCGGCCGAAGGGTGTGCCGAAGCAGGAGTACAAGAAGATCGGCGTGCTGGGCGCCGGTCTGATGGGCGCCGGCATCGCCACGGTGTCGGTCCAGGCCGGCCTCGACATCGTGCTGATCGACCGCGACCAGGCGGCGGCCGACAAGGGCAAGGCCCACATCGCCTCCGAGCTCGACAAGCTGGTGAAGCGCGGCCGGCTCGACCAGGCCAGGCGCGACGCGATGCTGGCCAAGGTCACCGCGACGCCGGACTTCGGCGCGCTAAAAGACTGCCAGATCGTGATCGAGGCGGTGTTCGAGAACCGCGAGGTCAAGGCCGAGGCGACCAAGAAGGCCGAAGCCGCGCTGCCCGCGACCGCGGTGTTCGCCTCGAACACGTCGACTCTGCCGATCACCGGCCTGGCGGAAGCCTCGTCGCGGCCGGATCACTTCATCGGCCTGCACTTCTTCTCGCCGGTCGAGAAGATGCCGCTGGTCGAGATCATCGTCGGCAAGAAGACCTCGCCGGAGACCTTGGCCCGCGCCATGGACCTGGTGCAGAAGATCCGCAAGACGCCGATCGTGGTCAACGACAGCCGCGGCTTCTTCACGTCGCGCGTGTGTGGCGCCTTCATCAGCGAAGGCCACCGCATGCTGAAGGAGGGCATCCCCGCCGCCATGATCGAGAACTGCGCACGCTACGCCGGCATGCCGGTGGGCCCGCTGTCGCTGAACGACGAGGTCGCCATCGACCTCTCCTGGAAGATCATGGACCAGGCGCGCCGCGACGCCGAGGCGGCCGGCCACAAGTACGAGGGCAGCGGCACCGAGGACATCCTCGAGCTGATGGTGAAGAAGCTGGAGCGCTTCGGCCGCAAGAACGGCAAGGGCTTTTACGACTACCCGGCCGACGGCAAGAAGCGCCTGTGGCCCGACCTCGCCAAGCACTTCCCGGCCGACCCCAAGCTGCTCTACGGCGAGGGCGAGGACAAGCGCGCCAAGGAAGACGAGATCAAGAAGCGCCTGCTCTACGTGCAGTCGCTCGACACCGTGCGCTGCCTCGAATCGAAGGTGCTGACCGATCCGCAGGACGGCGATGTCGGCTCGATCATGGGCCTGGGCTTTGCGCCGCAGACCGGCGGCGCGATCAGCCTGATCGACCAGGTCGGCGTCAAGAAGTTCGTGGCCGAGTGCGACGATTTCGCGAAGAAGTACGGCAACCAGTTCGAGGTGCCGAAGCTCCTGCGCGACATGGCCGCCAAGGGCGAGAGCTTTTACGGCAAGTACCACCCCGCGAAAGCGGCGTAGGGTCTTTCCGAAGCTAGCTAACCGGCTCTTGCCCTCCCCAGCTTTGCTGCTAGGGGATGCACACATCGTGCGTCGGGTTGACTCATGATGACGGAATTTTGTGGCAGGT
>JAIETA010000318.1 GCA_019745575.1 Reyranella sp. | reverse complement strand
CTGGGGGTGGTTTTGGCGCCATGACGATGCGCGTTCGCTCTTCTCCTCCCCCGCGAAGCGGGGGAGGTGCCCCCGAAGGGGGCGGAGGGGTCGGAGGCAGGCGCGCGGCGCTCATGACCCCCTCCGGCCTTCGGCCACCTCCCCCACGCATCCGCGTGGGGGAGAAGAAGAGACTATGACCGCCCGCATCCTCGCCCCGGCGCTGATGGGCCTTCTGATGCTCGCGCTGTGGGAGGGCATCGTGCGGGCGCTGGCGATCCCGCCCTACATCCTGCCCGGCCCGCTCCTGGTGGCCGAAACGCTGGTCGCCGACTGGGGCACGCTGGCGCCGGCGCTGTGGGTGACGCTCAGGATCACGCTGCAGGCGCTGGCGGCGGCGGTGGTGGTGGGCGTCCTGCTGGCGGTGCTGTTCTCGCTGTCGCGCTGGGTCGAGCTCTCGCTCTTTCCCTACGCCGTCATCCTGCAGGTGACGCCGATCGTGGCCATCGCGCCGCTGATCATCGCCTGGGTCGACGACGTCGATATCTCGCTGCTGATCTGCGCCTGGCTGGTGGCTTTCTTCCCGATCCTGTCGAACACCGTGCTCGGCCTGCGCTCGGTCGACCGCAACCTGGTCGACCTGTTCGAACTCTACGGCGCCGGGCGCTGGCGCGCCCTCGTCGACCTGCGCCTGCCGGCGGCGCTGCCGTATTTCCTGGGCGGGCTGCGCATCTCGGGCGGCCTGGCGCTGATCGGCGCGGTGGTGGCCGAGTTCGTCGCGGGCTCCGGCGGGCGCGCCTCGGGGCTGGCGTGGCGCATCCTCGAGTCGGGCTATCAGCTAAAAATCCCGCGCATGTTCGCGGCGCTGGTGCTGATCTCGCTGGCCGGCATCGCCATCTACCTGCTGCTCACCCTGCTGTCGCACCTGCTGCTGCGCCGCTGGCACGACAGCGCGCTGGGGGAGGAGGGGTGAGGGTCAAGGGAGCGCGCTGCCAGGCTAGGTAGCCCTCCCTACTGCCGCGGGCGCGCTCGCTCGCGGCCTTGCTACCGCCTGCTACACCACCACGGGGGACACGACCCGCGCCCGTTCTGGCCGCAAAGCAGCAGGCGCGCCACCACCCGCGACCTCGCGGGATCATCGCTTCTTGCACAGGTACAACGCGATGAACGGCGGCAGATTGCTGAAGGATTCTCCCAATCCTTCCTTTGAGGATCGGGTTCTGTTGTCCGATGCGGCGTAGACGCCCCACAAGCCCTGATCTTCCCCGACCCTGCCCCTAGCCGAGACGTGGTAGCTCTCCGCGTAGACCCAGGTGGCGTGGTCGTGCGGCGGCAACTCACGCATCGTCAGTTTGCTGTTTTGGAATCCCTTGGCAGAGTTGAACACGTGGGACGGTAGCAGGTCCTTGCCCTCGTCTACCTCGAACCCTTGAATCGGCTGCCCGACGCCGATCACGAACCGACCACGCCCTTCCTTGAAGGGTGCCCATCCACCAGGACAGGTATCCTCGTTCAGGTCGGCTCGATGAAACGCAACCACCGCGCCGTCTGGTACGCCGCCAACCGCCTCGACGATCAACGGGCGCAGATAAAACCACCAACCGAAAACAGCGAGGGAAAGCATCGCAATCGTGCTGCCTGCGATCCAACCAACAAGGCGAATCAGGATTTCTCGCTGCATGGGGCACCTGCTTTGATCGACAGCCTTTCGTGCTGCCAAGCTCGATACTTCATCAGGTCCAGGCTGCAATCATCCCCCAAGTGGGGGAATTGGGCGAACTGCACGATTGGATCTGCTGAAGCCCGTTCTCGCGGTGCAGCAATGTGGGCGGTCTACGCGACAAGTCGCGGAGTCAGCGACCGAGGTCGATGACACACCCGGAGGCCGCGGCTCGGGCTATCTCAACGATGCGATATCCATCAGCAATCGTACAAGGTCGGCTTGGCGCCCCACGCCCGTGCGGTTGAAGACGCTCTTCAGTTGCGTCACGGCGGTCGAACGTCGGATGGAGAGCAGATCGGCCGCGGCGTCGACCGAATGGCCCTGGCACAGGTGGCGGCAAAGCCGCGCCTCCGCCGCCGTGATTCCGTAGAGTTGCCGAAGGCGGTCGCCGAACGACGGCGCGATGCCCGCCGCGAGTGGCCCGACAGCGACGTAAACGAGACCCGGGCAGTCGGGGCCGGCACGCGCGATCAGAAGATGAGCGCGGTCGGTGCGGGTGGCGCTGTAGACATCGAGCGCTAGCGAGAAAGGGCCCGCCGCACCAGCGGTGGCGACGCATTCGATCGCGCTCGACAGCCGCGAGTCCGACACGACGGTAGTCAGCCGATTGGCCCGCACCGACAATATTCGGCCGGCGCGAACGAGACTGTCGCCGGCCTGGGTCATCCTGCGGATGCCAGCGTGCCGATCGACCAGGAAGATCGGTGTCGGTGCCGCGTCCAGCATCGACAGGTCGGCCTGCCGCTGCGTCTCGCACCCTGCGAGTCGATCGGCGATCAGGCGCGATCTCCGCAGATGCGGCACGAGCATTCCGGCAAGTTCGCGCGCCTTTCGGTCGAAGGGCTGGGCCGTGCGGCCTCGATGCAGCCCTATGCTCGCCGAGGCAAGCCCGTTCGCGCGGTCCACGCCGATCACGGCGGAAAGATGATGGTGAAGGTCCTGGGGGCGCATGAAGTCGGCGTAGAATTCCGACTTCGTGAGCGTCGCGAAGGGGACGAGCATCTCGCCCGCAAATGCCCCGTCCGCGCCGCCAAAGACGTCCGCATGGCCGATGATCCAAGAATCCCGAGCGTGATAGTAGGTGTCGTACGCGACGACATAGTCGGGATCAATGTTGTGCGTGAAGAAGACGCTGCGGCCATTCGGACGCGGCGAGAGCGAAACGAAGGATACCCTGGCGGCACCGAACACGCGCGCCGCTGATTCCAGCACCGTCGGCCACAATTCGGCGTTCAGGGCGGCATCGTAGAGATTGGCGAGGGTCGCGTTAATCTGTTGCATCGACATCGCTCGTCATGCAGCAGGGCGATCCTAGGGGATCGCCCTTTGATTCTTGCCAGTTCAATTGCAACATGGCTGCATCGGCGATGCAAGCGAAGCGCATTCCAAGCGAGTGCGAGGGACTATCCGCGCGCCGCCTGTGGAAGGCAGCTATGCCGAACCAAGGTTGCGGGTCTGACAGGATTTAGCCGATAATTCCTATACAATGGTGCGAGGCTCTTCAGGTGACGGAGGCGGGTTCGGCGGAGGTGGGCTCGGGATGGAGGCGGAAGCCGAGCGCGCGAACGACCTTCAGGACGGTGGCGAACTCCGGGTTCCCCTCGCTGCTCAGCGCCTTGTAGAGAGCCTGCCGGGTCAGGCCGGTGTCCTCGGCAAGTTGAGACATGCCGCGCGCGCGGGCGACCACGCCCAGCGCATCGGCGATCTCGCCGGCATCACCCTCCGAGAAGGCTCCCTCGAGATAGGCGAGTATCGCTTCGGGACTGTCCAGGTAAGCGGCCGGATCGAACGGCCGGGTCTCGAGGGTCATTTCATACCTCCTTCGCCAGTTTCAAAGCCGAGGCGATGTCCTTGGTCTGAGAGCTCTTGTCGCCGCCGCAAAGCAACACGATCAGGAGCTTCCCGCGCTGTACGTAGTAGACCCGGTATCCGGGGCCATGGTGGATACGAAGCTCGCTGACGCCCTCGCCGACCGGCCTTACGTCGCCGGGATTGCCGAGCGCCAGGCGACGTACGCGACGGGCGACTTCCGCCTTGGCCCGAGCATCCCGCAGGTCGGACAGCCACTCGGAGAAAGCCGCGGTCTCGCGGACTTCGATCATTCGAAGACGACTAGCCGACAAGGGGCTGTTTGTCAACCATAGGAGACAAAATATGCCCTGAAGCTCATGCCATCCAGGACCGCATCCGGGGCAGGGCAGGTATGCGAATTCGGATTCACAGGTTCAGCAGGTCCCGTGCTGTATTTGTGTCAGACTGGCGTGTGGACCGCGCCGGCCTTCTCCCATCCGGCACGACCTGCCCGCGGCACGCCCGCGGGTTCGCCTCTAAGGCCTGGTGCAGCCGCCGCGACTCCTGAGTCGCGGACAGTCCCAACAACGACCCCGTTTCAACCGCGTGCCGAATAACGACACCGGAACAGACATTTAGCGACGCCCTGGGCACAGGGCGCGGCGGGGCCTGTGCGAGCGAAGAACAAGCGAGACGCCTAAAAGCCCGTCAGACAAGGCCTATCCCGGAGTCGGGCCCAACCCGGGGCCCAACATACCCGCGTTTCAGGTGGGCCCGGGCAGCGGGCTAAAAGCCCATGGTTATTGGCTTTCCGGCGTGCGGAGAGCCGAAATTCCGTCCACGGATTTGGGCCAAAATGCCGGCTCAACCGCGGCCGCGGGCCGCCCGGGCGAGCAGCGCGGCGCCCACGGCCACGCCCGCGGCCAGCAGCAGGTAGCCCACGGCGTAGGACTGGGTGAGCGCCAGCACGGCGCGGAACAGGAGCGGCGAGGCCAGTGCGCCCGCGAACACGAAGAGCTGGGTGGCGCCGGTGAACTCGGCGACGCGGCCGGGCGGGGCGCGCTGGGCGGTCTCGGCCAGGAAGACGCCGTTCCAGCCGACCGCCGTGCCGCCCAGCACGATGCTGACGGCGTAGACGGCGGCGGCGGGCCAGTCGGGCGTCGTGAAGGCCATGGCGGTGGCGGCGAGGGTGACGATGGCGCCGATGCCGGCCAGCACCGCCGCCGGCCGTCGCAGGAGGTCGGCCAGCGCGCCCCAGAAGATGCGGCCGAGCGCGCCCGCCACGGTCGCCGCCGACAGCAGCGCGCCCGCCAGCACGTAGGGCATTTTTAGGCCATCGACGGCGTAGACCACGGTGAAGTTCACGACGATGGCCTGGGTGCCCGAGAACAAGAGGCCGATCAGGCACATCGGCCGCAGGATCGGGTCGCGCAAGGCCAGCCGCAGCGGTTCTAAGATCTCGGCGGCGCTGGGCAGCAGGCGGCGGGGCGCGTCGGCCGGCGGGCGCTCGTCGTCGTAGAGGGCGCGCAGCGGCTGGATGGCGAGTGCCGTGGCAAGTGCCGCGAGGCCGACCGCGGCCGCCGCCCAGCGCCAGCCGAAATCGAGCGCCAGGCTCGGCAGGATCGCGCCGCCCAGCGCGAAGCCCACCGGCACGCCGCTCTGCTTTAGCGAGAAGGTGAGGTTGGCCAGCCGCTTGGGCGTGACGCGGGCCAGGATGTGCGAGCTGGCGATGGTGAGCGGGCCGGCGCCGAGACCGACGATCAGCGCGGAGAGGGCGGCCGCCGCCACGCCACCCGCGGCGAAGAGGACCGAGCCCATCGCCGCAATCAGGAGACCGATCTGGATGAAGCGGATGGGGCCGGTGCGGCGGCTGACGGCACCGGCGTGGTGAGGCCGGGGATTTCGTACTTGGCGTTCTTGTTGTGGTGGCGAGCGCG
>JAIETA010000313.1 GCA_019745575.1 Reyranella sp. | reverse complement strand
GCGAGGGGCATTCAGACGCACAAGAGAGGCCAGCATTCTCAAGTTAAGACTGGTCCGATAAATCAGGGCAGGTCACAGGCTCACCTGATTGCCGTAGGTCTCCCAGAGTTCGAGCGCTTCCTGTGCGGTCATGAAATGTCCTCCTGTGATTCCTCGCTTTCTGCGACAGGAATATCAGGAGGATAGGATATCGTCAATAGGCCTATTTAGTAGGTGGACCCTATCGCGTGCCGGCATTTTGCCGGCACTCCCGCGCTTCGCCTCGCCTCACGACGCCGGCCGAGACGCTCGCCTTCATCAAGGCCGAGCGCGCCGATTTCGGCGCCATCGCGAAGGCCGGCAAGATCAACGTGGAGCAGCGCGGGGTTGGACTGGATTGTAGTCGAATTAGCGGTGGGATTGGCCGAAACCAACCTCCCCCAAGCCTGCGACGCTTTCCTCACCGTCTGCACTGGCTGCTCGCCAATATTGACCGGAGCCAACCGCTCGATAGGTAATCGATCAATCCCAGCGGCGCGTGGTCATTCTGGCTCGCCCACCTGTGGCGAGGCCTCCTTAGCCGCTTGCGACCTAAACCACATGGCCTTGGTATACTCTCGCGCAAGGCGGACACGTGCCTGGTCCGGCGAAAGCCCTTCATATCGGCTCAGGTTAGCATCTTCTCGGAACAGCTTTGCCAGTTGCTCGGGGGTCGTTTCCGCATAGCCTTTGAGAATCCAATCGTAGAAATCAAATGGATCGTCTTCGCGAAGCTTCCGTGAGGCATTGGGCTTGCCAAAGATAGCGTCGGTGTAACGCGCCGCTGCTTTTGCCTCGCCTTCTGTGAGTGGGTAAGAAATCATCGAGCGCTCACCAGTTGCCTGATCGTGTCCAACGAGCATTGCGTGATCCCCCATCGAAGAGATTTCTTCGACGCGGAAAGCAATTTCCTTTCCATGCTGATCCGGCGCCAGGATCGTGTCCCCGATCTGGACTACTCTCTGCGGCTTTCCGTCTGGCGAGAGCAACTCCGGCGGGGTCCCGTCGAATGTAACAGGAATTTCTTGAGCTGTTCGCCACGCATCCATCATCCAGAAAATATCGCGATGCTTGTCGTAGCTTTCCAGTGCGGCTTCAATGTCCACAGGACGCCCAAATGGGTAGTCGGCAATATGCACTGTCTCAAGGAAAGCGAAAGCCGGTGCACCCGGGACATCTTCGTTTGCAAGAAAGGTGTTATTTGTTACTACGATGAACGCGGGTGCGATCGGTTGTCCGTCGATTGTCATTCTCGCAGCATCTTCGATGATGTCCTTTGTAAGTGTCGCAATCGTGCGCCACTCGCTCTCCGAGGTCAGCGTGGGGATGCTCAATTCGAGCCAGAACAGCGGGTTTTTAAGTTTCTTCCTCGAAGCATTGTATATCTGGTCGCGCACATAACGCTCATGTTCACGCTTAAAATCGTCGCTATTCACGTCCGCCGTCGACGCGACCCAACGGTCTTTGCGCTTGGCCTCGACCTCAAAGACTTTGCCTGACGTTTTAGAGCGCGCGCGAAACTCGGGTGTGGGCTGCCCCGTTGCTTTCGTCTCTGCGTTCTTGATCTCAAAACCAGCAACAGCGAAGGCCGCAGCTACAAGGGTTTCGTAATATGCGGGCATAAACGTGGCGGGATCACGCAACCGACGCAGCAGGCGCTTCGGAATGGCGTCATGGTGCGCGATGAGATACAGCGCATACGCGAGATGAAGTATGCACGCTACGAAGCCCACTATTGGCCCGGCCCTTACCTTTCCGTCGCCCATCCCGTGGTTCGCCGCATACTCGTTAGCCTTTGTCAGCCATCGGAAAAGCGGGTGTGGGCTATTGTTCTCTTGCGAGCTCAATCCCCATTCCGAACCGAGCGATTTCTTGAGGAAGTAGTAGAGAAAGTCGGGGAAGACCAGCCAACCCTTGCTCCAGAAGATGGTATTGCCCACGGCTACGATCCGGTAGCCACTATGCTCAACAGAGATGATCGGCTTCCCGTGCCCCTGTTGCTGCTGGCGAACCTTCTCCGCAGCATTGTGGGCACGAAGAACTTCTCGCGCTCGAGCCTCCAGCATCTTCTCGTTTGGCCTCATGGCTGGAAAAGCCTTCGGCTTGGCCGGATCTCCACAGCAGCGCTTGTACTTCTTGCCGCTCCCACATGGGCACGGCGCATTTCGTCTAATCTTCATCTGGCGCCTGCGGCATCGTGCTTCCCAGCGTTTCGTCACCAAAGTACGCCGCGAAGCCTGTGGGCAGCCACCAATTTGGGTTGCAACCGGGGCGAATAAGCGAAGGTTGGTTCAGGTCGATCCGGGCTAAGCGACTCTTAGGAATGAACACAATTCCTCGGCCATCACTCGGCCGAAGGGCGACACCTCGATCGATCAGGCGAATGACATAACCCTTCACCAAAACACCCTTCTTCTCGTCCCCTCCTGCGCAAGTGATGAGATCGGTAGCTGGTCTAGCCAAAGTCCGATCCACCTAAACAAGTACAACGACTACTCCGCCCGGCTCGCTCGGACTCATGAGTGAGCCGAAGGCTCGCGGTCCCAAAGACTATGAGCGGGCCACCAGCTCCTCGAATCGCCGGAGATAGTCGCGGGCATGCGCAGCATAGTCGACGCCGGGCGTCTTCAGGTGAACGTCGGACACCATCGCCCACAGCGCCTCGCGGAGCGCGCTCGCCGCCTTCATGGCATCGAAGGCGCGGCGCAGGTCGGCCGGCACCTTGCGGTCGAAGTAGGCGTCGAGAAGCGCCTTGTCTTCGGCCTGGCCGAAGCCGCCGTTCGACGACAGGTTGGCGAGGTCGAACATCGCCGTACCGAAGCCACCATACTCCCAGTCGATCAGCCACAGCCGCGCGCCGTCGTCGATAAAATTGCCCGGCAGCAGGTCGTGATGGCCGAAGACGGTCGGCAGCGGCACCTGGGCGCGTTCCAGCGTGTCGGCCAGGGCGAGATAGCGGCGATCGGCATCGATCAGCCGCACATAGTCGCGGATGACATGGAACACCCAGAAGGCATTGGCCGGACCGCGCACCCGCCGGCCGACCTCGGCGTGACAGATCCTGAGCAGCGGCACGATGCGGCCGACATGGGCGGCGAGGTCGGCTTCGCCGAACGTGCGGCCGTCGATGAAGCGCAGCACCATGATCCCGGGCTCGGCATGGATGATTTCCGGCGAGAGGCCGGCCTCGAACGCAGCGATGGACGCCGCCCGCTCGCGGTCGCGGAAGACGTGATGGACCGGAATGTCGTCGCCGCAGCGCACCACGAACTTCTCCCGGCCGTCGTCGGCGACGTAGGAGATGTTGGTGAGGCCGCCCTTGAGCGGCTCCAGCCTTACCGGGCCGCGCCAGCACGCCAGATGCGCAACCTTGCTCTCCAGATCGTCCTTTCGCATCGCGCGTGCCTCCCCGACACGATCATTCCACGCGCGCCGGGGGCGCGCTACCCTCGCTCCCGCTCCCGTCGTCTCGACCGGAGCCGAGCGCAGCGAGGCGTAGCGGAGAGACCTTGTCTGCAGCAGGCAAGGTCCCTCCGCTTCGCTCCGGTCGGGACGACGGGAAATAGCCATCAAGCGATAGTCCCGCCTCTACCAGGGAGAACAACAATGCCCGACGCCCGCGTAACCAACACCATCACCGGCCGCGACGCCTTCTTGCGCGTGCTGAGCGACGAAGGCGTCGTAAAAATGTTCGGCAATCCCGGCACCACGGAGCTGCCGATCATGCATGCGCTGAGTTCGGCGCCCGAGATGGGCTACGTGCTCGGCCTGCAGGAAGCGGTCGTCATTGCCATGGCCGACGGCTATGCCCGCGCCTCGGGCAAGCTGGTGTCGTGCAACGTCCACGTGGCGCCCGGGCTCGGCAACGCCATCGGCTCGATCTACACCTCGATGATGTCGGGCACGGCGATGATCGTGACCGCCGGACAGCAGGAACAGGGCCACGGCCTCACCGAGCCCCTGCTCTACGCGCCGCTCGTCCCGATCGCCGCGCCGGTGGTGAAGTGGGCGACCGAAGTGAACCGCATCGAAGACCTGCCGCGCATCCTGCGCCGCGCCGCCAAGATCGCCACCACGGCGCCGACCGGCCCGGTGTTCATCTCGCTGCCCGGCGACATCCTGAACAACGAGGCCGCCATCGACATGGGCGAGGCGACGCGGGTCGACACCGCCGTGCGGCCCTCCGATGCCGCCCTCGAACAGCTCGCCCGGCGTCTGCTCGCGGCGAAGAAGCCGGTGATCCTGGCGGGCCACGAGATCGCCACGGCCGATGCCTTCGCCGAAGCCACGGCGCTCGCCGAGACGCTGGGCGCGCCCGTGCTGCAGCAGACGGTGGCCTGGGGTGCGCATTTCCCCTCCGAGCATCCCTGCTACCTGGGCGCCCTCAACCGCGACCAGAAATACGTCCGCCGCGTGCTCAGCGACTACGACCTGATGTTCTGCGTCGGCGCCGATGTCCTGAAAATGTCGGTGTGGAGCGAGACCGAGCCGCTGCCCGAGTCCACTGCGGTGGCGATGGTCGGCCTGCGCGACTGGGAGATGGGCAAGAATTTCCCGGCCGAGATCGCGCTGCGCGCCGACGTGAAGGAGACGCTGAAGGCGCTGGTGCCGCTCCTGAAGGAACTGGGCGGCGCAGCGCTCGCCGAGCGCGCCAAGGCATCGCTGGCCGAGATCGCGCCGCGCAACTGGAGCGCCCAGCGCCAGGCGCGCGCCGCCAAGCTCACACAGCCCGCCAGCGAAAGGCCGCTGCAGGCCGAATGGGTCATGATGCGCATGACCGACCGGCTGCCCAAGGATGCCATTCTCGTCGAGGAGGGCCTCACCAGCACGGCGACGCTGATGAACTACTTCCCGTTCCGCGACCGCAACAGCTTCTTCGGCAACGTGAGCGGCGGCATCGGCTGGGGCATCGCCGCGGCCGTGGGCGTGCAGATCGCCGAGCCGGCGCGCCGCGTGGTTGCCGTGATCGGCGACGGCAGCGCCATGTATTCCATCACCGCGTTGTGGACGGCGGCCAACCAGAAGCTGCCGGTGATCTTCGTCATCGCCAACAACGCGGGCTATCAGATCCTGAAGAACCGGCTAAAGCTGTTCCACGGCAACGACAAACCGATCGGCATGGATTTCAACGACCCGCCGATGAACATCGCCAAGATCGCCGAGGGCTTCGGCCTCGCCGCCCTGCGCGTCGACACCGCCTCGGGCTTCGATGCGGCGCTCGACCAGGCACTGGCCCGGACCGACGGGCCGACGCTGATCGAGGTGATGGTGAAGAGCTGAAGCTCCCCTCCCCTGTCATGTATGGACCGGGGAGATGGGTAACAGGTGTTCGGAGACATGGGTAACACTCTGGAGGAGTGAACCCATGAGGTTTT
>JAIETA010000112.1 GCA_019745575.1 Reyranella sp. | reverse complement strand
TCCGGCTTTCCCAACTGGGCCATCGCCCTCATCCTGGTCGTGGGCGGCGCCGGCTACGGCTACTATCGTTACTTCCTGCAGCACCCGCAGGATGTCGTGGCGACCGCCCCGCCGCCGCCGCCCGCACCGGCGGCCGCCACCCAGCCGCCCAGGAAGTCGGTGCGCGACACGGCGGCCGAGTATCTGGCGACCCGGCCCACGCCCGAGGCGATGCTGGCCAAGGGCCGCGACTTCGCCAAGGCGGGCGAGGCCGGCGCCGCCTTCCTGGTGTTCCGCCGCGCCGCCGAGCAGGGCAACGCCCAGGCCCAGCTCGAACTGGGCACGTTCTACGATCCGCTGGTCCAGCCCGCCCGCGGCGGTTTTGCGCCGGAAGGCGCGCGCGCCGCCGACTGGTACGAGCGCGCGGCCCTCGCCGGCCTCGCCGAGGCGCAGCGCAAGCTCGGGCTCCTTCTGGCCAAGGGCGGCGCCGGCCTCGCCGCCGACACGGCCAAGGCCCGCAGCTGGCTGCAACAGGCGGCGGCCCAGAACGACGCCGACGCCAAGAAGGCGCTGGACGCCCTGCCCAAGTGAGAACGGCCGCCGTGGCGCTGCTGGCGACGCTGCTCGCCGCGCCGGCCTACGGCCAGTCCGCCAACACGCCCGCCGGCACGCTCGCCTGCGGCGTGCTCCAGGCGGAGGCCGGCAAGACGGGTGCCATCTCGCGATGGACGGTCTCCGGACCCTCCGAGAAGGTCACGGAAACCGGTGTCCTCAGAAGCGGCCCGCGCTTCGAATGCCTCGACGGCGCCATCCTGGTGGTCGAGTTCACCTCGCAGGCCGGACATTCGCTGTTCACCGCCTACTTCGCCGACGGCACCGCCATCGGCTACGGCCGCCAGCAGATCGACCGTCGCGGCGGCCGTTACGTTCTGCCCATCCAGGCCAGGGCCCGCATCGCCCCGCCCTACCGCGCCGCCTTCGACTATCACTGCCGGCTCGATATGCCGGCCGACCCCATCCCGCCGACCGCCCGGGCGGACTGCGTCTTTTAGGCCGACGCCGCCGCCTGACAGCCAGGCAGCGGCACACGAAATGTGCCGCTGCTCTGCCGCCAGGTGTCCCTGAGCCTGTGCCGCGACCGGCCGATTCGCCAAGAGCTTCAAGCGGTTGCGCCAGCCCCTCCGAACAGCGCCGCACGCCGTGTCGACCAAGGCCCGATCTTCGGGACTGTCCAACATGTCGACCGCCGTGTCCGCCCGGTGTCACACCAAAATGCGTCACACCAAGTTGAGACAAATGTTGTGACACAGGTTTTGCGCCCACCTGTGACATTACGCGAATCTGACCCTGCGGCCCCACCTCGGGCGGCTGCAGACAATCGTCAAAACCCAGTTCTCGGGCGCGTTGTCCGCGCCTCGGTCCACCCACCTGCCGGACGATCTTCGGTGGGGTGGCCTTTTGCTTGCTACTCACGGTTCAGTACCCGGTATGGGCAAGACCGCGGGACGGCCCCTGCGCCTCGCAGGCATTGACCCGGCGGGCGCGCCGGGCGGGGCATGGCCAAATATTCTAGAGTGGAGTCACTCCTTCCCCGGTCGTCTCAGGGACGTGGTGCCGGGGGCGGTTCGGCCTTTGCCTTTCCAGACAGGCCTCTTGCGACGATAACGGAAATCTACGCCAGACTCTGCTGATCCTGCAACTTTTTCTTAGCAGACCAGCCATGCATTTCTGGAGCATGCCCCGCGATCATGGAGCCGCATGGACCTCACCCCTGTGAAGGAACGCCCGATCCGCGTGGGGTTAGTCCTTCGGCACGCCGGTGCCGCGGTAAGACATCATGCCGATTTGGTACTGAGCGTCCGGGTCGCCCTGCTCGGCGAGCGGACCCCACAGACGTTTCGCCGTCGCGTAGGCGCCCCTCTCGTAGGCGGCGACCGCATCCTCATATGGTCCAGCAACCGCAGGTCCAGCGGCGCATACGAACAGGATTAGCAGTAGCTTCAGCAGGCGCATGGCGTTTCTCCCCAGCCTTAGCCTGCCATTTGCCAGTTTGCGGCGCCATCTATCCCGCTCCTAGAATGATGGCTAGCTCCCGAAATCTGCCCGCCTGACTAGATTGGCCGTTTCGCCGAGGGGCAAAGGCCAACAGCATGTAGCGGCACGGACTCTACACGCAGGAGGTGGCTGCCTTGAATTTACGCGCACAGATTCGAGCCGTTAAGACCAATATGCGTGATCCTTTACGTCGGATCGAGGCCATTTTGGACGGAGATGCTTTCCGAAATCTCGCGGCCGATATGGCCGCAGAGACTCGCCTCGAATTCTGGCGCGCCGTGAATACCTCGCCGAACGCCGCAGTGGCCGAACGCGTGGTCACCGGACACCAGATCGATGGCGCGCACATCATACTCTCAAATCAAGTGAACGGCATGCGCGTCGAAGCGACCAAGTGGCCGACGTCGACTTTTGGAACCTGAGCACGTCAGGAGCGGAACTCAGTACAAATTCTTTCGATACTCTTGGCAATCGGCCGTAGTCTTTCGGCCGCTTTGGCGATGGCGCACTCCAAGGCAAATACCTTCGAACCACTAGGTGAGCCGGCTGTGCGAGGACATCGACCAGCGGGTGAAGGCCTTCCTCGACCGGCCGATCGAAGGCGACTGGTCGTACCTGTGGATCGACGCGACCTACGTGAAGGTCCGCCAAGCCGGTCGTATCGTCTCGGTCGCCGTCATCGTGGCGGTCGGGGTCAATGCCGACGGCCGGCGCGAGGTGCTGGGCATGGATATCGGCCCGTCCGAGGCTGAGACCTTCTGGACAGCCTTCCTTAGGAAGCTCGCCCGCCGCGGACTACGCGGGGTGAAGCTCGTCGTCTCCGACGCCCACGAGGGCATCAAGGCCGCCGTCTCGAAGATCTTCACTGCCACCTGGCAGCGCTGTCGCGTTCACTTCATGCGCAACGCCCTGGCGCATGCCGGCAGGAGCAGCGGCGCGTCGTCTCGGCCTTCATTGCAACAGCCTTCGCCCAGGACGATGCCGACCAGGCCAAGGCGCAATGGCGGCGTGTCGCCGACCAGCTCAGGCCCAAGGTGCCAAAGCTCGCCGCCCTGATGGATCAGGCCGAGCCCGACGTGTTGGCCTACATGAGCTTCCCGCCACAACACCGCACCAAGCTGTACAGCACCAATCCGTTGGAACGATTGAATGGCGAGATCAAGCGTCGCACCGAGGTCGTCGGTATCTTCCCCAACGAAGCCGCCATCACCCGGCTCATCGGCGCCATCCTGCTCGAACAGAACGACGAGTGGGCCGTCCAGCGCGCCCCAGAGCGCGCCAGCCACAGCACCGCATCCAGAAAACGACGCCCGTTACTGCGCGGACCTCGCTTGCCCTTGCGACCGCCAGGCACGAACGGCTCCAGTCGTGCCCACTGATCGTCCCTCAACACTTCGCCTTCCACGCCAGCCTCCAAAAGCCAGCGTTGAATCAGAACTTCACGCCAAAGGGAATCCTGAAATTGTCACCACAGCCTAGCGCACGGATGGCAATCGTCTTCCCGGTTCTGGTTGCTTCTGCCATGACGCCTTCAGAAGTTTTGATAGTTTGAGGATCTGCCCGTTCGCCGCCTTGACTTAATGGCGATGATCTACCGGATGCCGCAGCTCCGAAAGGTTGACTCATGCACGCACGACATCGCTGCGTCGTACCGCTTCATGCGTGTTGCTCTCCCTCTACGGCCGCAGTGCCGGGCCGCCGGACGAGCGGCGAAAAGATGGATGCAATGACGTAAACGACAACATCTTTACACCTATCGGAGATCGTCACTGCTTCGGAGGACCCGAGGAGTGGGGTGGCGTCGCCGGCATGTTGTGCTGGCGCTCCTGGATATCCTTGGTTTCCCCCGGCTTGGGAGATGACGAATGACCGTGCGTTCCCGGGCCGGGGACCGTGCCGCCCCCCATATGCGGCCCAACAGGGGCATCCGGATTTGCCTTTCCCGTGCCAGGGCCCGATTGCTGAGCATGTGCGGCTTGGCCGAAACCGAATGCCGCCGCGGCCACGGCCAAGACCAGCATTGCAACACGCTTTCGACTGCTCATCATGGTGTTTCTCCTGTATCGTTACAGCCGAGACGTATCGGCATGCCAGCCTTTTGGACCTGCGACGCTCTAGCTGCCTTGATGTAGCTCAAAGGCGTTTTGTGGATGCGGCTTAGGTTTCAATTATCGTTGTTGATCGATTGCAGCGCCTTTGCTGACATCCCCGATCGCTGGAGTGTCCATGGAAGCCCGAGCTTCGATCATCCATGTTCTGCACTGGGCGGCCCTGGGGCTGGAAACCATTGGGGTGGTTGTGATCGTGCTTGGCGCGATTCTTGCCACGCTGTTGTTCTTTCGGGCAGCGCTTCCCGGGCAGTGGGAGGCGGCGTTCCGCGGTTACAGGGCCAACCTCGGGCGCGGCATCCTTCTCGGTCTCGAGTTCCTCATAGCGGCCGATATCATAGGCACGGTGGCAGTCACGCCAACCTTTCAAAGTCTCGGTGTGCTGGCAACCATCATTGCAATCCGTACGGTCCTCTCTGTTGCTCTTGAAGTCGAAATTGAGGGGCATTGGCCATGGCGGCGCTACGACAGCGAGAAGTCCAGCCCGAGATTGGATTGAGCAAAGCGCTCAGGATTTGCGATGACAGGCATCTCAGCCTGGCACCCTATTGATAGCGCTCGCCAAGGAGGATGGCGCCGGCAATAATAGCTGTCAGGCACAGAGGGCTGACTGTCGGAAGTGCGGCAATCAGCATCCAAGACGAATTGACCAAGAAGGCCACGCCAACATAGGGCAGCATCATCGATAGATAGACCGTATTGCGCGTGAGCCCGTAGACGCCGTGGGCGGCCTCTCCCAGCTGCACATCGAGCCGGGCAACTGGTACGGCCGACCTCGCTCTCGTCAACTGTCTCATTGTACGAAGGCGTCTGCAAAGGATCGAAGCAATCAATTGCCATTCTGTGCTCCGAGCGAGAATGTCGTCTTCAGGTGCCGTCTCGAGAAGACGAGCGACAAGAGAACCGAAGCGCTTGCGTGCTGCCACGCAGACCGGGCATGTGCCCTTATGGACGCGCGATGACTTGCTACGAAGTGACGTTCTTCAAGCATGTTTTGAGTTCAGATGGCCATCGGTTCAAGGCGCCGCAGGCGGCTACGCACCCGGGCACGTCCCAGGAGGTCGATGGTCTCGAAATTTCGCGCCCTTGATGCAGATCAAGGTCACAAC
>JAIETA010000264.1 GCA_019745575.1 Reyranella sp. | reverse complement strand
GCCTCTTCCCAGGGATCCTCCAGGATCTTGCCCTCGCTGGAGGAGTGCAGGAGGTTGGCGTCGACCGAGAACGGCGCATCGCCGCGCTTGTCCTTGGCGATGGGAATCTGGTGCTTCTCGGCGAACTCGATCAGCCTGGTGCGCGAGGTAAGGTCCCACTCGCGCCACGGCGCGATCACCTTGATGTCCGGCTTCAGCGCATAATAGGTGAGTTCGAACCGGACCTGGTCGTTGCCCTTGCCGGTGGCGCCGTGACAGACGGCATCGGCGCCGAGTTCGCGGGCGATCTCGATCTGGCGCTTGGCGATCAGCGGCCGGGCGATCGAGGTGCCGAGCAGGTATTGGCCCTCGTAGAGGGCATTGGCGCGGAACATCGGAAACACGAAGTCGCGGACGAACTCCTCGCGCAGATCGTCGATGAAGATGTTGCCGGGCTTGATGCCCAGCATCTCGGCCTTTTTGCGCGCCGGCGACAACTCCTCGCCCTGGCCGAGGTCGGCGGTAAAGGTCACGACCTCGCAGCCATAGGCGGTCTGCAGCCACTTCAGGATCACCGACGTGTCGAGGCCGCCGGAGTAGGCCAGGACGACCTTCTTGATGTCCCCCTTCTTGTGGGGGCCGGTGTAAGTGACGCTCATGGCTCGCCTCGCCGCGGTCGATGTCGGTTTCGTGAAAGCGCGCGAATATACCGACAGACCCCGGAGGGGCAAGCGGCCGCAAAGTTGCTATAGTGTGCCCCTAGAACAGCTCATCATGGCCACCACCCTCGACCGCCTGACCTACGCCGCCCGCCAAACCGCGCGGGTCGCCTGGTATGCCGGCCACTATGCGGCGGGACTGCGGCTGCTCAAGCCGATGCCCAAGCCCGACTTCCCCATCGGGCCGACGCCGACCCGCGCCGAACTGACCGCCGATCTGCGCGCCCTGTTCGACCGCGAATGGCGCGATATTGCCGACGGCCTCCTGCCGGCGCCGCGCGCCTTGGGACCGGACCCCGCCGAATTCCTGCGCCGGAGCCTGCTCTACTTCCGCGACCTGCCGCAGGTCGACGCGCGACGGCACGGCAAGCTCGACGACGAGTTGCCGCCCGGCACCCAGGCCGACGGCCTGCCCGACTACTACCGGCAGAACTTCCACTTCCAGAGCGACGGCTGGCTCTCGGATCACTCGGCCGTGCTCTACGACACGCAGGTCGAAGTCCTGTTCACCGGTGCCGCCGACGTCATGCGCCGGCGCGCGCTGGCGCCGATCGCGACGTGGCTCAAGGGCCGCAACCAGCGCGACGTGCGCGGCCTCGACATCGGCTGCGGCACCGGACGTCTGCTCGCTTTCCTGCACGATGCCTGGCCAGGCATGAAGCTCGCCGGCATCGACCTCAGCGCGCCCTATCTCCAGGAAGCGCGCCGTCTGATCGGCTGCACCGCGCGCGTGAAGCTCGAGGAAGGCGCCGCGGAGGCGCTGCCGTTCGACGACGCGACCCTCGATCTCGTCGTGTCCTCGTTCCTGCTGCATGAATTGCCGACAGAGATCCGCTCCGCGGCGATGGCCGAGATGGCGCGCGTCGTTAAGCCCGGCGGTCTCGTCGTGATCGTCGATTCGATCCAGAAGGGCGACCATCCCGGATGGGATGGGCTGCTCGACCTGTTCCCGCACTATTTTCACGAGCCGTACTACGCGGACTACGTGAACGGCCGCATCGAAACCTGGGGTGTCGCCGCAGGCCTTGCACCGGCGAGCAGCGAACGCGCCTTTCTGTCGAAAGTCTTGGCCCTTACGCGGGCGTAGTCACCTTCTCGCGGCGGCCGCGCTGGCTGGCACTCTTGAGCTGACCGCAGGCGGCGAAGATGTCGCGGCCGCGCGGCGTGCGCACCGGCGCGCTCAAGCCGCCGTCGTTCACGATCTCGGCGAAGCGGTGGATGCGGTTGTTGGAGCTGCATTCGTAGGGCGCGCCGGGCCAGGGATTGAACGGGATCAGGTTCACCTTGGCGTGGATCGGCGTGAGCAGGCGCACCAGTTCGCGCGCATCGGCGTCGCTGTCGTTGATGCCCTTCAGCATGGCGTACTCGAAGGTGATACGCCGGCTGTTCCTGGCGCCGGGATACTCGGCGCAGGTCCTGAGCAGTTCGGCGATCGGCCACTTCTTGTTGATCGGCACCAGCGTGTCGCGCACCTCGTCGCTCACCGCGTGCAGCGACACGGCAAGATTGACGTCGAGCGCTTCGCCCACCTGGGGGATCATCGGCACGACGCCCGACGTCGAGAGCGTGATGCGGCGGCGGCTGAGGGCAATGCCCTGGTCGTCCATGACGATCCGGAGCGCCGTCACGACGTTGTCGAAATTGTAGAGCGGCTCGCCCATGCCCATCATGACGATGTTGGAGAGCATGCGCTGGGCGTCGGCGGTCGGCGTCGGCCATTCGCCGTAGCTGTCACGCGCCACCATGAACTGGCCGACGATCTCCGCCGGCGACAGGTTGCGCACCAGCGGCTGGGTGCCGGTGTGGCAGAAACTGCAGGTGAGCGTGCAGCCGACCTGGCTCGAGACGCAGACCGACCCGCGGTCCTCCTCGGGGATGTTGACCGTCTCGGCCTCGTTGCCGTCGGCAAAGCGCAGCAGCCACTTGCGCGTGCCGTCGACCGAGCGCTGCTCGGTGACGATGCCGGGCCGATCGACGACGAAGAGTTCGGCCAGCCGTTCGCGAGTCTTCTTCGCGATATTGGTCATCAGGCCGAAGTCGGTGACGCCGTGCCAGTAGATCCACTGCCACACCTGGCGCGCCCGGAACGGCTCCAGCCCGGCCTCGACCAGCGTCTGCCCGAGATCGTCACGCGACAGGCCGACCAGATTGCGACGCAGATCGTTGCGGCCGCGCGCCGGCTGCGGCGGCTCGACGATCTGGAGCGGTTCGGTGGGCAGGACGGCCATAAGGCGGCTGAGATAGGCGTCATGCCCGCCGGGCGCAACCGCGGCCGTCCAGGCTACTGTTTTAACTGCGCTTTTTGCCGGATCCGCTGCCGGCGCTTGTAGATCGGTTCGCCGAATACCGGCAGTGGAGCGGACTCGGTGGGCGCCCCCTCGGCCACCGGCCGCGGGGCGTGCCGGCCCAGGCTCAGCAGCCTGTCGTACATGACCAGCGCGCCCGCGACGCCGAGATTGACCGAAAACCGGGTGGGAATTTTCACGACATAGTCGCAGAGCGACTGCACGTCAGCCGACAGGCCCTCGCGTTCGGCGCCAAGGATATAGGCCGCTTGCCGCGGGTGGCGGAAGCTCGGCAGCTCGATGGCCTGGTCGGTGATCTCGATCCCGACCAGCCGGCAGCCCAGCGGCAGGCGGAAGGCTTCCAGGTCGGCGAAATGATAAGTCGGCACCGACCGCGGCGTGTCCGATGTGTCGCTGGCCCCGCCCTCCCGGCGGTTGTACTGCGCCCGCAGGGTGAACACGAAGGAGGCGCCGAAGGCATGCGCGGTCCGGAACAAGGTGCCGACATTCACGGCCTTGCTCGCACCTTCTATTCCGATGCCGAAATAGCCTTTCATGGCCGGGCGATTTGTTGCACTAATCCGGGGCAGGCGTTGCTGTCCCCCGGGTAGCGGCCCGCTCGCCAGGAAACAAGGCCATAATGACCGTTCCTTCGCCGTTGGAAGACGTCCGCGCACAGTACGAGGCGTTGCCGTACCCGCCCCGCGACCCGCGCGACGAGGCGATCCGGCTGATCACCGGCACGCCCAGCCACGTGCTGGAGATCAATCACTATCTCTTCTCGGGCCGGCTCAACTTCGCGCGGCCCTTCCGCGCCCTGGTGGCGGGCGGCGGCACCGGCGATTCCTGCATCATGCTCGCCCAGCAGCTCGCCGACCGGCGCTGCCCCGGCGAAGTCGTCTATCTCGACCTGTCGAGCGCCTCGCGGCAGGTCTGCGAAGCCCGTGCCAAGGCACGCGGCCTGCGCAACATCCAGTTCCTGACCGGCTCGCTGCTCGACCTGCCGGTGATGAATATCGGCCAGTTCGACTACATCGACTGCACCGGCGTGCTGCACCATCTGCCCGAGCCCGACCTCGGCATGCGTGCGCTCGCGAGCGTCCTGCAGCCCGACGGCGGCATCGGCGTGATGCTCTACGGCGAGTACGGCCGCAGCGGCGTCTATCCGCTGCAGGAAATGCTTCGCACCCTGGCGCCGCTGTCGATGGCGCTGGAAGACCGGCTGGCGATGGCCAAGCGCCTGCTGCGCTTCCTGCCCACCACCAACCTGTTCCGCCGCAACCCCTACCTCAACGACCATGTCACCGGCGGCGATGCCGGTCTCTACGATCTTCTGCTGCACAGTTGCGATCGCGCCTTCACCGTGCCCCAGATCGGCGCGATGGCGGCCGAATCGGGCCTGCGGGTCGTGGCCTTCCTCGAGCCGGTGCGTTACGAGCCCGCCACCTACATGAGCGACCCCGTGATCGCGCGCCAGATGAGCTCGCTGCCGCTGCTCGAGCGCGCGGCGTTCGCCGAACGGCTGGCCGGCAATCTGCGCACGCACGTCTTCTATGCCACGCGCGCCGGCTTCGACACGGTCGCCCGACCGGAGGACACGTCGGCCATTCCGGTGTTGCGCGACATGGATGCGCAGAAGCTGGCAGCCGGGCTGCAGCCCGGCGCGCCGCTGATCGCCAACCTCGACGGCTTCCCGTGGCGCGCCCAGCTGCCGCCGCTCGCGCCGCGCATCATCTCGCAGATCGACGGCCGCAAGTCGGTCGCCGAGATCTATACGGCGCTGGGCGCCCAGGGTGGGCTGCCGCAGTGGGAAGACTTTTACGGCCAGTTCGAAGACCTCTACGTCAAGCTGAACGGCGTCAATCACCTGCTGCTGCGCTTCCGCACCTGAGATCCGTTCCCCGGGATCGGCAATGAGCGGTCATGTCCTCGTCATTGCCCTCGGCAACTCGCTCCTGTGGTCGGTCTATCTGCTGCTGACGCGCCATGTCGTGAACGGCGCCCAGCTCGACGCCTGGGCCTACACGCTGGTGCAGCTGCTGAGCGCCGGCCTCGCCATGCTGTGGGTGGGCCGCCGCACGCCGGGAAGCTGGGCCGACCTGCTGCTGCCCTGGACCGTGTGCTACGCCTTCATGCGCGTCGTCATCAACGGCTGCACCGCCGCCGCCATCGTCTGGCTGGCGGTCACGCAGAGCACGCTGCTCGCCACCATGAGCGTGCTGATCGGCGCGGCGGCGGGCTGGGTGCTGCAGCG
>JAIETA010000275.1 GCA_019745575.1 Reyranella sp. | reverse complement strand
ATGTTCGACAATCTCCGCCGCATCAATACGATCCTCCTCGATCTGTCGCAGGACATGTGGCGGTACATCTCGGACGGTTGGGTCACGCAGAAGCCGAAAGACGGCGAGATCGGCTCGTCGGCCATGCCACACAAGGTGAATCCGATAGATTTCGAGAATGCCGAAGGAAATTTCGGCGTCGCCAATGCGCTTTTCGAACACCTCTCGAGAAAGATGCCGATTTCACGCTTGCAGCGCGATCTCTCGGACTCCACCGTGGCACGCACTTTTGGCATTGCATTCGGACATTCTCTGATCGCCTATCACGCGCTCATGCGCGGCTTCGGCAAGATAAGCGTGAACGAACCGGCACTTCGTGACGCGCTCAAGGCACACCCGGAGGTCCTCGCCGAAGCGATACAGACGGCGCTGCGCGTCGCCAATGTCGAGATGCCGTATGAGAAACTGAAAGCGCTCACGCGCGGCAAGCAGGTCACGCTCGAGGATCTCGCCACCTTCATCGACGGCCTCGATATCAGCCCGGAGATGAAGGCACGGCTCAGGAACCTCCGTCCCGAAACCTACACGGGCCTCGCCGGCACACTCGCGAAAAAATAGAGAGCGGTGAAACACCCGCCCTGTTCGGCATGATTGACGCCGCCCGGCGGGATGCCTAGGCCGACTCCGTCATCACCTGCTTCTTGGCCTCGTCGACCAGCCGCTCCGCCTGCCTGCGGATGGTGTGATCCTCGGTCGGCTTGCCCGCCGCGGCGAGGTCGCTGACCAGCTTGCCGATCACGTCGTCGTCGCCCGGTTTCTCGAAATCGGCCATGACGACGGTCTTGGCATAAGCCTCGGCGTCGGCGCCGCTCTTGCCCATCAGGCCGGCCGCCCACAGACCGAGCAGCTTGTTCCGGCGGGCGTTGACCTTGAACTGCAGTTCCTGGTCCTTTTCGAACTTCTTCTCGAAGGATTTCTCGCGATCATTGAACGTGGTCATCGGCCGCTCCGGGTTGGGCTCGTGGCAGCGGTATATAGCGACGACCAGTTGCTCTTTCCACCCCGTCCCGGCGATGGCAAGGTCGCCCGCCGGGGAGAGGAACCTACAGAATGTCGCTGGAAAAGCTGAAGGACTGGGTCGGGCGGACGCAGGCCGTGGAGGATTTCGTGGCGCCGTTTCCGGTCCGCGCGCTGGCCGCGACGTTCGACGAGAAGGATCCCGACCCGCGCAACGGCGACCCGCTGCCGCCGCTCTGGCACTGGCTTTATTTCCTCGACGCCGCACCGCAGTCCAAGATCGGGCCGGACGGACACGCCGAACGCGGCGACTTCCTGCCGCCGGTGCCGCTGCCCCGGCGCATGTGGGCGGGCAGCCGGTTCAGCTTCGACGGCGAGCCGATCCGCATCGGCGAGACGGTCACCCGCACCTCGACCATCAAGTCGGTCGAACCCAAGACCGGCTCGACCGGCGCCATGGTGTTCGTGACCGTCCGCCACGCCATCGCGAGTGCACGCGGGCCGTCGTTCGTCGAGGAACACGACATCGTCTATCGCGAGGCCGCCCGGCCGGGCGAGAAGGCCAGGGAGCCCAAGCCGGCGCCGGCCGACGCCACCTGGCACCGCACGGTGGCGGCCGATCCCGTGCTGCTGTTCCGCTTCTCGGCGCTCACCTTCAACGGCCACCGCATTCACTACGACCAGCCCTACGTGACCGGCACCGAGGGCTACCCCGGGCTGATCGTGCACGGCCCCCTGATGGGCCTGCTGCAGATGGAGCTGGCGCGCCGCTCAAATCCCGGCCGCACCGCGGCCCGTTTCGAGTTCCGCGCCCTCTCGCCGGTTTTTGCCGGCGCCGCCTTCACGGTCGGGGCGCGGCGCGAACCCGATGGCTCGGTGGCGACCTGGATCGCCGACCCGCGGGGCGGCCTCGCCCAGCAGGGCAAGGCCGTCTTCCGCTGACTCCGGCCCGCCCATGAAATTGGGGGTTGATTCGCGCCACGGCTTTTGATTCCTTGAGATTCGGGGGGCGAGGGGCCAGTGTGACGTTCGACGGAGCCTTCGTTCTTGCCCGACTCACCTTTTCCGCTACCGAGACCGACCGGCACCGCGCTGGAGCGCCAGCTCGCCGCGCAGCGGGCCCGGCGGCCGGTCGACCCGCTGCTGTCGCTGGTCGTGCCGGTGTTCGACGAGGACGAGTCGATCGACCTGTTCCTCGATAGCGTCACCGCCCAGCTCGAGCGCGACGGCTTGCGCTTCGAGATCGTGTTCGTGAACGACGGCTCGCGCGACAACACGCTGGGATGCCTGCTCGACCGCGGCGCCCACGACCGGCGCATCCGGGTGGTCAACCTGTCGCGCAACTTCGGCAAGGAGGCGGCGCTGACCGCCGGCATCGATCATGCCCGCGGCCACGTCCTCATTCCGATGGACATCGACCTGCAAGATCCGCCGGAGCTGATCGGCGCCTTCATGGCGCGCTGGCGCGAGGGCTACGACGTGGTCTACGGCGTGCGCGAACTGCGCCACTCCGACACGGCGGCCAAGCGCATGTCGGCCGGCTGGTTCTACCGGGTGTTCAATTCGATGTCGCCGGTGCGCATCCCGCCCAATGTCGGCGATTTCCGCCTGGTCGACCGGCGCGCCGTGGAGGTGCTGCGTCAGCTGCCGGAGCGCAACCGCTTCATGAAGGGTCTGTTCGCCTGGGTCGGCTTCAATTCGATCGGCGTGCCCTACGAGCGGCCGGCGCGCGCGGCTGGCAAGAGCAAGTTCAACTTCTGGCGGCTGTGGAACTTCGCCATCGACGGCGTGGTGAGCTTCTCGACCGTGCCCCTGCGCACCTGGTTCTACGTCGGCGTGGTCATCGCCGGCATCGCGGTGCTCTACGCCCTGTTCATCCTCACCCGGGTGCTGATCCTCGGTGTCGACACGCCGGGCTACGCCTCGCTGCTGATCGCCGTCCTGCTGATGGGCGCCATCCAGCTGCTGTCGCTCGGCATCATCGGCGAATACCTCGGCCGCCTCTTCCTCGAGGTCAAGGCGCGGCCGATCTATGTCGTCGAGGGCGTCTACGAGGACGAGGCCGCCCAACCGCCGGAGGGCTGACGGCGGGCGATGGATCTCAAGGAAGAGGACATCCTCGGCGCCGACATCGGCCGGCACTGGTACTACCGCGCCAAGGCCGCCGCGCTCCGCCGCGCCGTCGGCGGGCTGGCGCCGCGGCGCATTCTCGACGTCGGGGCAGGTTCCGGCTTCTTCTCCCGCCACCTGCTGGCCGAGACCGGCGCCGAGGCGGCCCTCTGCGTCGACACCGGCTACGCCGAGGAGCGCGACGCGCAGGCCGCCGGCAAGCCGGTGCTCTACCGCCGCGACTGCGGCGCGACCGACTGCGATCTCGTGCTGATGATGGACGTGCTGGAGCATGTCGACGACGACCGCGGCCTGCTGCGCCTCTATTCCGGAAAGGTGCCGTCCGGCGCGCATTTCCTGGTCACGGTGCCGGCCTTCCCGTTCCTGTGGAGCGGCCACGACGTCTTCCTGGAACACAAGCGGCGCTACCGTCTGCCCGGCATCGAGGCGGCGATGCGCGACGCGGGTCTCGCCGTCGTGCGCGGCGCCTACTATTTCGGCCTGGTCTTTCCGCTGGCCGCGGCGGTGCGGCTGGCCGGTCGTGACACGACCGAGCCGCGTTCCAGTCTCAGAAAGCACGGCGCCCTGGCCAACGGACTGCTCAGTGCCGCCTGCGCCGCCGAACTGCCGCTGTTTCCCTACAACCGGCTGGCCGGGCTCACGGCCCTCGTGCTGGCGAGGAAGCCCTAGCTTTCCGGACTACGACGCCGCTGCCGCCACGTCCTTCGACGTGATGCGGCGGCGCTTGGCGTTGATCTCGCGCAGCACCACCAGCATCTCCTCGGCCACGACGTCGCCCGGAATGCCCTCGCCTTCGGCCTCGAGCTCCTTCATGTCGACCCACACGGCGTAGAGCGGTGCGGTGCGCTGCGTGATGATGCCGGCATGCAGCAGCGTCTTGATCAGCACGCGGAAGATGTTGGTGCTCTCCTTGAGCTGGGCGCGGCGGTCGTCGTCGGTGAACGCCTCCTTCATCGAGTCGCGCACCCACTGCCAGTCGAGGCCGTACTTGGCGTAGATCACCTGCTTCTGCTCGGCGTTGATCAGGTTGAACAGCAGCATCTGAAAGAGCTGCGCCGCCCAGTCCTCGACCTTCTTGTGCTCCTCTTCGCTCAGGTGCCTGATCGTCTTGGCCGCCCAGATGCGACCGAACCGGTGATGGAAGGCCTCGTCGCTCATCACCAGCTGCACCAGCCGGCGCAGCACGGGGTCGTTGGTCTTGGCGTTCAGCGTCGCGAACGAGCCCATCGCCAGCCCCTCGATCAGCATCTGCATGCCGACGATCTTCTTGTAGACCTCGGGCGTGCTCACCAGGTCGTTCAGCACCGTGGCGATGGTCTTGCCGACCGGCAGCGGATCGCCCCAGCGCGTGGCGATGTAGCGGGTGAAGCCGGCGACGTGGCGGGCTTCCTCGCGCGCCTGGTTGGCGGCGTACTCCTGGGCGCCCGGGTCGAGCAGGATGTGGCAGAGGCTGGCCGACAGCGACAGCGCGCCCTGCTCGCCGTGCAGCAGGTTCGACACCGACCAATGGGTGACGTCGTTGGCGAGCTGGATCTTCTGCCGGTCGTCCAGGCGGTCGGCCACGGCGCTCTTGAGTTCGACGACCATGTCCAGCGGCACGATCGGCGTCTTGGACATGTCGAACGGCTGGCTGTAGTCGATGTAGCTCTTGTCCAGCGGATCCCAGAAATGGTCGTGGGTGGCCGAGATGATGCCGTCGAAGGCCGTGGTGCGGCGGCCGTAGCGCGGCACCTCGAGCATCGCCGGGAAGTCCTCAGGGGCCACGGTGTCGTAGGCCTTGTCGTAGGTGATCTGCTGGGCCATCGCGGTACCTCCAAGGGGAGCGTCAATATGACGAGTGCGTCATCTTTTTCAATGGATTTTTCCCCAGTACCGGCGCATGGGACTTCCGCCATATTCCGGCCGCCAACCTTGGCGCCGTTCGGCGGGCGACCCCGGTCGCCCGCGCAGGAGTAGAGAATGTCCCGCCGCCGCCGCATCTACGAGGGCAAGGCCAAGACCTTGTTCGAGGGGCCCGAGCCCGGGACGATCGTCC
>JAIETA010000302.1 GCA_019745575.1 Reyranella sp. | reverse complement strand
AAGCAGATGAACTCGTTCCGCGGCCGGCTGTTCAGCTGCGTCGTGCCGACGGTGAAGGACATCGGCCTGTGGGGCCCGCGCGTACGCAAGGCCTTCACCGAGATGGGCGTGATGGAGTACGCCGACATCAACGTCACCGAGCAGCTCGCCAACGACGGCAAGGTGGCCGAGGAGTTCGACCGCAAGATGTTCGTCGAGAAGGCGATCGCGGCGGAGTGACGGCCCGCGGCCGTCATCCCGAGCATTTGCGAGGGATCTTTCTTCCGCCTACACCACGTCGCCCTCAGACGACGTCATAGGTGATCTCGACCTCGGGCCCGAAGCAGCGGCCCTGGCAGGTCAGGATCCAGTTGTTGGCGAGATCGTCGGCCGTGTAGATGTCGTTCTTGGCCAGCACGACCTTGCCTTTCAGGCGCTTGGCCGCGCACGAGGCGCAGAAGCCCTCCTCGCACGACGACAGCGGATTGAGGCCGGCGGCGCGCGCCGCCACCAGGATGGTCTGGCCCTTCTGGTAGGGCACCTTGTGCGTCTTGCCCTCGAAGTGGATCGTGATCTCGGCCGGCACGACGTCGCCTTCCGCGGCCGTCTCGACCGGCACGGCATCGTTGCCCGAGGCCTCGAAGCGTTCGAGGCGGACGCGCTCGCGCGGCAGGCCGGCGCCGAGCAGGGTGTTCTCGACCAGGGTCATGAACGGCCCGGGCCCGCAGAGATAGGCTTCCGCGTCCTCGAAGCCCTTGAGCGCCGCCAGGATGTGGGCGGGCTTGGCGAAGCCTTCTGTGGCGTCGAGGTGGTGGATCACTTCCAGCCGGCCGGGGTGGGCCTTGGCGAGTGCCGCGAACTCCGCGTCGAAGATGATCGAGGGCTTGTCGCGGTTGGCATAAAACAGCCGCATCCGCCGCCCGCCGCTTTTGAGTGCGCTCTTGATCAGCGACATCATGGGCGTGATGCCGCTGCCGCCGCCGAACAGCAGCAGGGGGGCGGTGCCGTCGCCCAGCACGAAGCGGCCGGCCGGCGGCAGCACGTCCAGCGTGCCGCCCTCCTTGAGCGCGTCGTGGAACCAGTTCGATCCCTTGCCGCCGGCCACCCGCTTGACCGTGACCTTGGGCAGGCCGTCGGTCTCGGGGGCGCTGGACAGCGAATAGCAGCGGTTGAAGGCGCCGTCGGCGTGCGGCACGCGGAAGGTCAGGAACTGGCCGGCCCGGTAGCGGAATTTTTCGGCCAGATCGGCGGGAATCTCGAAGATGAAAGAGCGCGCATCGGGCGTCTCCTGGACGATCTTGGCGATGCGCAGCTGATGGTAGGCCATTGCTAAATCCGCGTTCATTTGCCGTGCGTATTCCGTGCGGGACTCTCCTAACAGACTGTGTTAGCGTCCCGCCAGAAAAATGAACGGAGCGTCATGTTTGCCGCTCCGCGGGTCAATGGGACAGCGTTCAGCGCCAGGAGGCAAGGGCCAATGACGACGCAGAAAATCTATCAGCTGCCGGTCGACGTCACGGAGTGGAAGTTCGACGGCGCCACCGAAATCGCCTTCAACTGGGAATACGACGACGGCTCGGCCGACCTGCTGAACCTCTACGAGAAGGGCAAGCAGCAGCAGTGGGACACCTCGACCCGCATCGACTGGAAGCAGGAGCTGTACGAGGGCAACCCGATGGGCATGGCCGACGAGACCATCCCGATCTACGGCTCGCCGTTCTGGGAGAAGATGACCGACAAGGAGAAGGACTGGCTGCGCTTCAACCTGCAGTGCCATTCCATCTGCCAGTTCATGCACGGCGAGCAGGGCGCGCTGATCGCGACCGCCAAGATCGTGAACACCGTTCCCGACATGAACGCCAAGTTCTACGCCGCCACGCAGGTCATGGACGAGGCGCGCCACGTCGAAAGCTATAAGCGGCTGATCCACGAGAAGTTCAAGGCCGCCTACCCGATCACGCCGTCGCTCAAGCAGCTGCTCGAGCAGACGCTGACCGACCGGCGCTGGGACATGACCTACCTCGGCATGCAGGTGCTGATCGAGGGTCTGGCGCTTGCCGCCTTCCAGCGCATCCGCGACACGGCGAAGAACAACCTGGCCGGCGCGGTCAACGCCTACGTCATGCAGGACGAGGCGCGCCACGTCACGTTCGGCCGCATGGCGCTGCGCGAGTACTACCCGCACATCTCGGATGCCGAGCGCGCCGAGCGCGAGGAGTTCGTGGTCGAAGCGCTCTACTTCATGCGCGACCGTTTCAACCAGGCCGAGGTCTGGATGCGGTCGGGCCTGCCGGTCGACAAGCTCATGGAATATGCCTACCAGTCGGGCGCCATGCAGCAGTTCCGCACCCGGCTGTTCACCCGCATCGTGCCGATCCTCAAGGAGATCGGCCTGTTCGGGCCGAAGGTGCAGAAGGCGCTGGGCGACATGGGCGTCATGGAATACGCCAAGATCGACATCGAGCAGATGCTGGGCCACGACCTCAAGGTCGCCGAGGACTTCGACGCCAAGAAGTTCGTGCAGGACGCGATCGCGGCCGAGTAGCGGCTTCCGGAACGATGGAAAAGGGGGCGCCCGGCGCCCCCTTTTTGTTGCCTCCGCCGGTCTGCCTGTTTGCTACTTGCAGGCGTCGATCTGCGGCGGGGCGTCGAGCACCGTCGCCACCTTCGAGATGTCGAGGCAGCGGTTGCCGATCCAGGCCTTGCCCTGCACGAAGATGGCGAAGCGGGCGAAGGCTTCGGCCTGCTCGGCCGGCGTCGCCCGGTTGCGCGCCAGCAGCCAGGCCAGCGCATAGACGTTGCCGGTGGCGAAGTCGGCGGCGGCCATGTCGAGGTCCTTGCCCCAGAGGGCGGCGTTCTTCTGCGCCGCACCGCTCGGGTCGGCGAGGCCGGCCAGCCAGGCATGGGCGTTGGCGGCCACGCCGTAGGGCCCGCCATTCTGGTTGCGCAGCGCCTTCACCTGCTCGGCCACCGCGATATAGCCCTGCCCCTCGATCGTGCTGCCGCCGCAGCCGCGGCGGCACAGCGCGACGAAGGCGAGGTATTCGGCCAGGATGATCTCGACATTGCCGTTGTTGTGCCGCCGCCAGGCGCGCGCCAGGTGCCAGCCCTGCGTCAGCTCCTGGCCCCACGGCTTGGCGGCCTGCGGCGTGTCGCGCTCGAGTTCGCCGATGACGGCCTGCGCCGCGCTCTGCCACTCGGCGGGGATCTGGGCGGCGGCGGGGCTCGCGCCGATCGTGGCGAGAAGCAGCAGGACCATCAGGCGTTTCATCGCGGCGTTCCTCAGTACTTCCGCGCCGTCCGGCGGTCGCGGCTTTCGAACTGGACCAGGTCGCCGGCCCGCCGCTCCGTCGCATCGCGCGGCGCCAGCCGGCGGGCCTGTGCCCGGGTGATCAGCCGGTAGTGGCGCGAATCGTCGAGCCGCGCGCCGGCCTCCCAGCATTCCTCGGAATTGGTGATCCACATCGCCGTTGGCAAGCGGCTGAGGTCGAAGGGGCGGGAATAGGTGCGCAGCGTCTTGCGTTCGTCGGCGCAGTATTCGTGGAAGTACGACATCGCCAGCTCGCGCGGCGAGCGGTAGACCGGATCGCGCCAGCGCAGCCACACGTGGTTGCTTTTCGAGATGGCGCCCCAGCAGCCGTCGCGGCGGAACAGCGCCACGACGTGGTCGGAGTCGCCCTCGGCCTGCAGATCCATCAGAAGCGGCGGCTCGCCCAGCAGCCACAGGCCGCAGGCGGCGACGAAGGCGGCTTCTATGCAGTGGGCATGGCGGCGGGCGATGACGCGGCGGACCGACAGCAGGGTGTCGCCGCCGCGTTCGAAGTTGGTCCTGAGCGCCGTCACGAAGGCCTGGATGCGCTCGGGCGTCGTGAGCTTGCGGAACACCGCCGCTTCGGCGGCGCTGAGGCCCAGGGCGGCGGGCGTGGGGCGTCTCGGTCGGCTCATCGCCCGCGATAGTGCCGCGCGATACGCTGGCAGACCAGCAGGATGGTCGGTTGATGATTCGGTCGGTAGAAGGGGCGGTTGGTGGAGCTGAGGGGGATCGAACCCCTGACCTCCTCATTGCGAACGAGGCGCTCTCCCAGCTGAGCTACAGCCCCCCAATCAACCGCCCCGGGGCCCGAAGAAGGCGCGGATACTGGTTGCCGGGCCACCTGTCAAGCAAACGGGCCTGTGCTAGCGTCTTTCCTTCTCTCAGCGGGAGCACACAGTGGCGAACGGCAAGAAGGCGATCCAGACAGAGGCGGCCCCCAAGGCGCTCGGTCCCTACGCGCAGGCGATCGTGGCCAACGGCATGGTCTTCTGCGCGGGCCAGATCCCTCTCGATCCGGCGACCGGCAACATCGTGGCCGGCGGCATCGCCGAGCAGACGCACCAGGTGCTGCGCAACCTGCGCGCCGTGCTGAAGGCGGCGGGCAGCGATCTCGACCGCTCGCTCAAGACCACGGTGTTCCTGAAGAGCATGGACAGCTTCGCCGCCATGAACGAGGTCTACGGCCGGCCGGAGTATTTCGGCGCCACCCCGCCCGCCCGCTCGACCGTCGAAGTGGCGCGCCTGCCGCGCGACGTCATGGTCGAGATCGAAGTCGTGGCGCTGGCCTGAGATGATAGAGAATCCGATGACCTGGATCCTCGGGGTCGGCTCGTTCGTGCTGTCGCTGTTCCTGATCGCGCATCTGCTGCTGGCCCTGGTGCTGATCATCCCGACCTGGCGCATCTGCACGCGCGCCGGCTTCTCCGGTGCGCTGTCGCTGTTCCATCTCGTGCCGGTGATCGGCTCTTTCATCGTCATGGCCGTGCTGGCCTTCAGCGCCTGGCCGGCCGGCGAAGCCTCGCCCCCGGGACGGCGCTAGGATGATGGGCGCGGAGATCGCGGCCCTGATGGGTTTCTTTGGCCTCACCGGCGCCTTTGCGCTGATCGGCACGGTGTTCGCCGCCTGGATGGCCTGGCGCATCGTCGAGAAGGCGGGCCTGCCGGGTTGGACCGGGCTCGGCGCCATCCTGCTCACCCTGACCGGCATCGGTTCGATCGTGCCGCTGATCCTGCTCTGGGTGTTCGCCTTCATGCGCTGGCCGCGCGACGAGCCGGCCGCGTCGGTCGTACCGGGCTTTGCCGGCGCGACCGGCGCGTCACAGCCGCCGCGG
>JAIETA010000058.1 GCA_019745575.1 Reyranella sp. | reverse complement strand
CGTCGGCCATGCCCTTCTTCTGCACCCAGTCGAGCACCTTGTTGTTGCCGAAGATGCGCATCAGGTCGTCTTCCAGGGAGAGGAAGAACTTCGAGGCGCCGGGGTCGCCCTGGCGGCCCGAGCGGCCTCTGAGCTGGTTGTCGATACGCCGGCTCTCGTGGCGTTCGGTGCCGACCACGTAGAGGCCGCCCGCCTTGAGCACGATCTCGCGGTCGCGCTCGACGCCGGCGCGGATCTCGGCCGCGATGCGGTCGATCTCGGCCTTGCGCGCCGCCTGCGCCTCGTCGGAGTCGCCGGGGAACCTGGCGGCGATCTCGGGTTCGCTCTGCTTGACCAGCATCTCGACGTTGCCGCCGAGCTGGATGTCTGTGCCGCGGCCGGCCATGTTGGTGGCGATGGTGACCGAGCCCGGCCGGCCGGCCTGGGCCACGATCACCGCCTCCTGGTCGTGGAAGCGGGCGTTCAGGACGTTGTGCGGAATGCCGGCCTTCTTCAGCGCCTCCGACAGCGCCTCCGACTTCTCGATCGACACCGTGCCGACCAGCATCGGCTGCTGGCGGCCACGGCACTCCTCGATCAGCTTGACGATGGCCCGCGCCTTGTCGGCGAGCGTGCGATAGATCTCGTCGTCGGCATCCTTGCGCGCGACCGGCACGTTGGTCGGAATCTCGACCACCTCGAGCCGGTAGATCTCGGCGAACTCCGCCGCCTCGGTGAGGGCCGTGCCGGTCATGCCGGCCAGCTTGGGATACATGCGGAAGAGGTTCTGGAAGGTGATCGAGGCCAGCGTCTGGTTCTCGCGCTGGATCTCGACCTTCTCCTTGGCCTCGAGCGCCTGGTGCAGGCCCTCGGAGTAGCGCCGGCCCGACATCATGCGGCCGGTGAACTCGTCGATGATGACGACCTGGCCGTCCTTGACGATGTAGTCGACGTCCTTGGCGAACAGCTTGTGGGCGCGCAGCGCCTGCGTCACGTGGTGCAGCACCGAGACCATGGTCGGGGCATAGAGGGTGACGCCCTCGGCCAGTAGGCCGTCGCCGCGCAGGATTTCCTCGACCGCCTCGACACCGGCGTCGGTCAGCACGACGGTGCGGTTCTTCTCGTCCTTTTCGTAGTGCTCGGCCTTGAGTCGCGGAATGACCGTGTCGGCGCGGCGGTAGAGTTCCGAGGAATCCTCGGCCGGCCCCGAGATGATCAGCGGCGTGCGCGCCTCGTCGATCAGGATCGAGTCGACCTCGTCGACGATGGCGTAGTTGAAGGGCCGCTGCGCCATGGCGTCGAGGCGGTACTTCATGTTGTCGCGCAGGTAATCGAAGCCGATCTCGTTGTTGGTGCCGTAGGTGACGTCGCAGGCGTAGGCCGCCTTGCGCTGCTCGTCGTCGAGGTCGTGGACGATGACGCCGACACTGAGGCCGAGGAAGCGGTAGACTTGGCCCATCCACTCCGAGTCGCGACGCGCGAGGTAGTCGTTCACCGTGACGACATGGACGCCTTTGCCCTCGAGGGCGTTGAGGTAGACCGGGAGCGTGGCGACCAGCGTCTTGCCTTCACCGGTCTTCATCTCGGCGATCTTGCCTTGGTGCAGCACCATGCCGCCCTTGAGCTGCACGTCGAAGTGGCGCTGCCCGAGCGTGCGCTTGGCCGCCTCGCGCACCACGGCGAACGCCTCGACCAGCAGGCCGTCCAGCGTTTCGCCCTTGGCAAGGCGCTCGCGAAACTCGACCGTCTTGCCGCGCAGCTCCGCGTCGGACAGCTTGGCGAACTCAGGCTCGAGCGCGTTGATCTTCGCCACCGGCTTGTCGAAGCCTTTGACGATGCGGTCGTTGGCCGTCCCGAACAGGCTTCGGGCAAGCGCCCCGAACATGAAAACCTCGATATTCTAATGACTTAGGCGGGCACTTCGGCCCGCCATCCCCGTCAGAGATAGAGAGCGTGCCGGCCAGTGTCAACGCACGGCCCGGTGACTGCAACCGCCGCCCCGCCGTCGACGCGATGCTCACGGAAAAGTGCCGCAATTGACCGCCATCAGACCGGCGCCAATTCGAGGCAGTGCTTGCTTGGGCCGAGGTGGCCTGTGTAAACGGTTCGCGCTGCCTTGTCCGTCCTCGAGACATGATTCCGGAGCCCGTCATGAGCCATCGCCCGCACGTCCTGCGCCTCGCCGCCCTGTGTTGCGCAGTCGCCGCGCTGGGCGGTCCCGCCGCCGCTCAGCAGCCGCCGGCCACCCAGCCCGCACCCGCGCCGGCCGCCAAGCCGGTCAATCCGGCGGCACCGGTCGCCCCGCCGGCGGCGGCCCCCAAGCCGGCCGCCGCGCAGCCAGCCGCCGCGAAGCCGCCGGCACAGGCGACCCCGGCGCTCAAGGATCCCATCGTGGCCACCGTGAACGGCCAGCCGGTCCGGCTGTCGGAGCTCGAGGTGGCGCAGCAGTCGCTGCCGGCGCAGTTCCGCAACATGCCGCTGCAGGCGGTGTTCCCCGCGCTGCTCGACCGGCTGATCGACAGCAAGCTGGTGGTCCAGGAGAGCAAGAAGACCAAGGTCAACGAGGATCCCGCCTTCAAGCGCCGCCTGGCCTTCGTCGAGGAGCAGGTGCTGCAGGATTTCTGGATCCAGCGCGAGATCGCCCGCCGGGTCACCGCCGAGAAGCTGCAGCAGCGCTACGAGGAGCGGCTGAAGTCGATCCCGAGCGAGGAAGAGGTGCAGGCGCGCCATATCCTGGTCTCGACGGAAGACGAGGCCAAGGCGCTGATCGCCGAACTCAAGAAGGGCGGCGCCTTCGACAAACTGGCCAAGGAGAAGTCGACCGACAAGGCCTCGGGCGCCGAAGGCGGTGACCTCGGCTGGTTCAAGAAGAGCGACATGGTGAAGGAGTTCGCCGAGGCAGCCTTCGCGCTCAAGAAGGGCGAGCTGACCGAGGTGCCGGTAAAGACCCAGTTCGGCTACCACGTCATCCTGATCGAGGACCGCCGCAAGGCGCCGCCGCCGGCCTTCGAGGAAATGGCCGACCAGCTGCGCGAGGAGATGGCCCGCGAGGCGGTGACGGCCCAGATCGATCTGCTGCGGTCGGGCGCCAAGATCGAGAAATTCAACGTCGACGGCAGCAAGGCCGAGGCCGCGCCGGCCAAGCCCGCGACGCCGGCCGCGCCGGCCCGCCCGCCGGCCACGCCACCGGCCGCCACCAAGTAGAACTCACTTTTTCTGGCGTTTCTGGTGTAGTCTCCCCCGTTCGGACGGGCCGGGATCAACCCGGCCTCCGCAAGGGGAGTTCCATGGCCGTCACGCACGCCCAATCGCCGCTCGCGCCCAAGACGACGCCGACGCTGCCTCGCATCGCCGGCGTCAAGCTTGGAGCCGCGCGGTCCGGCGTGCGCTACAAGGACCGCGACGACGTCCTGCTGGCGCTGGTGCCGGCCGGCGCCACCATCGCAGGCGTCCTGACCCGCTCCAAGACCTGCTCGGCGCCGGTCGACTGGTGCCGCAAGAACCTGGCGCGCGGCAAGGTGCGGGCGATCGTCGTCAATGCCGGCAACGCCAACGCCTTCACCGGCAAGGCGGGCGACAAGGCGGTCGAGGAGAGCACGCGCGCCATCGCCCAGGCGCTGGGCTGCCCGCGCAACGAGGTGTTCATGGCCTCGACCGGCGTGATTGGCCAGCCGCTCGACTGGGAGAAGATCGCCGCCGTCGTGCCGACGCTGATCAAGTCGGCCCGCGACGACGGCTGGGCCGCCGCGGCCGCCGCCATCATGACGACCGACACCTTCCCCAAGCTCGCCACGCGCCAGGCCAAGATCGGCGAACGGACGGTGTCCATCAACGGCTTCCTCAAGGGCTCGGGCATGATCGCGCCCGACATGGCGACCATGCTGGGCTTCGTCTTCACCGACGCCAAGGTTCCGGCCGGCGTGCTGCAGAAGCTGCTGACCGACGCCGCCGACAAGTCGCTGAACTGCGTGACCGTCGACGGCGACACGTCGACCAGCGACACGCTCCTCCTGGTCGCCACCGGCGCCGCCCGCCACGCGCCGATCGAGGAGGCCGACGATCCCGTCCTGGTCGATTTCAAGCGTGCCCTCGACGAGGTGCTGATCGAGCTGGCCCAGCTGCTCGCCCGCGACGGCGAGGGTGCCACCAAGTTCGTGACCATCAATGTCGGCGGCGCCTCATCGAACGGGGCGGCGCGCAAGATCGGCCTGGCGGTGGCCAACTCACCGCTGGTCAAGACGGCGATCGCCGGCGAGGACGCCAACTGGGGCCGCATCGTCATGGCGGTCGGCAAGTCGGGCGAGCGCGCCGATCGCGACAAGCTGCGCATCTCGATCGGCGGTGTGCGCATCACCGACGGCGGCCAGGTCGTGCCCAACTACGACGAGGCGCCGGTCGTGCGCCATATCAAGGGCAGCGACATCGTGATCGACATCGACCTCGGCATCGGCCGCGGCCGCGCCACCGTGTGGACCTGCGATCTGACGCACGGCTACATCGACATCAACGGCAGCTACCGTTCCTGAGCGGCCCGCGTGAGCGCGGACGCCTTCGACGTGGAGTGTCCGGGCGGCCCGCCGCCGCTCGGTAGCCGGCCGCTCGTGCTGGTGGCCGCCGTGGCGCTGGTTGACGTCGACGGCCGCGTCCTGATCGCCCAGCGCCCGGCCGGCAAGTCGATGGCAGGCCTGTGGGAGTTTCCCGGCGGCAAGGTCGATCCCGGCGAGACGCCTGAGCAGGCGCTGGTGCGCGAACTGCACGAGGAGCTCGGCATCGAGACGGCGACGAGCTGTCTCGCGCCCATCGCCTTCGCCAGCCACGGCTACGAGACGTTCCACCTGCTGATGCCGGTCTTCGTCTGCCGCAAGTGGCAGGGCGTGCCGCGGCCGCGCGAGGGCCAGGCGCTGAAATGGGTGGCCCCGATCGAGCTTGCCCGCCATCCCATGCCGCCCGCCGACCTGCCACTGGTCGGCCTTATCAGGGATCTTCTCTGATCATGCTCCTCTTCACCGCTGTATGGACCGGGGAGATGGGTAACAGGTGGTCGGAGACATGGGTAACACTCTGGAGGAGTGAACCCATGAGGTTTTCGATGCCGTTCGCAGGGAAGGACG
>JAIETA010000308.1 GCA_019745575.1 Reyranella sp. | reverse complement strand
ACCGGTCCGGGCTGGGCGCGGCCGTCGATGCCGCGATCGGAGAGATCGAAGGGCGCCTTGGTGAGTTCGATGCGCGAGAATTCCTGGCGGGCGGCGTCCGAGGCCATCACGGCGAACGCCTCGGCCGCGCCGCGGCCCTTCAGCAGTCCGGCCGCGAAGGCGGCCCGCCCGTCGGCAGCGGTCCGCGCCTTGGCGATCGGCTCGTTGCCGCGCGACAGCAGCACGACTTCCAGATCGGCCAGCGGCTGGGCGCTCTGCAGCGAACGGGCAAACACGGCGAGGCCGTCGACGCCGGTGAAGGTCGTCAGCGCGATGTCGGTGTCGATCACCCACGTGCCCGACAGCGAGCCGGCGTCGGAGTCGTCGTCGCCGTCGGCGGCGGGCGGGGTGGCGGCGTTCCAGGCCACCACGAAATACGCGCCGGGCTTCCAGTCCTTGACCGTCTCGCGGATCGGGAAGGCGGTCGTGACCGGCTGGTTGGCGACGTTGCGCACCTCCATGGTGCCGCGCCATTGCTCGGCGCCGTTCGAGCCGTTCAGCCAGCCGCGCAGCGACCACGACTCGGTGATCGGCTCCGAGCCGGGGAAGGTCGCCTCGTAGCGGTCGGCGGCGAAGCGATCGATGGCACGTTCGTTGACGCGATAGACGGCGACTCCGACCTTGGAGACGTTGACCGTGGTGATCGGCAGGCCGGCCACCGAACCGCGCGGCAGGATGAAGCCCTTGCCCGGCAGCGTGACGACCGCCGGTCGGGCGCCGAGGGCAACGTCCACCGCGCGCTCCGTCTCGAGCTTCAAGCCGTCGCGGCCGGGCAGGCCGGCGAGCAGCCTCACCTTGTAGTCCTGACCGTAGGAAAGGCCGCCGATGCACAGGCGGTCGTCGACGACGCGCAGCGCCGACTTCACGTCCGGTTCGATGCGCACGTAGTCGGCGTACTTCACGTCGCCGGTTGCCAGCGGCCTGTTGAAGGCGAGACACGCCTCGCCCTCGGCGCGGGCGTTGTCGATCGCCAGGCGGCGGTAGGCCAGGGGCTCGCCGGGCGCCGCGGGCGGCTGAGCGATCGGTATCGGCGCCATCGAGGCGGTTGCCGGCGCTGGCGGTGCCGCCGGCGCCTGGGGCAGCGCTGCGACGGCGGGGGGCGTTGCTGATCGGTCGAGAGTGTCTCCCGGTTTTCCGATCAGGTAGCCGGCGATGCCGGATCCCAGCATCAAGGCCACGACCAGGGCAGCCAGCGTCGACCTATTCATCAGATCCCCCACTCCAAGCGGGCGGAGTCTAGTCCGCCGATTGTGCAGACACTGTGGAGACTGGCGGGGGCGTTGGGAATGTTCCCCGACTGTGGCGCGGGCGACACGCTGTGGATAGCGGCGCCTTGAGCCGTCCCGGATTGCGTTCTAAGCGCAGACCATGGCGCTGCATCTCATCAAGCTGGCGGTCGGGGTCGACGACCTCGCCCACATGAAGCAAGTCCAGGCGGCGCGGCGCCGGCAGCGGCGGCAGAGTCCACGCTCGCCGCACTGGGTCTATACCCGGAACACGCCGCGGCGGTCCGAGGATCTTCTGGCCGGCGGCTCGCTCTACTGGGTGGTGCGCGGCGTCATTCGCTGTCGCCAGGAGCTGGTCGGTTTCGACGAGGATTTCGACCGCGAGGAGGCCCGGAAATACTGCCGCATCAAGGTCAAGCGCACCCTGGTGCCGACCGCGCCGCGGGCCTGCAAGGCCTTCCAGGGCTGGCGCTACCTCGAACCGGAACGCGCGCCGCCCGACCTGTCGAGCGGCGACACCGGCGACATGCCGGCGGAAATGGCAGCGGAACTGAAGCGACTTGGCCTTCTTTAGGCCTAGCGGCTGGTGAGCTTCAGTTCGATGCGCCGGTTGCGGGCGGTGTCGATGGCCGACAGCGGCTGGTACTGGCCGTAACCGGCGGCGACCAGTCGGTCGTTGGGGATGCCCTGGCTGTGCAGGAATTTCACCACGGCGATGGCCCGGGCCGCCGACAGTTCCCAGTTGGAGGGAAAAGCCGCGGTGTTGATCGGCTTGGTATCGGTGTGGCCGTCGACCTGCAGGACCCAGTTGATGTCCCTGGGGATCCGGGATGCGATCTCGACAAGCCTCTGGGCAACGCTGGCGAGCTGCTTCTCGCCGCCCGGCTGCAGCACCGCCGAGCCGGAGGGAAAGAGCACCTCCGACTGGAAGACGAAGCGGTCGCCGACGATCTGCACGTCGCGCTGGCCGGCCAGCGCCTCGCGCAGCTTGCCGAAGAACTCCGAGCGATAGCGCGCCAGCTCCTCGACCTTGCTGGCAAGCGCCCGGTTGAGCTTCTGGCCGAGATCGACGATCTGGACCTGCTGCTCCTTGGCCTTGGCATCGGCCGACTCGAGCGCGACATTGAGGCGCGCCAGCTCGTCCTTCAGAGCCGACAGCTCGGCCGTCAGCCGCACCACGGCGGCCTTCTGTTCGGCGGCGAGTTTCTGCTCCTCGCTGAGATCGGAGAAGAGCTTGCCTTTCTCCTCGTTGGCGGCGGCGAGCGAGGCCGCCAACCGCGTCAGCTCGAGCCGCTGGCGTTCGATTTCCTTCTGGAAGTCGGTGCTCTTGATCTCGGCGGCGCTGGTCGCGCTCTGCAACGCAGCGCTCAGCCGATCCCGCTCCGCGAGCATCGAGGTCAGGCGCTCGCTCAGCTGGTCGCGCTCGACCTTGAGGGCGTCGCCGGTCCGGCGCTCGGCGGCAAGGCTGGCGTCCAGCCGATCACGCTCGGCGCGCGTCTGGCGGATCTGGACGGAGAGCTGCTCGATGTCCTTCTGCAGGCTCTGGTTGGATCTCTTCTCGGCCGACAGCTGGTTTGCAAGCTCGCTCACCTGCCGGCCCAACTGGTCGATCGCCGTGTCGCGGTTGGTCAGCGCGTCCGACAGCGTGAACTGCGCGACGCTGAAGATCGACAGCATGAAGACCAGCACCATCAGCAGGGTCGTGAGGGCGTCGACGTAGCCCGGCCAGGTGTAGTCGGTGGCGCTGGACCGGTGGCGGGAGGACAGTGCCGCCATCGGACCCTAGGCCTCGCTCTGCGACGGCGGGCCGGCGGTTCGCGCCGGCGACGCGATCGCGCGCGCCAGGAGCCGCAGCTCGCCGCGGAGGTCCTCCGCAAGGGCCTGACGGTTGCGCGCGCCGTCTTCCAGCAGCCGCGTCAGCAGACCCTCGATGTTGCGTTGATGGGCGAGCAGGGCTGCGTTGTCGCCGCTCTGCGGCCGGGCAGCGAGCCGATCGACGACGGCATGCAGTTCGCTGGACAGCATGGCGCGGCTGCGGGCGCTCTCCTCGACCAGGTTGGACAGCATGGCCTCGACATTGCGCTGGTGCGCCAGCAGGGCGGCATTGTCGGTACCATCCACGCGGCTCGCCAGCTGGCTGACGACGCCCCGCAGCTCTTCGGTGACCGACGTGCGATTTCGCGCACTCTCCTCGACCAGATGGGAAAGCAGCGTTTCGATGTTCCGCTGGTGGGCCAGCACGGCATCGCCGTTTGCGCTGTCTGGACGGTCGGTGAGCTGGCCGATCATGGCCTGAAGCTGGCTGCCGAGCAGAGCCCGATGGCGGGCGCTCTCCTCCACCAGAGCGGAGAGCTGGGCCTCGATATTGCGCTGATGGCCCAAGGACGCTTCGCGGTCGCCGCCGTCGGAGCGTTCGGAGAGCCGCTCGAAGGCCCGCTGAAGCAGGATCGACTGCTCCGCCAGATGGGCAAGCAGGGTCTGCTGGGCGCTCATCGTCTCGGCCAGGACGCCCAGCCGGTCGGCCAGCATCGCACCGAGCGCGGTCGTCGCTTCCCGGCTGTCCTCGCTGCGCCGCAGGCTGCGGACCAGACCGTCGAGGCCCTCGGCCGTGTGTTCCAGGACCGCTTCGGCATAGGCCGGGACGCTCTGCTCGCCTTCGGCCTGGACGCTGCCGCGAGAGATGCGGGTCGCGCTTGCGAGCCACTCCTCGAGCTCGATGTGAAACCGGCCCTGCGCCTGGCTTGCCTGCAGCTCCAGGAAGCCCAGCACCAACGATCCCGACAGTCCGAACAACGAGGCGCCGAACGCGGTCGCCATGCCTTTCAAGGGCCCGTCGATGCTGGCCTTGAGTTTGGCAAACATCTGGACGGCATCGCCTGCCGTGACCTGCAGGCCGCCTATGGCATCGGCGACGGCGCCGATGGTTTCGAGCAGTCCCCAGAACGTGCCGAGCAGGCCGAGAAAGATCAGCAAGCCGATCGTGTAACGCGTCAGCTCGCGCCGTTCGTCCAGCCGGGTGGCAATCCCGTCGAGCACGGCACGGGTCGCCATCGGCGAGAGGCGGAAGTTGTCCTGTCGCTCGCCCAGCATGGCCGCCATCGGCGACAGCAGATTGATGGACTGGGTTTCCAGCGGCGGCGCATCGACTTCGCGGGCCTGGAAACGACGCAGCCAGATCACCTCGGGGCGCAGCGAAATGACCTGCCGCATCACGAAGAAGATGCCGAGGACGAGCACGCCCAGGATCACGCCGTTCAGGATCGGCGTGCTCAGGAAGACACGCAGCAGATCGACCCTCAGGGCATAGGCCAGCCCGCCCACGGCCGCCAGGAACAGCAGCATGCGAACGAGATAGGGGAGGGGATTGCTCATCTTGTGGGCTGCCGCTGCCAAACGGCGTTCGTCGCTCACGAGTTGGGCACCAGGATGTCGACGCGTTCGCCGCCGCCCGAACCGTCGGCGGAGAACGAACCCACTTCAATTCTGGACTTCACGCCCTGGTCGATCAGGTAGCTGCGCACGACCAGCGCTCGGGCCAGCGAGACCTTGCGGCTCTCCGGGTCGGCGGCGCCGGCATAGGCGCGCACTTCGATCTGGCGCACGCCTCGCCCGGCCAGGTTCTTGGCCAGCCGGTCGAGATCGGTCTTCGCCGCATCGTTGAGTTCGGCGGACTGGCTGGCGAAAGCGACCGTGGCGGCAAGCGAACCCTTGGCCGGCAGCGCCGGGGGCTCGGGCACGGGTGCCGCGGCCGCAGCGACGGGCGGACGGGCGGGAGGAACCGGTGCCGGCGCCGCAGCGGGCGGCGGCGGT
>JAIETA010000010.1 GCA_019745575.1 Reyranella sp. | reverse complement strand
GCCACCGCTGCGCCGCCGCCCGCTCACCGACGCCGCCCCGTCGGCGCCGCCGCCGCCGGTCGCCGCTCTCGCGGCGCTTCAGTTCTTCAACGGCCTCGGCGGCTTCTCGCCCGACGGCCGCGAGTATGTGACCGTGCTCGGGCCGGGGCAGTCGACGCCGGCGCCGTGGATCAATGTCGTTTCCAACCCGTCGTTCGGCTTCCAGGTCGCGGCCGACGGCGGCGGCTACACCTGGTCGCAGAACAGCCGCGACAACCAGCTCACGCCGTGGTCGAACGATCCAGTCTGCGATCGGCCCGGCGAGGTGCTTTATGTGCGCGACCTCGACAGCGGCGACCTGTGGGGCCCGACCGCGCTGCCGATCCGCCACGAAACGGCGCCCTACATCGTCCGTCACGGCCGCGGCTACAGCCGCTTCGAGGTCATGGCCAACGGCATCGCGCTGGAGCTGCTGCAGTACGTGCCGCTGGGCGATTCGATCAAGATTTCCAGGCTCACGCTCCGCAACGCCTCCGATCGTCCGCGGCGGTTGTCGGTCACGGCCTATGTCGACTGGGTGCTCGGTCTCGGGCGCGGCGCATCGGCGCCGACGGTCGTCACCGAACGCGACGCCGCGACCGGCGCGATCTTCGCGCGCAATCCCTGGAACATGCATCATGGAACGCGCATCGCCTTTGCCGACCTCGGCGGCCGCCAGAGCGGCTGGACGGCCGATCGCAGCGAATTCATCGGGCGCAACGGCACCACCGACAATCCCGCGGCGCTGAGCGGCGCCATTCCGCTGTCGCAGCGCGTGGGCGCCGGCCTCGATCCCTGCGCGGCGCTGCAGACCGAGATCGAGATCGGGCGTGGCGCCTCGGTGGAGATCGTCTTCTTCCTCGGCCAGGCCGACGATGTCGCCCAGGCCCGCGCCCTGATCGAGCGCTATCGGGCCGCCGATCTCGAGGCGATCCGCCGCGAGGTCGTCTCCTTCTGGGACGAGACCCTGGGCGTCCTCCAGGTCAAGACGCCGGATCGCTCGATGGACATTCTCCTCAACGGCTGGCTGCTCTACCAGACGCTGGCCTGCCGCTACTGGGCGCGCGCCGCCTTCTATCAGGCGAGCGGGGCCTACGGATTCCGCGACCAGCTGCAGGACGTCATGTCGTTGACGGTCGCCCGTCCCGAACTTGCCCGCGCCCATGTCCTGCGCGCCGCCGCCCGGCAGTTCGTCGAAGGCGACGTCCAGCATTGGTGGTTTCCACCCGCCGGCCAGGGAGTCCGCACGCGCATCGCCGACGACCGCGCCTGGCTCGCCACGGTCGCGGCACACTACGTCGAGACCACCGGCGACAGCGCGATTCTCGACGAGCGTGTTCCCTTCATCGACGGACCGGCCCTGCGGCCCGGCGAGCACGACCTCTACTTCCAGCCCAACCAGGCCGACGAATCCGCCTCGCTGTTCGAGCATTGCGCGCGCGGCCTCGATCTCAGCCTCGCCACAGGCGCCCACGGCCTGCCGTTGATGGGCACCGGCGACTGGAACGACGGCATGAACAAGGTCGGCGAGGCGGGGCGGGGCGAAAGCGTCTGGCTGGGCTGGTTCCTGCATGCCGTCCTGACGGCCTTTGCGCCGATCGCGCGCGCCCGGGGCGAGACCGCGCGCGCGGAGAGCTGGGCGGCGCACGCCGCGGCGCTGCGCGCGGCGCTGGACCGCGACGGCTGGGATGGCGGGTGGTACCGCCGCGGCTACTACGACGACGGCACGCCGCTCGGCTCGGCCGCGAGCGAGGAATGCCGCATCGATTCCATCGCGCAATCCTGGGCGGCGATCTCCGGCGCGGCCGACCCGGCGCGCGCGGCAGAGGCGATGGCGGCGCTCGATTTCCATCTCGTACATCGCGGCGACCGCGTGGCGCCGCTGTTCACGCCGCCCTTCGACAAGACGGCGCTCGAGCCGGGCTACATCAAGGGCTACCCGCCGGGCATCCGCGAGAACGGCGGCCAGTACACCCATGCCGCCGCCTGGTCGATCATGGGTTTCGCGGCCCTCGGCCAGGGCGACAAGGCGGCGGAGCTGTTCTCGATGATCAACCCGATCAATCACACGGCCACGCGCGCCGGCGTGCTGCGCTACAAGGTCGAGCCCTATGTCGTGGCGGCCGACGTCTATTCGATGCCGCCGCACGTCGGACGCGGCGGCTGGACCTGGTATTCCGGCTCGGCCGGCTGGCTCTACCGCGCCGGCGTCGAGGCCATTCTCGGACTGCGCCTGCAGGGCGATTTTCTGGTGCTCGACCCCTGCATTCCCGGGGCCTGGCCGGGCTTCGACATGACGTTGCGCTATCGCGGCGCCGTCTATGACATCTCGGTTCACAATCCGGACGGCGTCGGCAAAGGCGTCGCCCGCGTGGAGCTGGATGGCGTGGCGCAGCCCGTGTCGGGCGGCAAGGCCCGGCTTCGGCTGGGCGACGATGGCCTTGCGCATACGATCAGGGTGACCCTGGGCTAGTGTCGTTCCGAAATTTTCCGAATCGAGTTTCCCCTCCCCAGCTTCGCTGGGGAGGTGTCGGCCGCATAGGCCGACGGAGGGGTCGGAGGCCCCAGGCGAGGCTCATGACCCCTCCGTCGGCGTAAGACGCCGCCACCTCCCCTTGCTGCGCAAGGGGAGGATAGACTTGATTCAACTCAAATCGGAAGGACTCTAGAGCCGCGAGCGCTTAATCGGAAGCATATCCAGCGTCTTTGAGATAGTTCCAGCACTCTTGCTCGGAGTAGAGGGCGCAGATGTCGCCGATGGCGGCCCAGAGCGCGTCGATTGTCCTGGCACCGATGCGCCTGAGGTGAGCTTTGAGCTTGGCAAAGGCCATTTCGATGGGATTGAGATCGGGGCTGTAAGGCGGCAGGAAGAGGAACCAGGCTCCGCGCTGCCTGAGGATGGCGTCGGCCTTGGCGCTCTTGTGACTGGAGAGGTTGTCGAGGATCACCACGTCGCCCTGCTGCAGCGTCGGCGCGAGCTGGGTCTCGACATAGGTGTCGAAGGTCTCGCGGTTCATGGGGTGGTCGATGACCCACGGTGCAGTCAGGCCATCGCACCGAAGTCCGGCGATGAAGGTTTGCGTGGCCCAGTGTCCGAACGGCGCATCGGCCTTCAGGCGGGCTCCGCGACGCGTCCGTCCCCGTAGACGCGTCATCTTGGTCGTCGTCCCTGTTTCGTCGAGGAAGACCAGCCGGTGGGCGGCCTCACGCATGAGCGGCTGGCGATGCCTCTTCCACTCGTCACGCGCCTGGCGAACGTCCTCGCGCTCGGCTTCCGAGGCCAGCAGTGTTTTTTTTGAACGACAGGCCCGCCTTCAGCAGCAGCCGCGACAACGAAGCCGGGTGCGCCGTCACACCTCTTTCGGCTTTCAGCTTGGCGGCGAGTTCCGGCATCGTGATATCGGTCTTGGCTTCCACCCACTCGAGCAGAGCCTTCAGATGGGCCGCCAGCTTACCTCCGCCAGGCGGCCGACCCTGTCGGGCCGGCGCTGCCGAGCCCGTTCGCGACACCCGATCGGCCAGCTTCACCGCGAAGCTCGGGCTCACTTCGTATCGGCGAGCCGCGGCTCGGCGCGACTGACCGCTCGCGATCTCCGCCTGAACACGGTCCCGAAGGTCCATCGAATAAGCCTTCCCCATACAGGCTGGCCTCCTGACCCAGCCCGTATCTTGAATCAGACTTTCGATGATCGGGGAATCCCCTTTCGATTCATATTTCAAGCACGCGGCTCTAGGCAAAAGTCGCTCGAGCCGCCGCAAGTGCGGTCGCCGAACCAGGAGTGGCCTAGGCTGGAATCCGCTTGCTCATGTAAACCGTGACGCCGAGCGCGGATTCTTCCTCGCGGTCGATGCGGTAGCCGAGCGCACAGTAGAGCCGGACGTTCTCGGCGAAGCGCTGGTTGGTGTAGAGGCGGATTTCGCCAAAACCCTGCGCCGCCGCCAGCCGCTCGGCGTGCGCCATCAGGAAGCGGCCGAGGCCCTGCCCCTGATGCGCGGGCGCCACGGCCACGTTCTCGACCAGCAGATGGTCGGGCTGCGGGATGGTCTCGATCAGCGCGGCAAGCGTGCCATCGAGATAGGCGAGATCGACGCGGTGACGGACGACCGCCGTCTCGTAGTCGGCGGCCATCGGCCGGGGCTCGCGGCCGATCAGCGGCACCCACTTGGCGTAGGCGGCGCGCACCAGCGCGCGCACGGCCGCCGCATCCGACGCCGCGGCTTGGCGCAGCTCTGGCCTCTCCTTCATCTGTCGCCGCCCCTAAAGGTGGTCGAAGCGGAAGCGGGCCTTATCGGCCTGTCGCCTGTCCGCCGCGCTCATGTCGGACGGCAGGCCGCGGACGAGGTCCTCCATCGTGCGGCTACGGCGCAGCGCGGCGAGCGTGCTGGGCAGGGGCGTTGCGTGGATTTCGGCGAAGTCGCGCTCGCCCCGGTCGATCCGCACCGGGTAGGCCAGGGCCTCAGGCCCAAGGCTGAACCGCGCGTCGATGCCGGGTTTGTTGCCGCGGGCGTCGAGCCGGATCCAGCGCCCCTGATCGCGCAACCAAACCGCGTTGAGCGCATGAAGACAAGACTGATCGTCGTCGCCCAGCTTCTGGTAGCAGAGGCCCGCGGCGATGCCGCAGGCCCGCAGGACGGCGGCCAGCAGGTGCGATTTCGCGAAACAGATGCCGTGGCCGTGACTGAGCACATCCGACGCCGACACGCTCACCGTCGAGGCGTCGATGTCCATGGCGTGCGGGTAGCGATCACGCACGGTTTCATAGGCGACACGCAGCGTGTCGACCTCGCGGGACCGGCCGACCTCGCCGGCCAGCCGCCGGACCGCAGGATGGTCGCAGTCGATGGCAGCCGAGGCGGCGAGGAACGGCGCAAGCCGTTCGGCCGCCGCCTCCGACGCCGCGGCCTGCCGCAGCGTCGGTGTTTCGCGGCTCACGTCAGGCGACGGCGAGGCCCGTCGCCTCGTCGACTCCGGTTTTCAGGTTGATGCACTGCACCGCCGCGCCCGACGCGCCCTTGCCGAGATTGTCGAGCGAGGCCACGGCCAGCACGTTGCC
>JAIETA010000116.1 GCA_019745575.1 Reyranella sp. | reverse complement strand
GGGCGCCGGCCTGCGCCAGGCCGCGGGCGATCGCCGCGCCATTGCCGCGCCCGGCGCCGGTCACCAGGGCGATGCGGCCGGCGAGGATGCCTGTCACGTCGCACCGCCTTCCAGCGCACGGCGGGCGGCGGCCAGCACCTCGCGGATGACACCGGCATCGCCGACGTGGTTGGCGAGCAACAGGATCAGGCCGGCGTCGAGCGCCCGGCACTGTTCGTCGCTCAGCCCGCGATGGGCATCGACGATGGCGCTGAAAATATCGTCGGGCTGCGCCAGGTTCAGGGTCTGCCGGAGTCCGCCGGAAGCCGTTTCGGCCATTGTCCTCTCCGTCAACCGTTGCCCGTGGCGCGCCGCAGCGCCGAAGCCACCTCGCTGCCGGCGGGCTTGCGCCAGCGGGCCGCCACGTAGCGATCGGGGCGGATCAGGTAAGCCGTCCCGGCCCGGCCGTCGTAGCGTTGCCGCACCAGCCCGTCGCGCTCATGCAACACCGTCCAGCCGGCCGGCGCCGAGCCCTCGCGCGCCACCATCAGACCGGTCACGCCGGCCGGCAGCTCGGGCAGGTCGGCGACGCGGCCGGCGAAGGAGATCAGCGTGAACTCCGGACCGACATGGTCGATCAGGAAGCCGCCGCCGCGGTTGGCGACCGGTGCGTCGAGCATCGCCAGGCCCGGCGCCGGCCCGCTCCGCCAGTCGGCGTCGCCGTCGGGCGTGTCGAGGGGCGAGCCCGACTGGGCCGTCGGCACCGAGAGGCGGCCGCTGTTGATCAGGGCGCGGGCGAAGGGAAACTCGCGGGCGAGCGACAGCGCGGCGTCGCGGAACGCCCGCGCCGCCGGGAACTTGGGCGTGATGAAGTCGGTGCTGCGCGTCGAGTTCAGGATGTTCTCGCGCGCGGCGGCGCGGCGTTCGCTGCAATAGGTGTCGAGCAACGCCGCCGGTGACGCGCCTGACAGCACCCGCGCCAGTTTCCAGGCGAGGTTGTCGACGTCGGCGATCGCCGCATTGCCGCCCCGCGCGCCGAACGGCGAGACGACGTGCGCGGCATCGCCGGCGAAGATCACGCGGCCCTGCACGAAGCGCTCCATCATGCGGCAGGTGAAGGTGTAGACGCTGGTCCACTCGTGCTCCCAGCGGGTGTCGGGGCCGAACATCTGGCGCAGGCGGCGATCGACGTTCTCGGGCTTCTTCTCCTCCTCGGGATCGGCATCGCGGCCGAGCTGGAAATCGACCCGCAGCACGTTGTCGGCCTGGCGGTGCAGCAGAACGGAATTGGTGGGGTGGAACGGCGGATAGAACCAGAAGCGCCGCTCCTTCGGCAGTTCGCTGGCGAGCCGAATGTCGGCAATCAGGAACTGGTCGTGGAAGACCTCGCCGGGAAACGGCAGGTCGAGCAGATGCCGAACCGTGCTGCGCACGCCGTCGCAGGCGACCAGCCATTCGGCGTCGAGCGCGTAGCGGCCATCCGGCGTCTCGACCTCGACCGTCACGCCGTCGGCGCCGGCCTGGACGCCGACCAGCCTGTGGCGGAAACGCAAGTCGATGAGATCATCGGCCAGGCAGCGCTCGAACAGGTACTCCTCGACGTAGTACTGCTGCAGATTCACGAAGGCGGGAAACTTGTGGCCGGGCTCGGGCGCCAGGTTGAAATGGTAGATCGGCCGGTCGCCGAGATAGACCTCGCCCTGCTCCCAGGTGATGCCCTTGTCGACCATGCGCCGCGCGACGCCGAAGCGGTCCCAGACTTCGAGGCTGTGCCGGGCCTGGCAGATCGAGCGGCTGCCGACGCTCACAGTGTCGTCCTCGTCGAGGATGACCGACGGCACGCCGCGCAAAGCGAGGGCCAGCGCCAGAGTCGGCCCGGCAAGGCCCGCGCCGGCGATCACGACCGGCCGGCGACCGCCGCGGCCGTCGAGTTCGGCCGGCCGGCGATAGGGATAGTGGCGGTAAGTGTGCGAACTCATCGCCGGGCGTACGACACGATCAGCCTTCCCTCTCCAGGGCGGCCCACATCTCGATGTCGCGTTCGGCCGTCCAGATGCGCGGATGGTCGAGCCCCTTGGCCTCGTCGTAGGCGCGCGACACGTCGAACGGCATGCAATGCTCGAAGATCACCCAGTTGCCGTAGCGCGGCTGCAACGCGGCCATGGCCTTGTCATAGGCCTGCTTCAGCGACTCGCCGGCGCCGGCACTGGCCGACACGGTTTTGTAGAGGTCGGCCAGGAAGGCCTGGGTGCCGGCGATCCCTTCCTCGACCGCGCCTTCGCCCATGAGCGCGTCGCCGCGGCCCGGCACCAGCGCCTCGGCCCTTAGGTCGCGCAGCTTCTGCAGGGTCTGCGGCCAGTCCTTGTAGTGCGCGTCGCCGGCATAGGGCGTGGCGCCGTACTCGACGAGATCGCCGCTGAACAGCGTGCGTTCCTCGGGCAGCCAGACGATCGTGTCCCCCTTGGTGTGGCCGCGCCCGGCATGGACGATGTCGACCTGCAGCCTGCCCAGCCACAGCGTCATGCGGTCGCTGAAGGTGATGGTGGGCCAGGTGAGGCCGGGAATGGTCTCGGCGGCCTGGAACAGGCGCGGGAAGCGCTGCAGCTCGGATTTGTAGTCCTGGGCCCCGCGTTCGACGATCATCTCGCGCGTCGCCTCGCTGCAGACGATGTGCTCGGGATTGTAGCCGCTGGCGCCCAGCACGCGCACCGCGTGGTAATGCGTCAACACCACGTACTTGATCGGCTTGTCGGTGACGGTGCGGATACGCTCGATCACCTGTTCGGCCATCTTCGGCGTCGCCTGGGCATCGACCACCATGACCGAGTCGTCGCCGACCACGATGCCGGTGTTGGGATCGCCTTCGGCGGTGAAGGCGTAGGCGTGCTCGGACAGGCGGCTGAAGGTGATCTTCTTGTCCGTCATGTCAGCCTGCGACGCGAAGGCCTTGGCCATCGGTATCTCCCCTGCAACTTCGGTGCTCGCGGGCAACCTATGCAACGTCCTCGCGCCGAGTCAAAGCGCGACGGCCGGACTATTCACAGGCGGCGGCGGCGCGACGGGCGGTCAGTCGGATCCGAACTTGTGGTAGCTCGCCCGGTCGCCCGAGCGCACGGCGACCTCGAAGCCGTCGTTGTCGCGTTCCATGCGCAGCCGCACGGCCGTGCCCGCCGGTCCACTCGCCCAGAGCTTGCGATAGAAGTCGGCAACGTCGTCGAGCACCTGGTCGTTCAGCGCGTGCAGGATGTCGCCGCGCTGCAGTCCGGCCGGGTCGCCCGGCCCGCCGTCGGAAATGCCGCCGATCACCAGCTGGCCCATGTGCTCGACCGTAAAGATGCCGAGCCACGGCCGCGGCGGCGTCGACAGCCGGCCATTGGCCACCAGCTCGGCAAAGATCGGCTTCAGCCGGTTGATCGGCACGTACATGTTGCCGGGAAAGGCCGGCGCGCCCGGTCCCAGCGCCTCCTGGACCAGCAGCGAGCCCACGCCCAGCAGCGCACCATCGAAGCCGATCAGGGCCGAGCCGCCCCACAGCGGATAGGCGGGCACCGTGAAGATCGCGTTGTCGAGCAGATACTCCCAGTAGCCCGCAAACTCGCGCCGGCTGGCCACCTTGACCTTGAGGGCGGCCTTGTCGCCGCCCAGCCCGGCGACATAGGCCTCGCTGCGCAGCACGAGCGCGTCCGAATCGCCGAACGGCATCGGCGCGACGCGCAGCGGCACCTCGGCGCGCAGGAGGCCGAAGCCGCTTTCGTAGTCGTACCCCACGACGCGGGCCGGCCACTTGTTGCCCTCGATATCGGTCAGCGTCACGCTGTCGGCTTCCATGATGAGGTAGCCGATGGTGACGACCAGCCCCCGGTCGTCGATCACGATCCCGTGGCCCTCGCGCTCGGTGCCCAGGGTCTGCGCCGAGCGGCGGTCTTCGGGCACTGTGGTCTTGACGCCGACCACGGCCGGCAACGCCGCGGCAACGGCCGGCGGCAGGTTGGACGGGCCGGCGGGCATGCGGGCGACCACGCCTTCGCTGCCGTCCGTGCCGTGATCCGCCCCGTTCGAAGAACCGTTCAACCCTCGGGCCATCCCTGCACCTCTACGCTCGCCGTGGGCGCGTCCACAGTCAGGAAGATAGGCGTCCGTCGCCCCGATTGCTATATGACGATGCATGGCGCCCCCCGCCGACCCGTTCGAAATCACCGACGACCCCGCCCCGGCTCCGGCCGAGCCGGCGCGGCGGGCCGTTGCCTCGACAGCCCATCTCGACGGGCTGAACGAGGAGCAGCGCCTGGCGGTCACCCACCAGGGCGGACCGCTGCTGGTGCTGGCCGGCGCCGGCACGGGCAAGACCCGGGTTCTCACGTCCCGGATCGCCCATCTGCTGATCACCGGCCGGGCACGGACCTCGCAGATCCTGTCGGTCACCTTCACCAACAAGGCGGCGCGCGAGATGCTCGACCGCGTGGCCTCGCTGATCGGCGGCGCCGCCGACGGCATGTGGCTCGGGACCTTCCACGCGATCGGCGTCCGCGTCCTGCGCCGCCATGCCGAGCTGGTCGGCCTGAAGAGCAACTTCACCATCCTCGACACCGACGACCAGACGCGGCTGATCAAGCAACTCCTGCAGGCCGAGGGCGTCGACGACAAGAAGTGGCCGGCGCGGGTGCTGAGCGGCATCATCCAGCGCTGGAAGGACCGTGCGCTCACGCCCGAGAAGGTATCGGGCGACGAGGCCGGCGAGTTCGCCAACGGCAAGGCCGCCGACATCTACCGCCAGTACCAGGAACGCCTGGCCGAGGTGAACGCCGTCGATTTCGGCGACCTGGTCATGCACTGCGTGACGCTGTGGCAGAAGCACCCCGACGTGCTGGCGCAGTACCATCGCCGTTTCCGCCACATCCTGGTCGACGAATACCAGGATACCAACGTGGCGCAGTACCTGTGGCTGCGGCTTCTGGCCCAGGGCACGCAGGACGTCTGCTGCGTCGGCGACGACGACCAGTCGATCTACGGCTGGCGCGGCGCCGAGGTCGGCAACATCCTGCGCT
>JAIETA010000145.1 GCA_019745575.1 Reyranella sp. | reverse complement strand
TGAGCGACTCCATCATCACCAAGCTGCTGCGCGTGGCGTTCCTCCTGCCGGCCATTGCCGGCATCGCCTGGTGGGTGGCGAAAAGCGGCGGTCCGGCCAGCGACGCGCGGCCGGCGCCGCCCATCTTCCTGTTCGGCTTCCTGGCGCTGGTCGCCCTCAATTCGCTGGGGATCGTGCCGCCCGGCGTGAAGGACGCCGTGGCGCATGTCTCGTCCTTCCTGATCATCACCGCCATCGCCGCGCTCGGCATGAAGACGTCGCTGCTCGCCCTGGCGCGGATCGGCATGGCGCCGGTGATGCTGCTGATCGCCGAAACCGCCTTCATCGGCGTGCTGGTGATCGGCCTGATCTACGGCCTGCGCGCGGCAGGCCTCTGACGGCTCAGGCCCGCGCGCTGGGCCGCGACGACACCGCGTTCCACCATCTGGCGAGGTTCTTGTGGTCGTCGGGAATCGGCAGTTTTAGCGCGCCGCGCGCCGTCAGCAGCGCCACCTGGGCGGTGATGTCGGCGATGTTGTAGCGGTCGATGCCGACGAAAGCCCGATCCTTCAGCTCACCGTCGAGCCAGCGCATGCGCGAGACGAGCTGCGCCCGGCGCTGCTCGCCCCAAGCCGCCACCTGCGGCCGCTTGCCCGCCCAAAAGGGATGCGTATGGACGAACACATCGATCGTCGGCAGGAGAATTTCCAGCTCCATGCGGCGGTTCCACATCTCGACCTGGGCGCGCTCGAGCGTCGAGCGGCCGAACAGCGGCGGCTCGGGGATCGTCTCCTCGAAGTAACGACAGATGGCGACCGACTCGGAGATCATCGTGCCGTCGTCGAGTTCGAGCACCGGCAACGTACCGAGCGGGTTCTTGGCCAGAAAGGCCGGCGCCCTGTGGCCGGCGGTCTCCATGTCGAATTCCTCGATCGGGACCGTGACCCTCTTCTCCGCCAGGAAGATGCGGACCCGGCGGGGATTGACGCCGTTCTTCAAGCTGTAGAGCTTCATCTCGGCGGTCTCTCCGTCAGGTTCCGGGCTTGGTTCCGGTGGCGCGCACGACGTCGCCCCAGGTTTCCATCTCCTTCTTGATGAACTCGGCAAACTGCAGCGGCGAGCCCGGCGCCGGCACGGCGGCGCGCTGCTCGATCTGGCGGACCACCGCCGGATCCTCGAGCAGCGCCTGGATGTCCTTGTTCACCTTGGCCACGATCTCGAGCGGCGTGCGCGCCGGCGCGGCAAGCCCCGACCAGCCGGCGGCGTCGAAGCCCGGCAGCGTCTGGGCGATGGTCGGAATCTTGTCGAGCGGCGCCGGCGCCGGTCGCGCCGTCGTCACGGCAAGCGCCTTGATCCGCCCCTCGACGATGTGGTTCAGGGCGGCCGTGGTGCTGTCCATCATGAGCTTGACGTGACCGCCCAGCAGGTCGGTCATCGCCGGTCCGCTGCCCCTGTATGGTACGTGGACGATGTCGAGTTTCGCCCGGAGCTTGAAGAGCTCCATGCTGAGATGCTGCGACGTGCCCGGTCCCGCCGAGGCATAGGACAGCTTGCCGGGCTCCTTGCGGGCAAGCTCGATCAGCTCGCCCAGGGTGTTCGCCGGGAAGCTCGGATGCGCCACGATGACCAACGGCGCCAGGAAGATGTTGGACACCGGCAGGAAATCGACCAGCGGTTTGTAGGGCAGGTCGGGGAAGAGGCTGGGATTGACGCCGAACGTGCCGCTCGTCACGACCATGAGCGTGTAGCCGTCGGGCGCCGCCGCCTTGCCGTACTCGGTGGCCGGGATGCCGCTGCCGCCACCCTTGTTCTCGACGATGACCTGCTGCTTCCAGACGCCGGTCAGCTTCTCCGCCATCAGCCGCGCGAAGATGTCGGCCGCCTGGCCCGGCGGGAAAGGCACGACGAAGCGCACCGGCTTGTTGGGCCAGGGCGCCTGCGCCACGGCGGGCGCGGCCAGCAACGATGTCGCGGCGCCTGCCCAGGCCAGCGCGCGACGACGAGTCGGAATGGACCGCATGTTCACCTCCCCTTATTCTTTCGCACGGCAGCCTAGCACAGCCGCCGGAAAAAGGAGTCCATTGCCGAGCCGGCGACGCGGCCGCCGACGTCTCAGACTCGACACAATCGCCGGTAAAATAGCGGCGGCGGTGGCCTTACGGCGGCCAGTGGGCTTTTCCGACATCCCGCCCCGCGACCCGGGCCCCGAGGCCGACGCCGCCAACGTGGAGCTGGTGCCGTGAGCGACCGCTACTTCGAGGACTTCAAGGTCGGCGAGCGTTTCGCCAGCGGCGGCATGACGATGACCGAGGCGGGCATCATCGAATTCGCCCGCCAGTGGGACCCCCAGCCGTTTCATATCGATGTCGAGTTTGCCGGCAAATGGAACTATGGCGGGCTGATCGCCTCGGGCCTGCATACCATGTGCGTGACGCTTCGCCTGTGGCTCGACCTCGGGGTCTTCCGGGCCTGCAACCTGGGATCGCCGGGCATCGGCGAAGTCCAGTTTCCCCGCCCGGTGCGGCCGGGCGATACGCTGCGCGTGATTTCCGACATCGTCGAACTGCGCCCGTCGTCGTCCAAGCCGGACCGCGGCATCGCCCGCATCCGCCAGGTCACCATCAACCAGCGCGGCGAACACGTGATGGAACAGGAGACCACGGTCTTCCTGAAGCGCCGCCCCGTGATGGTCGCGGGCCTCAGCGCACTGTCGTAGCGCGCCGCATCATCGCCAGGCGAACACCGGCTGCTCGTAGTGATCGACGCGCGTGTCGCGTCCGGCCAGCGCGACCTCGCGGAACTGGTAGAGGACGGCGGCGGTCGGCGCATTGACCGTCGCCACGGGCAGCGGCAGGCGGATGATCGGCCGGTCGGACTCCTCGATCGCCACGATCTCGGGCGAGCCGTGGCGGAAAAGTTCGGCGCAGCGAATGCGGTAGGCCGCCGCGACTTCGGCCGGATTGGGCGTCACGGCCACGCCGCCGGGCAGCCACACCACGACGGGCGCGATGAGATAGCCGGAGCGGGTCGGATAGTCGTCGAGCGCTCCGATGACGTCGCCCGGCGCCGCGGCCACGCCCAGCTCCTCCTCGAGTTCGCGCAAGGCCGCCGCTTCGATCGTCTCGCCGGGATCGAGCCGGCCGCCGGGCAACGCCCACTGTCCGCCGTGGGCGCGCAGCCGGGGCGTCCGCTTGGTCAGCAGGAAGGCCGCTTCGCCCGGCTGCTCGGCCTCGACCACGACCACCGCCACGGCGGCACGCTTGAGGCCGCCGGCGTCGTCGTGACGGCGGCGTTCGAAGCGCTCGAGGCGGTCGGCCATGGCGTCGCGCAACGCGGCATCGAAACGGAACGGCGTCACGCCTCCTGGGGCCTTCTGAACGTCCACACCACGGCCGGCGGAACGTTGCGCCAGATTCGCTGGCCGCGGGCGCCGACCAGGCGCAGCTGCTGGCGGAGCGCACGCGGCACGGGCGGCGACAGGCCGTAGGTGAACTGCACGAGGGCCCCGCCGCGCGGCAGGGCGTCGAAGACCCCGTGCACGATGCCGTTCACGATCCCGGTCGGCAGCGACAGCAGCGGCAGGCTCGACACGACGGCCGCGATCGGCCCGGTCTTGCGCTCCGCCAGCAGCCGCGGCAGGCGCGCCGCGTCGCCTTCGATGATCGCCGGCCCGCTAAAATGGCGGCGCAGGAAGGCTGCGAGTTCGGGATCGCGCTCGACCAGCGCCAGCCTGGCCGCCGGAATACCGGCAGCCAGCAGCGCCTTGGTGACCTCGCCGGTGCCGGCACCCAGCTCGACGACATGACCGGGCCGCCCCTCGAGCGCCCGGACCGTCGTTGCCGCCATGGCTTCGGCAAGCAGCCGCCCGCTGGGAATCACCGCCCCCATCGCGAAGGGCCGGCGCAGCCAGCGTTTCAGGAAAAGGGTGGTGCCGGCGCGCGACTCGAGGCCGTGGCGTGACTCGATCGTTGGCATCGAACAACGCTAGCAGACGCGGCCGGCAAGTCGACAGGGAAAAGGGCCATATTGACGCCGCTATTGGGCCGGCTGCATCGCCGGGCCGGCCGTCAGCGGCGCCGGAGCGCTCTCGTACACGGTGCGGGCATGACGCATCTGCTCGAGCGCGTTCACCATGGAGACGTAGACCGCGGCCGCGTAGGGCAGCGACTGAACCACCATGAAAATCGCCCACAGGCGCGCCTCCGGGTCGAGTGCGCCGTTGTGCAGCCACAGCACCGCCGCAGCGAGCCACAGCAGCACCGCGAGGACCGCCTCGCCGGCCGCCATGCCGAGCGCCATGCCGAGCGTCGCCCGCTCGTCCATCTTGGGTGTCCGCATGAACGGCAGCCGGCTGGTCGCCAGGCCGTAGATCACGGCGCGGCCGACCGTGTAGGTGAGCGCCAGGCCGGCCAGCGACGCGCCCACGCTCTGGCGGAACGTGCACTTCACGCGATCGGCGTAGAGGCCGAACGAGTACAGCAGCTTGAAGACGAAGATGCCGATCGTGGGCAGGATGAACTCGGACGGCGGCAGGCCGAGCGGCTTGATGCCGAACAGCGGCGGCACCAGGACGGCGAGCACCCAGACGAGGCCCGCCCAGGTGAAGATCAGGTTGAGCGCGTCGGCGAACCACGGCATCCAGCCCGCCACGAAATGGTACTTCTGCGCGAAGGTGAGCTTGGTGCTGTTGCCCAGCATCTTGGCCGTGTGCGCCTTCATGATCTGCATGGCGCCATAGGCCCAGCGGAACCGCTGCTTCTTGTAGCCGGCGAAGTGGTCCGGGGTCAGCCCCTGGCCGAAGCGCTCGCGGCTGTACATCGCGCCGTAGCCGTTCTCCATCAGGCGCAGGCCGAGTTCGGTGTCCTCGGTGATGCACCAGGTTGCCCAGCCACCCATCTCCTCCATGAGGTCGCGGCGCACCAGCGTCATGGTGCCGTGCTGGATGATGGCGTCGTATTCGTTGCGCAGGCACATGCCGATGTCGAAGAAGCCGGCATATTCCCAGTTCAGCATTTCCTTGAAGCGGTCGCCGGTCCAGTCGCG
>JAIETA010000001.1 GCA_019745575.1 Reyranella sp. | reverse complement strand
ACATGACCTACGGCACCGACCTGCGGGCGCGCAACTGGGGCGAATCGCTGACGTACAACCTGCGGAAGGCCGGGCGCAAGCCGATCGCGCAACTCCCCGGCCGCGTGTTCCGCCGCGTGCGCCGCAACCTCACGAGCCTGTTCGCCTAAGTGCCGCGATTCGGGGCGACGACATTTCACCCGGACGTTCGAGTTGTACAGCACCGCTCGCGGAGCGAGCGGACCACTCTTAAGAACACACCCGCGACGGAGCGCGCGACGATGCATCTGGGACGACGCGACAAGGTGCCCTTCCCGGCCGAGTACAACGGGTTCAAGCTGATCCGCACGCACGGGCGCGTGTTCGCGTTCGCGCCGCACTTAAACTTCCAACGCATCACGCACACGCCGGGCCTCATGTTTCGGCACCCCGGCGTCGTCAGCGCCTCGAACCTCGACGCGCTGCGCCCCCTCATCGACGCCTACGACCACGCCGCGGCGCGACCGGTGGTGTCGCAGCCGGTGCCGCGGCAGCCTGCGGCGCGGCGGGCCGCGCCAGCGTCGCCATCCAGCGGTCGAGGTCGAGCTTGGGCACCACGAGCTTGCCGTCGACCGCGAGAGCGGGCTTCAGGGTCACCGCCAGCGAGCCCGAGCCGCTGTCCTGGCCCAGTGCCATCTTGAAGTCCTTGGCGGCAATCGCCGTCTGCGACACGTCGATGCCACCGTCGAAGCTGAACTTGCCGGCAAGCAGCGGCGGCAGGGCGGGCTCGGGCTGGCCTGCCAGGCGCACAAGGGCGCCGATGAAGGTGGTGAGCTGCTCGGCAGAGGCCGAAGCCGTGCCGGCCAGTCGGGCATTCGGCCCGAGTTCGCTGATGGTCCCCTTGAAGGCGAGCTTGCCGCCGCCGGCCTGGAGGGACATTTCGGCGTTGTGACCGGCCGTTCCCTTGGCGCTTACAGCAAGATCGAGACGGAGCGGCGCGCCGTTGACGTCGGCGCCGCCGGCCAGCGAATAGGGTCCGTCGAGCGAGCCGACTGAGGCCGAGAAGTTCGCCTTCTCGGCAACCACCGAGAGACCCGCCTTCGAATCACTGAAGATCAGCGTGCCATTGTCGATCGTGAGCCGCCCCAGCGACAGTGGCCTTGACGGAGCGGGCTTGGCGGCCGCCGGCTTGGCTTCGGCCACCGACGGCGCGAACTCCCAGTTCGGCTTGCCGTCGGCGTTGATCTCGAGAACGATCTTGGGATCGACCAGCGTCACCTCGCTCACCTCGAACCCGCCGGCCAGCAAGGCGAGCAGCGAGGGCTTCACGGTGACAGATTTCACTTCCACCATGTTCGGGTTCTTCGAACCCGGCACGTTGAAGAATTTTACGCCGCTGATCGAGACCGACGGTACCGGCAGCAGCGACAGCTTGATCGGACCGTCGAGCACGAGGTCGCGGCCGGTCGCCTTCTTGACCTCGGCGGCGATGGTCGGCTTGTAGGAATTGACGTCGATGAAGAGCGGCGCCGCCAGCAGCGCCACGATCAGCAGGCCGATGATGCCGCCGCCGCCGATCAGGATCTTCTTGCGCGTCGATGGGGTCATGGAACGCTCCTTCCACCCGGCTCGACGAAACACTAGCGCATCGTCGGCGAGCGCGGCATAGAGAAATCCGCATTCCTCGAATGGACAGGCATGATGGCGGAAATCGTCAACCTGAGGCGGGCGCGCAAGGAAAAGGCGCGCCGCGAACGCCAGGGCGAAGCGGCTGCCAACCGCCGGCGCTTCGGCCGCACCAAGGCGGAGAGATCAGCCGACGCCGATGCCGAGGCGCGCGCCCGCCGGTTACACGACGGCAAGAACCTCAAACCCGACGAGAGCTGAGGCGGCGCCTAGCGCGGTGGCCGGTTCAACGCCAGCCGCTCGAAGAAGGCGCGCGTGCCCTGGTCGGCGCCGGGCCCGGCCACGGCGCGCACGTTGGTCAGTTCCAGCCGCTGGCCGCTGATGGCGTCGATCAGCACCGGCTCGAGCGGCCGGCCGTCGCGGCCGTCGACGAGCTCCATCGGTTTGCCGTTGCGTGCCGCCGCCCCGTGGCGATCGCCCCACTGCTTGAGCCCGACGATGACGGTGAACAGCGCTGCGCCCTTGTCGGTGAGGCGGTATTCGTGGCGCAGCGGCCGCTGACGGTAGGCCATCTTGCGGAAGACGCCGGCCTCCACGAGCTTCTTCAGCCGGGCGGTCAGGACATTGCGGGCGATCCCGAGGTTTTCCTGGAAGTCGTCGAAGCGCCGCACGCCGTAGAAGGCGTCGCGCACGATGAGCAGCGTCCACGGCTCGCCCACGACGTCGAGCGCCGACGCGATCGAACAGTTCATCTGCTCATAGGAGGTGCGCCGCATGACCCGGAAGTATAAGCCCGGGCGGACGCGGACTCTAGGGACGTGTGGACGCGCGCAGCAAGAAGTAGCCGACCAGCGCCGACAGCAGGGAGCCCACCAGAACGCCCAGCCGGACCTGCGATTCGTACGCGGCCGAGTCGAAGGCGAGTGTGCCGATGAACAGGCTCATGGTGAAACCGATGCCGCCCAGGATCGACACGCCGTAGAGTGTGCGCCAGGAACCGCCGGCCGGCATGGCGGCGATACCCAGCGCGATCAGCAGCCCCGCCCCCAGCATAATGCCGATCTGCTTGCCGACGAAAAGACCGGCCGCGATGCCCAGCGGCACCGGTTCGAGGAGGCTGGCGAACGACAGGTCGGCCAGCGACAGGCCGGCATTGGCGAAGGCGAACACCGGCATGATGAACCATGCCGACCATGGCTTCAGCGCATGTTCGAGGTGGATGGCCGGACGCGCGTCGTCGGGCTCGCCGGCCGACTTGATTGGAATGAACATGGCGAGCACCACGCCCGCCAGGGTGGCATGCACGCCCGACTGCAGGACCGACAGCCAGAGCACGACGCCGATCAGCATGTAGGGACCGATACGGCGGACGCCGGCACGGTTCAGGATCGCGAGGCCCGCGATGCACAGGCCAGCCAGCGCCAGCGCCTGAAACGACAGCGCGCTGGTGTAGAAGATGGCGATGATCACGATGGCGCCCAGATCGTCGACGATCGCCAGCGTGGTGAGGAAAACCTTCAGGGTGAGCGGCACCCGGCTTCCCAGTGCCGCCAGGACGCCCAGCGAGAAGGCGATGTCGGTGGCCGCCGGGATCGCCCAGCCTCGCAGCGTCTCGCCATTGCTCCAGTTGAGCGCAACGTAGATCGCGGCCGGCACGATCATGCCGCCGGCCGCGCCGGCGATGGGCAGCGCAACCTGCGACGGCCGCGACAGCGAGCCTTCGACGACCTCGCGCTTGATCTCGAGGCCGACCAGCAGGAAGAACACCGCCATCAGACCGTCGTTGATCCACAGCAGCAGCGGCTTGGACAGGCCGATCCCGGCATAGTCGATCGTCAGCTTGCCATGCAGCAGGCTGTGGATCGCCCCGGCAAGCGGCGAGTTGGCAAGCACCAGCGCCAGAACCGCTGCCGCCAGCAGCGGCAGCGCCGAGGCCGCCTCGCTGTCGATGAATGCCTTGAAGCGGTTGGGGCGCACGGCTTTGCCTCCGGACAGCAAAACGCCCGGGCCTTTCGGCCCGGGCGTCGCGATTGAGGTCGGTTCCCGGCTACTCGCGTTCCTGTCCGAGGAAGCTCATGAGGAACTGGAACAGGTTCACGAAGTCGAGGTAGAGGCTCAGCGCGCCGAACACGGCGACCTTTTCCAGGGCGTCGGTGCCCCAGGCCTCGGCATACTGCTCCTTGATACGCTGCGTGTCGTAGGCGATCAGACCCGAGAAGATCAGCACGCCGACGGCGGAGATGATGAAGCTCATCGTGCCCGACGGCCAGATCATGTTCACGATGCCGGCCAGGATCAGACCGATCAGGCCCATGAACAGGAACTTGCCCATCGCCGACAGATCGCGCTTGGTCGTGTAGCCGTAGAGGCTAAGCGCGCCGAAGGCCGCGGCCGTGATGAAGAAGGTACGGGCCACCGACGCGCCGGTGTAGCGGAACAGCAGCAGCGACAGGCTGACGCCCATCAGCGCCGTGACCGTCCAGTAGACCGCCTGGACCGACATCGTGCTCATCTGCGTGGCGCGGAAGGCCGTGAGCAGCAGCAGGCCGAGCGGTGCGAAGATCGCGATCCAGCCCAGCATGTTCAGGCCGACGACGCGGGTGCCCTGCACCTGGAAGAACAGCCCCGCCAGTTCAGGCGAGCTGAACAGGCCGAGGGCCACGATGCCCGACAGCGCGAGCCCCGAGGCCATGTAGTTGTAGACGCGCACCATGTGAGCGCGCAGGCCGACATCGAACGCCGCCTGGTCGGCAATCGTACCGGCGCGATTGAAGGTGTCGAAGTTCGGATTTGCCATTTGGTTCAAGCCTCCAAGGGGGCCTCGTTCTCGAGCCCCTTCGCCGCTCAATTTGGGCACTCGGGGCGCGTGAATCAATAGACATAAAGCCTTGAAATATTGCGTTTTACTTTCAATTCCCGGGGAATGCCCCGTTCATTCGTTGCGCAGCAGGGCGAGCGGACGCTGGCGCAGTGCCGCCAGGGTGCCGGCCAGACCGAACGCCAGGGTGAGCGCCATGGCCCCCAGCGCGACGGCGATCGCGACGGTCGGCATGAACGTCCACTCAAGTCCCATCAGCCGGCTGACCACCAGGAAGGCGCCGAGCGTGCCCACGCCCAGGGCGGCGATAGCGGTGGCAAGGCCGAGGGCCGCGAACTCCCAGGCGAAGATGCCGGCGATGCGCGCCCGCGTGGCGCCCAGTACCTTCATGACGACCGCCTCGTGGACGCGGCGCTGCTGGGTGGCGAGCATGGCGCCGGCCAGCACCAGGACGCCGGCCAGGATGCTGAGAAAGCCGATGACGCGGCTGGCCATCCCGATGTTGCCGAGCACGCCCGCCGCCGTCTCGATGGCGTCGCGGATTCGCACCACCGTCACGTTGGGAAACTGGTCGGTGACCGCCCTGAAGATCGCGTCTTCGGCCGCGGGCGT
>JAIETA010000280.1 GCA_019745575.1 Reyranella sp. | reverse complement strand
CGCCGCCCGGCTGCGCGCCCTGATCGGCCGCGAGGACAGGCCGGATCCGCTGCGGCGGCTGGCCTCCGTCCTGGCCGCCGGCAGCGCTGCCCCGGCGCTCGGCAAGCGGCTGAGACTGTCGACGCAGCAGGCGTTGCGGCTGGAGGTCATGCTGGACAGCGACCCGGCGATCGACATCGCCGGTGGCCCCAAGGCTTGGCGGGCGGCCATCTACCGCCTGGGCGCCGGCCTGTTCGCCGACCGGCTGTTGCTGGCCGTGGCGGCGCCCGGCGACTGGCGGGCCGCCCTGGCGCTTGCCCGCAGCTGGACGCCGCCGGAACTGCCGGTGGGCGGCAGCGACGCACTGGCGCTCGGCCTGAAACCCGGTCCGAAGGTCGGCGCGTTGGTCGCGGCGGTCGAGCGCTGGTGGATCGATGGCGATTTCGCAGCCGATCGCGCGGCCTGCCTGGCCGAACTCGGGCGCCTTGCCCGCGCCGCATGATCCGGCCCGGCCTCACCTTCGTGCTGTGGCTGGCCATCGCCGTCCTGGTCGTGCTGAACGACGTGGTGGGCGACACCTGGATCGCCGCCACCCTCTCGGTGCGGGCGGTCGAATGGTACAAGGTCCTGGTGCCGCTGCCCTACGTCGCCCTGATGGCGGTCATCCACGCCCGGCGCACCGTTGGCCCGCGCTGGCGGGAGGCGGCCCTGCTGGCGGCGCTGCTGTGGTCGTCGTCGACGGTGCTCGTGGACTTTCTCTATCTGCGTCTCACCTACGACGAGGATGCCGCCGCCTTCCTCGACCGCTTCGCCTTCTGGTGGGGGGCGCCCTATCCGCTGCTGGTCCTCGTGCTGTTCGCGGCACCCCTGCTGGCCGGCGCCCTGCTGGCGCGTCGCTAACCAAAAGGCCGGCTTTTTGGCACACCTCGTTGTGCCGCGAGATGTGCCACGGCCCTGTGCCACGGATTGGGGCCAAGCCCCTGGACGCCCGGCCAAATCGCCCCCGCAGCGGCTGTCCCGCCGGGGCTCCCTAACCGGCGTCCTGGGAATCCCGCTGCTTCTGCGCGATTTCAGCCCGTCGTCTGGCCTCGTAGGCCGCCACCCGCTTCTCCCCCTCATCGAGCCGGCTGTTGAGTTCGGCGTCGCGCTCGCGCCTGGCCCGCAACTCGGCGGCGTGCGGCCCGTAGGTCTCCGCCTGCAGGGCCTGCAGCAGCGTCCACAGCACGCGCGTATCCACCACGGTCTCGTGGCCGGCGATCCTGCCCTCGCACCATACCGGCCGCTCGGTGCCGACCAGGGCGCGCTCCATGACCTCGTCGCGCAACCGCCCGACGGCGCGCTCGCGGGCATTCTCCCAGCGTGCCCGGAAACGGAGGTCGGCGGCGCGCCAGTTGTAGACGGTGCGGCGGGCGAGGCCCGCGGCCCGGCAGGCGGCGGAGACCGAGCCGGTGCGCGCGAACTCGCGCAGGAAGCGGCCCTGCGGCCGCCAGGGGCGAACGATCCTATTCATGAGTGGGTCCTTTCCGGAAACGAAAAACGCCCGCGGGCGGAGCCGGCGGGCGTCTGGACAGCAGGGACGGAGTTCCCTACAATAGGTTAAATCCTAGCACGATCCTGCGGATTCGGCAAATTTATTTTCGGCCTCGCTTTGAAGTACGCCACGGGCGTATGAATTCGGCGCCAAACCACGCCAGAAGCGTACTGCGTCCGCGGATGCCCTTACCGGAAGTGAGACATCATGGTGAAGATTTCGAGCAAGGCGGCGCGCCGGGCATTGGCGGCGACGGACTGGCGCAAGCTCGATGCGATGACGGACGAGGACATCGCCCGGCAGATCGCGGCCAATCCCGACGCCGCGCCCGACATGGCCCCGGCAGTCGACGTGCGGGCCATCCGCCGCGCGACCGGCATGACCCAGGCGGAGTTCGCCGCCGCGTATGAATTCAGCGTGCGAACCGTGCAGGAATGGGAGCGCGGCGCCAAACGGCCGAGCGGGCCCGCGCGGACGCTGCTGCGCGCCATCAAGGGCGATCCCGAGGGTCTGCGCCGGGCGCTGGCCGCCGCTTAGCCTGAGACGCTCCGTCGTAATTCAAAGGGCATCGTAGGCGTCGTCGTCCGGGTTGCTCCAGATTTTGGCGAAGGCAGACGCGCTCGCGGCCGTCGCAGCACGCGTCAACGCGCGGTCCTGCGCGCGCGTTGCGATGAAATCCACAAAGTCCTCGATCTCGTCGATGCGCTCGGCCGGCAGAGCCTGGATTTTCTCGATCAGCGACCGAGTGTCTGCGGACATGAATGGCTCCTCCATGAGCTGCCGGAGTGTATCTCAGTGGTCCTCTGAGGTTGACGGATTTCTGGTCGCCGGAAGCCTTGGCGCGACTGCAGCGACGACATCCGCGGATGGCGAAACGCGCCGTTACGGCCAGCGCGCCTCGGGCGGCAGGGACATCAGGATCGCCTCGACGTTGCCGCCGGTCATCAGGCCGAACTTGGTGCCGCGGTCGTGCAGCAGGTTGAATTCGACGTAGCGGCCGCGCCGCACCAGCTGGTGCTCGCGCTCGGCGGCGGTCCACGGCTCGTTCATGTGGCGGCGCACGAGTCGCGGATAGATGTCGAGGAAGGCCTCGCCGACGGCGCGGGTGAAGGCGAAGTCGCGGCCATGGTCGGCGCTGTCGAGGTAGTCATAAAAGATGCCGCCGACGCCGCGCGGCTCGCCGCGATGGGGCAGGAAGAAGTACTCGTCGCACCATTCCTTGAAGCGCGGGTAGTAGGTCGCGTCCTCGGCGTCGCAGGCGCCTTTCAGCGCGGCGTGGAACGCCTGGGTGTCTTGGCGGTCGGGAACCATCGGCGTGAGGTCGGCGCCGCCGCCGAACCAGGCGCGCGTGGTGACGATGTAGCGGGTGTTCATGTGGACGGCCGGCACCTTGGGCGAGCGCATGTGGGCGACCAGCGAAATGCCCGAGGCGAAGAAGCGGGGGTCCTGGGCGGCGCCGGGAATTTGGCTGCGGAACTCGGGACTGAATTCGCCGAACACGGTCGAGACGTTGACGCCCACCTTCTCGAACACGCGGCCGCGCATGATCGCCATGGTGCCGCCGCCGCGATCCTCGCCGGCGGGCCCGGTCTCGCGGCGCCAGCTCTTGCGCTCGAAGCGGCCGGCCGCGAGCTCGCGGTGGGTGCCGGCGAGATCGTCCTCGATCTTCTCGAAGGCCGCACAGATACGGTCGCGCAGGGCCTCGAACCAGACCCGCGCGCCCTCCTTGCGCTGGATGACGGTGGCCTCGTCGGGCAGGGGCGAGGGGCCTTTGGGGCCGGTGGCGGTGCGGGCGGGCTGGGTCATGAAAGCTCGGCAAATCCCTGTGTCTGGCGAAGGCCCTCGCCCAATACCATCGCCGCCGCCAGGGCGACATTGAGCGAACGCAAACCGGGGCGGAGCGGAATGCGCACCCGGAGGTCGGCCGCGTCGTGGACGGCCGCCGGCACGCCGGCGCTTTCGCGGCCCAGCAGCAGGGTGTCGTCGGCCCGGAAGGCAACGCCCGGGAAGACGTCGGTGCCGGCGGTGGTCAGCAGGACCAGCCGCCCGGGGGCCGGCCGGTCGAGCCGGGCCCGCCGGTAGGCGTCCCACGAGGCATGCCGGACCACGGTCGCCCGGTCGTAATAGTCCATGGCGGCCCGCCGGATGCGTTTGTCGTCGACCGGGAAGCCGCAGGGCTCGATGATGTCCAGCGGCGCGCCCAGGCAGGCCGAGAGGCGGATGAAGGCCCCCAGATTCTGGGGAATGTCGGGTTCGAACAGGGCGAGGCGCATGCCGGTCGGTGTCCTTTCGTCCGCGGCGCGAAAATCCCGGCCGTGCGGCACGCTGTCACAGCGCACTGCGGCCCGGGCCTGCGACCAACAGAGCCTTGAAACATAAGACGCTTTCTCGCCATAACGACATTCGACTCCTCGGGGGCGTGAAAAAGACATGGCTTCATCCAGCATTCCGGCCGGCGGGCACGGCGATCCGACGCGGCGCGACTTCCTCATGGTTGCGACCGGTGCCCTGGGCGCGGTCGGCGCGGGCTTCGCCGCCTGGCCCTTCATCAACAATCTCAATCCCGCGGCCGACACGCTGGCGCTCGCCTCGATCGAGGTGAACGTGCAGCCGATCCAGGTCGGCCAGGCGATCACCGTGAGCTGGCGCGGCAAGCCCGTGTTCATCCGCCACCGCACGCCGCAGGAGATCAAGGAAGCCGAGGCGGTGCCGATGTCGGAGCTGCCCGACCCGCAGACCGACAACGCGCGCGTGACTGACGCCGCCAAGAAGGTGCGGCCCGAGTGGCTGATCATGATCGGCGTCTGCACCCACTTGGGCTGCGTGCCGCTCGGCAACAAGCCGGGTCAGGACAAGGGGCCCTACGGCGGCTGGTACTGTCCGTGCCACGGCTCGGCCTACGACACGTCGGGCCGCATCCGGAAGGGGCCGGCGCCGAAGAACCTCGAGATTCCCGAGTATCTGTTCACGACGGACACTCTCGTCCGCATCGGCTGATCGTCCTTCAGATCGCCCGCCCCTGATCCCGCTGGAGTTCGCAGAATGGCCTCGTCCCACGGCACCCCGCCGGCTTTCAACAACAAGGTGATCGCCTGGATCGATCACCGCCTGCCGATCTTCTCGTATATCGAGAAGGAGTATCACACCTTCCCGACGCCCCGGAATTTCAACTACTTCTGGAATTTCGGCGCGATCGCCACGGTGATGCTGGTGCTCATGATCGCCACCGGCGTGGTGCTGGCGACCAACTACACCGCGCACGTCACGATGGCTTTCGACTCGGTCGAGCGCATCGACCGCGACGTGCCGCAGGGCTGGATGATCCGCGACCTGCACATGAACGGCGCGTCGTTCTTCTTCATCGCCGTCTACATCCACATCTTCCGCGGCATGTACTACGGCTCCTACAAGGCGCCGCGCGAAC
>JAIETA010000131.1 GCA_019745575.1 Reyranella sp. | reverse complement strand
AACGGCCCGCACATGGAGACCTGGCCGGACGCCGCCTTCACGCCGTTCCGCTGCGCCAAGGGCTCGACCTGGGAAGGTGGCGTGCGCGTGCCCGGCCTGATGTCCTGGCCGGGCACGATCGACGCCGGCCGCGTGAGCGACGGGCTGTTCGACTTCAACGACATCCTGCCGACCGCCTTGGGCCTCGCCGGCGCCTCGGAGCGGCTGCCCCAGGACCGCTACATCGACGGCATCGACCAGTCGAGCTTCCTGCTGGCGCCCGACGGCCTGTCCAACCGCAAGTATCACTACTACTGGCTCAGCCAGACCTTCTCCGGCCTGCGCTGCGGCGAGTACAAGATGGTGCTGTCGGCCACCAGCGACAACGCCACCGACGCGTTCGGCACCGGCGGCTTCACCGGCGTGCTCGAACGCTTCGCCTATCCCAGGCTCTACAACCTCTATCTGGACCCCAAGGAGCAGCACAACTACCTGACGCGAAAGCTCGCCTACGTCGAGGCCTTCCAGCTCGGCATGCGCAGCCACCTCGGCACCTTCAAGAAGTTCCCGGCCAAGACGGTCATGGGCATAAAGGCGGCCGACAAGCGCGGTTGAGGCCCAACCCGACACTCAGAAATTTGGCCCTCCGCACACCGGAAAGCCAACAAAGGCGGGCTTTTCGCCCACTCGCGGGGCCCACCTGAATGGAGGGAGTGTTGGGCCCGATGTTGGGCCCGACTCCGGGATAAGCTCTATTCTGCGGGCTTTTCTCGCATTTCGCGATGTCTTCGATCACGTTGACCCAGCGCACCCTGTGCCCAGGGTGTCGTTAAGTGTCTGTTCCGGCGTCGTTATTCGGCGCGCGGCGGAGACGGGGTCGTTGTTGGGACTGTCCGCGCCTCAGGAGCCGCGGCGGCTGCACCCGGGCGCCCAATCGACGAAGTGGGGGCCGGCCCCGCGGCGTGCGCGGGTGGGTCGTGCCAAAAGAAAAGGCCGGCGCGGTCCAAGCGCCAGCCTGCCAGAAAGATAGCCCGGACTCTGCTGATCCTGCAACTTTTAGAAGATCACAATGCTGTGAGCGCCGACCCCCGCCGATGTGAAGGCGGACTTTGGCAGTACAGTGGATTTCGTGGCCGACAATCGGGTCATATTCGACATCGCAGGCAACAAGTATCGGCTCGTCGTGCACGTCGCCTATCGCTTCAAGCGCATCCTGGTGAAATTCATCGGCACGCACGCCGAATACGATCGCATCGATCCGGAGACCATTCGATGATCAACCGGCCCATCCGCACCGAACAAGAGTACGAGGCGGCTCTTGCCGAGATCGGGAAGTACTTCGCCGCCGAACCGAAGAAGGGCACGCCGGAGGCCGATCGTTTCGACCTCCTGGCCCTGCTGATCGAAGCTTACGAGGAACAGCACCATCCGATCGGGCCGCCGCACCCCGTGGAAATGATCCGTCATCGCATGCGGACGGCGGGTTACACGCAGGCCGACCTGGCCGTCCTGCTGGGATCGCGCGCGCGGGCATCGGAGGTTCTCGCCAGGCGCCGGCGGCTGACGCTGCCCATGATCTGGAAGCTCAGCCGCGCGTGGAGAATTCCGGCCGAGGCCCTGATCGAACCCTACAGGCTGGTCGGCGAGCGCCGGCCGCGTGCCACAGCGAACGCCGCACGACCCAGGGCTGCCTAAGCGAACCCTCGCGAACGCCGCCGGCCGTTCAGAGGTTGGCGGAGTCGACGATGCGGCAGAGCGCGTTGCGGACATAGTTCGAGTCCGCCATCTGCCCCGCCTGGATCATGAAGACGGCATCGATCCTCGTTCCGTTGCCGACGCGTCGCGCGGAAACGCGCAGAGTCTGTGGACGACCGGAGCCGCTCGTCTCCTGCACCGCCGTCAGGGCGCCGGCTTCGGCATCGACGGCGATGTTGCTGAAGCCCTCCGCCAGCATCGCGGCGCGCAGGTTCTTCAGCGCCGTGGGCTGGGCGAGGTTGGGGAACTCCCGCCAGGTGCGGAAATTCATCGCCGTCACCCGGGCCGTTCCCTCGACGGCGAAGTTCTGCTGGCAGACGCTCTGCAGCATCCCCTGCCCGAACGCCGGCGCCGCGCCAAGAACGACGGCAAGCGCGCTGGCCGCAACGAACGATTTCATACCACCTCCCGCCAAACCTAGTTCCGTCCCTCGAGCAGCCCGCGGCACACGACCTGCGCCTGGATCTCGGCCGCGCCCTCGAAGATATTCAAGATGCGGGCGTCGCACAGCACGCGGCTGATGGGATATTCCATGGCATAGCCGTTGCCGCCGTGGATTTGTAGCGCGTTGTCGGCGTTGCTCCAGGCGACGCGGGCGGCCAGCAGCTTGGCCATGCCGGCCTCGATGTCGCAGCGACGGTCCTGGTCTTTTTCGCGCGCGGCAAAATAAGTGAGCTGGCGGGCGATCATGGTCTCGACCGCCATCCAGGCGATCTTGCCGGCTACTCTCGGGAAGGCATAGAGCGGCTTGGCGAACTGGATGCGGTCCTTGGCATAGCGCAGCCCGAGTTCGAGCGCGTTCTGCGCCACGCCCACGGCGCGGGCCGCGGTCTGGATGCGCGCGCTCTCGAAAGTGGCCATGAGCTGCTTGAAACCCTGGCCTTCCTTGCCGCCCAGCAGGTTGGCCGCCGGCACATCGAAACCGTCGAAGCCGATTTCGTATTCCTTCATGCCGCGATAGCCCAGCACTTTTATCTCGCCGCCGGTCATGCCCTTGGCGGGGAACGGATCGCGCTCGTCGCCACGGGGTTTCTCGGCCAGGAACATCGACAGGCCCTGGTAGCCGGGCTTGGAGGCATCGCTGCGCGCCAGCAAAGTCATGATGTCGGCGCGCGCGGCGTGGGTGATCCAGGTCTTGTTGCCGTTGATCTTGTAGGTGTCGCCTTCCCGCACGGCGCGGGTGCGCAAGGAGGCGAGGTCGGAGCCGGTGTTGGGCTCGGTGAACACGGCCGTGGGCAGGATCTCGCCCGAGGCGATGCGCGAGAGGTAGCGCTTCTTCTGGTCCTCGGTGCCGCCGGCGCGGATCAGTTCGGCCGCGATCTCCGAGCGTGTTCCCAAAGATCCCACACCGATGTAACCGCGCGACAGCTCCTCGGTGACGACGCACATGGCGAGCTTGCCCATGCCGAGGCCGCCCCACTCCTCCGGAACGGTGAGGCCGAAGACGCCGAGATCGGCCATCTGCTGGACGACCGGCAGCGGGATCAGCTCGTCGCGCAGGTGCCAGCCGTGGGCGTGCGGGCCCACTTCGGTATCGACGAAGCGGCGGAACTGGCGGCGCACCTCTTCCAGCGCCTCGTCGCCGAGACCCAGCGCGCCGAAGTTGCCGGTGTCGAGTCCGTCGGCGATCAGTTCGGCAATGCGCAGCCGCGCCGCCGAGGTGTTGGCCGCGATCAGCTTCTGGACGGCGGGTGCGTCGAGCGCCGCGGCATCGGCGCCGAGATCGGCCGGCCGCACGATCTCGACCTGGCTGATGGCGATGCCGCCCCGGAGCTGGGCGAGATATTCGCCGAGCGCGACCTGGAGGACGAGCTGTTCCAGCTCGCCGCCGGCATTCGCCTCGGCCCAGCGCCGCATCTGGCGGATGGCCGCGACATAGGTCGCGATCCAGGCGAAGCCGTGGGCCGCGAACTGCTCGCGCTCCAGCAGCTTGGGATCGACCTTGCCCGCCGGCGCGATCAGCCTGCGCACCGCCTCGCGCGCTGCGGTCTCGTAGCGGTCAGTCGCGGTCTCGGCCTCGGCGCACAAGGGAAGAAGGTCGTTCAGAAGCACGCGGCGTCTCCAATCGCATTCTCTTCTCCGCCACGAAGTGGGGGAGAGGAAGGGGCCCATTGCGAAACAATGGGAAGGTGAGGTGGCAGATGTTTCAAAGGGGATGTGTGGGTCGACAGCCGATGACCCACCTCACCCTCCCCGCTACGCGGGTCCCCTCCCTCTCCCCCCACGAAGACGTGGGCGGAGAGGGCGCAATGAGGGGGAGGAGGCTGAGTTAATCCTCCAGCGCGTCTTCCAGCGTGCGCAGGCCGGGGCGCTTGGCGGAGACGAGCACGGCCATGTTGCCGGGCTTGTGCTGGTTCTTCCACATCTTGGTGTGGGCCCGCGGAATGTCGGCCCAGTCGAAGACCTCGCTCATGCAGGGATCGACGCGGCGCTCGATCACCAGCTGGTTGGCTTGGCTCGCCTGCAGCAGGTTGGCGAAGTGGCTGCCCTGGATGCGCTTCTGGCGCATCCACACGAAGCGGGCGTCCATGGTGAGGTTGTAGCCGGTGGTGCCGGCGCAGAACACCACCATGCCGCCGCGCTTCACGATGTTGCAGGAGACCGGGAAAGTCTGCTCGCCGGGATGCTCGAACACGAAATCGACGTCGTTGCCCTTGCCGGTGTGCTCCCAGATGGCGGCGCCGAACTTGCGCACCTTCTTCATGTACTCGGCATAGCCCTTCTGGTCGTCGACGTCGGGCAGCTGGCCCCAACAATCGAAGTCGTTGCGGTTGATGACGCCCTTGGCGCCGAGCGACATCACGAAATCCGTCTTGGACGGATCGGAGATGACGCCGATGGCGTTGGCGCCCGCCGTGGCGATGAGCTGCACCGCCATCGAGCCGATGCCGCCCGCCGCGCCCCACACCAGCACGTTGTGGCCCGGCCGCAGGATGTGCGGGCGGTGGCCGAACAGCATGCGGTACGAGGTGGCGAGCGTCAGCGTGTAGCAGGCGCTCTCCTCCCAGGTGAGATGCTGCGGCCGCTTCATGAGCTGGCGCGCCTGCACCTTGCAGAACTGGGCGAAGGAGCCGTCCGGCGTCTCGTAGCCCCAGATGCGCTGGCTGGTCGAGAACATCGGATCGCCGCCGTTGCACTCCTCGTCGTCGCCGTCGTCCTGGTTACAGTGGATGACGACCTCGTCGC
>JAIETA010000335.1 GCA_019745575.1 Reyranella sp. | reverse complement strand
TACCTTCAAACATGGCCTCGACTACTTCCACGGCATCGCCAAAGGGTGGAGCCTCAGAAATGTGTGAATCGCCTAGCCCCGAAACGGGGGAGGAGAAGCGATTCCATTTCAGTCGGAAAGACTCTAAGGGCAAGACATGCGGCATGAATCCCGCCGACTGATCCTTCTTCTGCTGCCGGCCGGCATCTTCTTCGCGGCTTTCTTCCTGCTGCCCATGGCGCGGCTGTTCTTCATCGGCGGCAGCGGCAAGACCGGTTGGGCGGCCTACGCCGCGATCCTGACCGACGCCCACTATTTCAGCAGCCTGCTTTCCACGCTCGGCGTGGCGACGGCGACGACGGCAGCCACCCTCGCGATCAGCGGCATCTCCGGTGTCTTCCTGCAGCGCCACAAGTTTCCCGGCAACGGCGCCCTCGTGGCGATGCTGACCCTGCCGCTGGCTTTCCCCGGCGTGGTGATCGGCTTCATGGTGATCATGCTGGCCGGCCGCATGGGGCTGATCGGCCAGGTGACGCAGGCGCTGACGGGCGAGAAGCTGGTGTTCGCCTACACCATGTCCGGCCTGTTCATGGGCTACGTCTACTTCTCCATCCCGCGCACCATTCTCACGGTGATGGCCGCCGCCGAGAAGCTCGACCCCAGGCTCGAGGAAGCGGCCCGCTCGCTCGGCGCCTCGCCCTGGCGCGTCGTGCTGGACGTGATCATCCCCGGCCTGAAACCCGCCTTCATCTCGGCCGGCGCGATCTGCTTCGCCACTGCCGTCGGCGCCTTCGGCACCGCCTTCACGCTCGCCGCCAAGATCAACGTGCTGCCGATGGTGATCTATACCGAGTTCACCCTGTCGGCGAACATCGCCATGGCGGCCGCGCTGAGCTTCGTGCTGGGCATCGTCACCTGGCTGGTGCTCGCGGTGGCGCGCACCGCCGCCGGGTCGAGCGTGGCGGCGGCCGGCTGAGATGAAACATCGTGGCCTCTTCCTGCTGCAGCTCGGCTTCACCCTCGTGGTCTGCGCCTTCCTGATCGTGCCGGTGATCCTGTCGATCATGGCGGGCCTCACGGTGAACTACTTCGTCGGCATCGAGAGCGGCCTCACCCTGCGGTGGGTGATCGAGGTCTGGAACGGCTATCGCGACACGATCTTCCTGTCGATCGGGCTGTCGCTGGCCTGCCTCGTCGTGACGTTGATCCTGGGCGTGCCGGCCGCCTATGTGCTGGCCAAGCGCCAGACCGCGCTGACGCGCGCCATGGAAGAGCTGCTGGTCATGCCGGTGGCGGTGCCCGGGCTCGCGACCGCGCTCGCCCTGATCGTCACCTACGGCAGCCTGTCCGGCTTCCGCACCTCGTGGGGCTTCATCCTCGTCGGCCACGTGCTCTTCACCCTGCCGTTCATGGTGCGCAGCGTGCTGGCCGTGCTGAGCGCCATCGACCTCAAGACACTGGAGGAAGGCGCCGCCTCGCTGGGCGCCGGCTTCTGGCCGCGCTTCCGCGACATCGTGCTGCCCAACTGCCGCTCCGGCATCCTCGCCGGTTCCCTGATGGTGGTGACGCTCTCGATGGGCGAGTTCAACATGACCTGGCTGCTGCACACGCCTTTCACCAAGACGCTGCCCGTCGGCCTCGCCGACGCCTATGCGTCGCTGCGCCTGGAGGTCGGCAGTGCCTACACGCTGGTGTTCTTCCTGATGATCATGCCGCTGTTGCTGGCGTTGCAGGCCTTCGCCAAGCCGCGCCCGGCGAAGTTCGTGGCGGAGGAAACGGAATGACGACCCAAGCCGGCAAGCCGCTCGCGATCGCCCTCGAGAACTGCGCCAAGACCTTCCCCGACGGCACCCGGGCGCTCGAGCCGCTCGATTTCGCCATCCACGCCGGCGAGACGGTGGTGTTCCTCGGGCCCTCGGGCTGCGGCAAGACCACGACGCTCCGCATCATCGCCGGGCTGGAGGAGCCCGACGCGGGCGGCCGGGTCCTGTTCGACGGCGAGGACGTCACGCGCCTGCCCATCGAGCAGCGCAATGTCGGCATGGTGTTCCAGTCCTACGCGCTGTTCCCCAACATGACCGTCGCCGGAAACATCGGCTACGGCCTGCGCATCCGAGGAACGCAGGAGGCGGCACTCAAGGCGCGCGTGGGCGAGATGCTGGACATGATGCAGATCGCCAGGCTCGCGGACCGTCGCATCGACCAGCTCTCGGGCGGCCAGCGTCAGCGCGTGGCGCTGGCGCGCGCCCTCGCCGTGCGGCCGCGCGCCCTGCTGCTCGACGAGCCGCTGACGGCGCTCGACGCCAAGCTGCGCGACACCCTGCGGCTCGACATCGATTCGCTCCTGCGCTCGCTCGGCATCACGGCGATCTACGTCACCCACGACCAGGCCGAAGCGATGGCGCTGGGCGACCGCATCGTGGTCATGGAGCACGGCCGCGTCGCCCAGATCGGCGAGCCGCGCGAGATCTACCAGCGCCCGGCCACGCGCTTCGTCGCGGAGTTCATCGGCACGATGAACCGCCTCACGGGCAGCGCGAAGAACGGCGTGTTCAGCTGCAAGGCCGGCAATCTGCCGTGGGCCGAGGCCCCCGCGAACGCCACCGAGATCCTGTTCCGCCCGGAGGATATCCGCGTCGCCGAAAGCCACGAGGAGACAGGCCTGCAAGGCACGGTCGCGGCCGCCTTCTTCCTCGGCGACCGCACGCGACTGTTCGTCGAGGTGGGCGAGGCGCGGCCTCTGGTGATCGAGAGCACGGCGCGGCGCGCCTTCCGCCATGGCGAGACGGTGCGGCTCGCCATCGACCCGCGCGGCCTGGTCGTATTGTGAGGACACTGCCATGTTGATTGCACAGATCACCGACACCCACATCAAGCTGCCGGGCAAACTCGCCTACAGGAAGGTCGACACGGCCGCGATGCTGGGACGTTGCGTCGAGGAGCTGCTGGCGCTCGACCCGCAACCCGATCTCGTGCTGCTGACCGGCGACCTGGTCGACCTCGGCCGGCCGGCGGAATACGAACACCTGAAGTCGATCCTGGCGCCGATCCGGCAGCGCATCGTCGCCATTCCGGGCAATCACGACGACCGGGGCGCCATGCGCGAGGCTTTCCGCGACGGCGGCTACCTGCCGGCTGGTGCCGGGTTTCTGCAGTTCGCCATCGACGACTATCCGCTGCGCCTCGTCGGCCTGGATACGCTGGTTCCGGGACAGGGCGGCGGCGAGCTTTGCACCGAGCGGCTCGCCTGGCTCGACCGGACGCTGGCGGCGAAGCCGGAGGCGCCCACGCTGGTGCTGATGCACCACCCGCCCTTCGTTACCGGCATCGGTCACATGGACAGGATCGGCCTGAAAGGCCGCGACGGATTCGCCGCCATCATGGCGCGGCACGCGCAGGTCGAGCTGATCCTGTGCGGCCACCTGCATCGCACCATCCGCGCCCAGGTCGGCGACCGGCCGGCGCTGACCTGCCCCAGTCCCGCGCACCAGGTGGCGCTCGACATCGACCCCGAGGCGCCGAGCTGCTTTCGCATGGAGCCGCCGGGATTCATGCTGCATTGGTGGAACGGCGGCGGGCTGGTCAGCCACACCGCCGTCATCGGCGACTACGACGGGCCGTATCCGTTCTTCGATGCCGACGGCAAGCTGATCGACTGACCGCCCCTAGAGTCGAAATGGAGTCGCTTTCCTCCCCCGTCTCGGGTCGTCGCTATGGCCGATGCGGCCATAGCGACCAGGTGTCGGCGTCTTACGCCGACGGAGGGGTCAGAAGCCTCCGTCGAGACTCATGACCCCATCGCCCTCGTAAGACGAGGGCACTTCCCCTTTGCGGACTCCGCAAAGGGGAAGAGAATGAGTCTGACTCTGGTGGTTCAACCCAAATCGGAAAGACCCTAAAGCGCGTGCTCGGGATCCTTGGCCTGATCCCTGGTGCGGGACGGCGCCTTGCCCTCGGCCTCGTCGCGTTCCTTTTCCTTCCGCGTCTTCAGGAGCTTGCGCAGGATCATGTTGCGCTTGAGCGAGGAGATGTGGTCGATGAACAGGATGCCGTCGAGGTGGTCGATCTCGTGTTGTATACAGGTTGCCAGAAGGCCCTCGCAGGCGAGATCCTGTTTCTTGCCGTCGCGGTCGAGGTAGCGGACCGTCACCCGGGCCGGGCGCACCACGTCGGAATAGTGCTCGGGCACCGACAGGCAGCCTTCCTCGTAGGTCGCGTCGTCGTCCGAGGCCTCGACGATCTCGGGATTGGCCATGAGCAGCGGCCCGGTCCTGGTGTCCTCACGATCGATGTCGAGCACGATCACGCGCTTCAGAACGCCGACCTGCGGCGCGGCGAGGCCGATGCCGGGCGCGGCGTACATCGTCTCCAGCATATCGTCCATGAGCTGGCGCACGCCGGCGTCGACGGCTTCGACGGGCAGCGATTTCTTTTTCAGGCGCGGGTCGGGCGCCGTCAGGATGGGCAGCAGGGCCATGACGAGTAAATATGCAATGAAATCAACGTTTTCAAGACCGGTCGAGGCGACCGTTCAGGTGCGCTTGACCATGGTGCCGATGCCGGCCTCGGTGAATATTTCCAGCAACAACGCGTGCGGCACGCGGCCGTCCAGGATGGTGGCCGCCTCGACGCCACGATTGATCGCGTCGATGCAGTTTTCGACCTTGGGGATCATGCCGCCCGAGATCGTGCCGTCGGCGATCAGGGCGCGCGCCTGCTCGATGTTCATTTCGGATATCAGCTTGCCGTCCTTGTCGAGCACGCCCGGCACGTCGGTCAGGAACAGGAGCCGCTTGGCCCGCATGGCGCCGGCGATGGCGCCGGCCGAGGTGTCGGCATTGATGTTGTAGGTGAGCTCGTCGTCGACGCCGAAGCCGATCGGCGCCACCACCGGGATGACATCGGCGCGGCGCA
>JAIETA010000219.1 GCA_019745575.1 Reyranella sp. | reverse complement strand
CCTCGCTCAAATCAGATGGCGGACAGCGAATCGAAATTCATTCCAAGGCACCAGGGATTTCTTCACAGTCTCTGGAGTTGCGCGCTCCCTTGAGGAGATCATGTCCCACAAAGGGTCAGGACATCCGACGACTGGTGTAAGCATCGAGCGCCGTCACGAACCGGTCGAGTTCCTCCTCGGTGTTATAAACATGCACCGAGGCGCGCAGCACGTCGCGGAGGCCGCGGCCACGGAGGTCGAGGCGCGAGGAGAGCTGCGTCGAGACGCTCACGTTGATCGCCTGGGCGCGCAGCGCCAGCTTTAGCGCGGTGTGGTCGGCGCCTGCGACCGCGAAGGTCACGATGGCGCCCTGCACCTGGCCGAGGTCGGTCACCGTAATGCCCCTGAGTGGCGCCAGCCGGGCGCGGAGGCCGTCGGCCAGCGTGCGCAGGCGCGCCCAGATCGCCTCCATGCCCAGTTCGTTCGCCTGGTCGGTCGCGACTTTCAGCCCGATGACGCCGGCGAAGTAGCGCTCCCAGTTCTCGAAGCGCTTGGCGTCGTCCACGACCGTATAGGCGTCGTCGTCGGTCCAGCGGGCGGCATGGTTGTCGAGGAATACCGGCTCGATATGCGAGGTCGTGCGCGCCTTGGCGTAGAGGAAGCCGGTGCCGCGCGGCCCGCGCAGGTATTTGCGGCCGGTCACCGAGAGAAAGTCGCAGCCGACTTTGTTGACGTCGACGGGAAGCTGGCCGACCGACTGGCAGGCGTCGAGCAGGTAGAGCACGCCCGCGTCGTTCACGATCTTGCCCACGGCCTCGGCCGGCTGTACCAGGCCGCCCTGGGTCGGCACATGCGAGATCGACACCAGCTTCGTGCGCTTGTCGATGGCGCGTTCCAGCGCGCCGAGGTCGATCTGGCCGTGCCGGTCGTCGGGCACGACGACGATTTCGGCGCCGGTCTTCTTCGCCACCTGCAGGTAGGAGATGTAGTTGGAGGAATACTCGCTGACGCAGGTCAGGATGCGGTCCTCAGGCTGGAAGTCGAGGGAATAGAAGGCCATGTCCCAGGCGCGCGTGGCGTTCTCGATGAAGGCGATCTCGCCCGCCTCGGCGCCGATCAGCCGCGCGACCGCGGGATAGAAGCCGTCCAGCGTCTCGCGCTCGCGATCGGCCGCCTCGTAGCCGCCGATCTCCGCTTCCAGCCGCAGGTGGTCGAGCGTGGCGTCCAGCGTGCGCCGGCTGGGCAGCGAGGAGCCGGCGGCGTTGAGATGCAAAACGTGGGCGCAGCCCGGCGTCTCGGCGCGCAGGCGGGCGACATCGAGGGTCATGCTAAAACTTCCCCTGTTCCTTCAGCACCTCTTCGGCCACGCGCAGCGCATCGATGGCGGCGGGGAAGCCGCAATAGGCGATGGCGTGGGTGAAGATTTCGCGCAGCTCGGTCTTGCTGCAACCGTTGTTGAGGGCGCCCACCAGGTGGATTCTGAGTTCGTGCGGGCGGTTGAGCGCACAGAGCATGGCGACCGTGATCATGCTGCGCTGCTTGCGGTCGAGGCCGTCGCGGGTCCACAGCGAGGCGTAGGCGAACTCCTCGCTGAAGCCGCGCACCGGTCCCCAGAAATCGTTGTTGGTGGCGTCGCGCCGCGCGAGATAGGCTTCGCCCAGCACCTCGCCCAGCACCTGCCGGCCCTTGTCGCTGAGGGTCTTGTGAGCTTCCTGTTCGGTCATGTCGTTGTCCTTTCCCCTGTTCGGTCGCTTTCTGCCTAAGGCCGCGCCCGAGCCGGAGCAACTGACGATTGCCCACGCGGGCGACCTCCTGCCGGTGACGTTCCTGCGCTCGGCCCGCGCCCGGCGCGCCTCGCTCCGGGTCGATCCGGCGCGGCGGCGCATCGTGCTGACGGCGCCGCTCCGCATGGCGCGCGGCACGGCGGTCGATTTCGCCCACGCCCAGGCCGGCTGGATCGCCGCCCGGCTGAGGCGCCTGCCGGCGCGGCAGCCGTTCGCCGACGGCGCCGAGGTGCCGCTGTTCGGCGAGCCGCACCGCATCCGCCATCGCGAGGACCGGCGCGGCACGGTGTGGCGCGAGGGCCTGGAAATCCACGTCGCCGGCCGGCCAGAACACCTGCCGCGGCGCGTCCGCGACTGGCTGACGGCCGAACTCAAGGGCCGGCTGGTGCCGCTGGTCCATGCCAAGGCGCAAAAGGTCGAGCGGCCGGTCCGGCGGATCACGCTGCGCGACAGCCGCTCGCGCTGGGGCAGCTGCGGGCCCGATGCCACGCTGTCGTTCTCCTGGCGGCTGGTGTTCGCGCCGCCCGAGGTGCTGGACTATCTGGTGGCCCACGAAGTGGCCCACCTGGTGCACCTGAACCACGGCGCCCGCTTCTGGGCGCTCGCCCGCACGCTCTGCGACGGCCCGATCGAGGGCCCGCAGGCCTGGCTCAAGAAGAACGGCGAGGTCCTGCTGCAGTATGGGGGTTAGAAGCGTCGCCGGGGTTGCGGCACAGGCCCGCGATTCGGGGCTGTGCTGGCCGGGCATCGGCGCTGTGCCGCCACCTGTCGCCAGGGTCTTGAATAGGCACGCGAAAAGCGGCCTCGCGGCACACGCCGCGGCACAGCTGCCGCATGGTTGCGGCACATTCCGTGTGCCGCTGCCCTTAGCCGAACCGGCCCGGGTCGACGCCTACGAGCGCGTCCGCCAGGGCCTCGCCCTCCATCTGGCGGACGATCAGCCGGGCGCTGGCCGTGGCGAGCGTCAGGCCGAGATGTTGGTGGCCGTAGCTGCAATAGACGTTGGCCAGGCGCGGCGCGCGGCCGATGGCGGGGCGGAAGTCGGGGAGCGTCGGGCGCTCGCCGATCCAGCGGCTCCGCTCGGCGCCGCCGACGCCGGGGAAGATGTCTTTCAGATGTTTGATCAGCAGGTCGGCGCGCTGCCACGACGGCGGCTGGTGCGGGGCGGCGAGTTCGACGGTGCCGGCGAGGCGCAGGCCGTCCTGCATGGGCGTGAAGAACAGGCCGCGCTCGGGCGGGCTGACGGGCAGGTCGAAGCGCAGGTTGTCGGGCGCCAGCATGACGTGATAGCCGCGCTCCGCCACCAGCGGCGCGTTGAAGCCCAGAAGGCGCGTCAGCTCGCCCGAGGCGCGGCCGGCGGCGATGACCACGGCCTTGGCCGGCAACGACTGGTCGGTGATGTGCACCGCCGTCACGCGATCGCCGTCGCGGCCAAAACCGCGGACGCGGCCGCGCCGGATGGTGCCGCCGTCGGCCGTGAAGCGTTCGGCCAGCGTCTCGACCACGCGATAGGGATCGATTGTGTGGGTGCCGTTCGGATAGTGGATGCCGCGCACGATGTGCGGGCTGAGGCCGGGCGCCAGCTCGCGCGCGCGATTGCCGTCGACGACCTCGAACGCGGTGCCCTTGTTGGTCTGCAGGCCGCGCATTTCGTCGGTGCCCTGGAAGGCCGCCTCGCTTTCGTAGACGTAGAGCGCGCCCTTGGTCCGGAACAGTTCGCCGAGGCCGGAGGCCTGGATCTCCGCCTTCCAGGCGACGTCGGCCTCGATCATCAGGGCTTTCAGGGCGACCATGCCCTTCTGCACCTCGGCCTTGCTGAGCGCGGCCCACGCGAAGCGCGCCATCCAGGGCAGCAGCCACGGCAGGCTGGGCGGATGGACGGTGAGCGGCCCGGTGCGGTCGGTCAGCATCCTGGGCAGGCTCTTCAGGGTCGACGGCCGGGCGAGCGGCATCAGGCTGTCGAACGACAGGTAGCCGGCGTTGCCGAACGACGTCGCCTTGCCGGGCTCGGCGCTGTCGAGGAGGGTGACGGCATGGCCGGCGCGCTGCAGGGCGCGGGCGGCCGCGGTGCCGGCGATGCCGGCGCCGATCACGATGATGGGATCTTGCTCACTCATGGCCCTAGGTTAGCACGCGGCATGCGAGAGCCGAGCATTGGAGCCGATTGATTTGCCCCCGCGAATGACTATTTAGGAGCCCATGTCCCCACAATCCGACAGTTCGCCCAGCCCCGGCTGGCATGCCACGACCATTCTTTCCGTCCGCAAGGGCGGCCAGGTCGTGATGGCCGGCGACGGCCAGGTTTCTATGGGCCAGACCGTCGTAAAGGCCAACGCCCGGAAGGTCCGCCGACTCGGCAACGGCTCGATCGTGGCCGGCTTTGCCGGCGCCACCGCCGATGCCTTCACCCTGTTCGAGCGCCTCGAAAGCAAGCTGGAACGCCATCCCGGCCAGCTGCTGCGCGCCTGCATCGAACTGGCCAAGGACTGGCGCACCGACCGCTACCTGCGCCGGCTGGAGGCCATGATGGCGGTGGCCGACAAGGACGTCTCGCTGCTGCTGTCGGGCTCGGGCGACGTGCTCGAACCCGAGGACGGCCTGCTGGCGATCGGCTCGGGCGGCAACTATGCGCTGTCGGCGGCGCGCGCCCTGGTCGACGTCGATGGCCTCGACGCCGAAGCTGTCGCGCGCAAGGCGATGAAGATCGCCGCCGACATCTGCGTCTACACCAACCACAACATCGTCATCGAAAAGCTCTGAGCAGCGTAATGAGCAACGACTTTTCCCCCCGCGAGATCGTTTCCGAACTCGACAAGCACATCGTCGGCCAGCAGGACGCCAAGCGCGCCGTGGCCATCGCGCTGCGCAACCGCTGGCGCCGCCTGCAATTGCCTGAAGGGCTTCGTGAAGAAGTTCTGCCCAAGAACATTCTGATGATCGGCCCGACCGGCTGCGGCAAGACCGAGATTGCGCGCCGCCTGGCCAAGCTCGCCAACGCGCCCTTCCTCAAGGTCGAGGCGACCAAGTTCACCGAGGTCGGCTATGTCGGCCGCGACGT
>JAIETA010000355.1 GCA_019745575.1 Reyranella sp. | reverse complement strand
CGGCGCGCTCGCATCAAACTACTGCGGGCCTATCCAGACCCAGCCAAAGAGTCATAATCTCTGTGCAGAGCTACTAGTAGCCCTCGCGCCAGCCCTGCCGCAGATAGGCGAATCTCAATATCTCGATGGTGGCGACCCCCTGCGCCGCGAGGGCCACCACCGGCACCCCGAGCAGGGCAAGAATGCTGCCGAGTTCGGACGGAAACAGCCAGATCGCCGCGCCGAGGACAAAGACGGCCAGCAACGCGATCACCATGCTGATCGCCGCCATCACCAGCGCCGATCTCCAGAAGCCCTTGATTGCGAGATAGACCGGCCCGCCGAGCGACGCCCAGACGTAGGCGGCACCGTCGAGGGTCAGGGATTCTCCGGTCTCGTGATTGTCCAGTCGATAGGTCGTCAGCACTGGTCCCGCCGCCTGCAATAGCCACCCAAGCTTCACGCGACGGCACGAACCGGCACACGAGCCCTCGATTCTAGCACGGCGCGGCTGCGGACCCAGCGTGGACAATCCAGGCAGACTTTTCAGTCATTGTGATCCGCCAAGGGAATCCCGACTTGGCATATCGGGCCTCAGCGCCCGGGTCGCTAGCGGACGCCGTCACGCGCCTGCTGTGCTGCATCGTAGGCCTCTTGCGCAGCCTCCGCGGCACCGACCGCGCGGTCGCGCCGGGCCGCGGCCTTGCCGTCGACCACGTACAGCACCGCCGCCACCGCGACGAACAGCGCGCCGGCCAGGTAGTAACCCCACGCTTCCAGGCGCAGGCGCAGCAGCACGATGACGAAGGGGATGGGAAAGAACACCAGGGCCAGCCTGATCCACGTCTCGCGATCGTAGGCTCGACTCACGGCGTCGGCCTCCGCCCGCAGCGCGGCGGCGTGGCGGCGCAACGACTCGAGGTCGCCGGAAGGTGGGGCGATCGCCATGGCAGCTTGACGATACAGGCGCCGCGTCGGCGGCGACAGGGCGGCCAAGGGCGGCCGGCGTTGGACTCGGTCGCCGGATTGCCGCTACCGTCGGCCGAATGGTGCAACGGCGCTCTGCAGAGGCTACAGCGGTGATGGTGAACGGACCGGCGTGCGAGGCCGAAGCCCGCGCCATCATCCTCAGGTGGGGCCAGCCGAGCGACCGGCCATGACCAGCGTGACGATCGGCGGCGCAACCGCACAGCGCATCGAGGAAAGCTACCTGGCGGCCTACGACGCCAAGACCTTCTTTCCGGATTGGGACGACGCGGCGGCGGCGCGGCACGCGGCCTGGCTGGCGCCCCACCACTACGACCCGGCGTCCGGCTGCCTGAAGCTCAGCATCCACAGCTGGCTGCTGACGCTCGGCGGCAAGCGCATCCTGATCGATACCTGCGTCGGCAACCACAAGCCGCGCCCGGCGCGGCCGCGCTGGAACGGCATGGAAACGGCGTGGCTGCAGCGCCTCGCCGCAGCCGGCGTGCGGCCCGACAAGATCGACATGGTGATGTGCACCCATCTGCACGCCGATCACGTCGGCTGGAACACCCGGCTGGACAACGGCCGCTGGGTGCCGACCTTCGCCAACGCGACGTACGTCTTCAGCCGCGCCGACTACGACCACTGCGCCGCGTTCGACACAGATCCCGCGAACCCGGTCAACCATGGCTCGTTCCGCGATTCCGTGCAGCCGGTGGTCGAAGCCGGTCTTGCCCGGATGGTGACGGGCCCGATGGCGCTCGACGACGGGCTGAGAATCGAGCCGGCGCCTGGCCACACGCCGGGCACGGTGACGATCGAGCTCGAGTCGCGGGGCGAGAAGGCGCTGTTCTGCGGCGACATCGTGCACCATGCGATCCAGATTTATCATCCGGAGTGGAACAGCTTCGCCTGCGAGGATGCCGAGGGCGCGCGCCGAAGCCGCCGCGCCACGCTGGCACGCTGCGCCGGCTCGGGCGCGCGGCTGCTGCCCTGTCACATGGGCGCGCCCTTCACCTGCCACATCGACCACACGGCGACGGGCTTCATGCCGCGCTTCGACGGCGGCTTCTGAGAGACGACGAGGAGACAGGCCATGGGAAAATTCATCACCATTCCCGCCGCCGGCGGCGGCAAGATGCGGGCCTACGTCGCCACGCCCGAGAAGGGCAGCGGCCCGGGCATCGTCGTCCTGCAGGAGATCTTCGGCGTCAACGCCTACATCCGCGAGATCTGCGACCTCTATGCCGCCGAGGGCTATGTCGCGATGGCGCCCGACCTTTTCTGGCGGTTGGAGAAGAACGTCGACCTGGGTTACGGCGAAGACGACTTCAAGCGCGCCTTCGACCTCTACGGCCGCTTCGACGTGGCCAAGGGCGTCCGCGACATCGCCGCCGCGGTCAAGGCGCTGCGCAGGCATCCCCGGCAGGCGGGCCGCGTCGGCGCGCTGGGCTTCTGTCTCGGCGGCAAGCTCGCCTGGCTGGCGGCGGCCCATGCCGGCGTCGACTGCGCCGTCTCCTACTACGGCGTCGGCATCGAAAAGGAGCTGAAGCTCGCGCCCCGGATCAAGGTGCCGATGGTCCTGCACTTCGGCGGTGCCGACAGGTTCGTGCCGCCCGCCGCGGTGGCGCGCATCCGCAAGGCGCTGGCCCGGCGGCCCGATATCGAGATCTACGACTATCCCGGCTGCGACCACGCCTTCGCCTCGAACGGCCGGCCGCAGTTCGACAAGCCGGCGGCCGGCATGGCGCATTCGCGCTCGCTGGCGCTGCTGCGCCGGACCATGGGCCCGCACTTCAACCTGTCGGCACTGTGGGAGCAGCACTGCCATCACGAGTTCGCCGCGCGCGATGTGCCTGCGACCATGAAGACCATGGTGGACAATCCCTACGTCAACCACGTCCCGACCATGACCGGCGGCGTCGGCGCCAAGCATCTCGCGCGCTTCTACCAGCACCATTTCGTCAACGTGAATCCGGCCGACACGAAACTGGTGCCGGTGTCGCGCACGGTCGGCGCCGACCGCGTGGTCGACGAGATGCTGTTCTGCTTCACCCACGACCGCGAGATGGACTTCATGCTGCCCGGCGTGAAGCCGACCGGAGAGTACGTCGAGGTGCCGACGGTCGCCATCGTCGGCTTCCGCGGCGACAAGATCTGGCACGAGCACATCTACTGGGACCAGGCGTCGGTGCTGGTCCAGCTCGGCCTGCTCGACCCCGCCGGCCTGCCGGTCGCCGGCATCGAGACGGCGAAGAAGCTCGTCGACGAGACCCTGCCGTCCAACACGCTGATGGCGCGCTGGACGGAGAGCGCGGGCAAGCCGATCGGGTGACGCCGGACCAAATTCCTCCTGTCGGTGGCGGTGGGGCGGGATCGCCGCGCCCGGGCCAGTGGGCGATTGACCCGGCCCCCGGGGTCTGTAGGGATTCGCGCCAGGCCAAGCCCGACCGACCGAAAGCGAGGAAACCGCCGTGAGACAGAAAGCCGCCGCCGCCGCAGCCATCCGCCCCGATCTCGACGCGGAACTCAACAACCTCGCCATGTCGCAGGAGAGCCAGCCGCTGTTCGAGGCGGTCAAGAAGCACATCGCCGAGAACGTGGCGCCGATCACCGAGGAGTTCTTCCGCCTGGGCGAGGGCCGCAAGGACCGCTGGAGCTGGGCGCCGGGCCAGCTCGAACTGCTGCAGACGGCCAAGGACAAGGCCAAGAAGTCGGGCCTGTGGAACTTCTTTCTGCCCCACTCCGAGATCGGGCGCGGGCTCACCAACCTCGACTACGCCTATATCGCGGCCGAGCTCGGCAAGTATCCGCTGGCCTCCGAATCGCTCAACTGCTCCGCGCCCGACACCGGCAACATGGAAGTGCTGGAGCGCGTCGGCACGCCCGAGCAGAAGGAGAAGTGGCTAAAACCGCTGCTGAACGGCGAGATCCGGTCCGCCTATGCCATGACCGAGCCCGGCGTCGCCTCCTCGGACGCCAAGAACATCGCCACTCGCGCCGAGCTCGACGGCGACGAGTGGGTGATCAACGGCGAGAAGTACTACATCTCCGGCGCCGGCGACCCACGCTGCAAGATCATGATCGTCATGGTCAAGACCAGCCCCGATGCCTCGCCGCAGTTCCAGCAGTCGCAGATCCTGGTGCCGATGGGCACGCCCGGCCTCGAGATCGTGGGCCCGATGACCGTGTTCGGCCACGACCACGCGCCGCGCGGCCACATGCACCTGAAGTTCAACAATTGCCGCGTGCCGGCCTCGAACATGCTGCTGGGCGAGGGCCGTGGCTTCGAGATCAGCCAGGTCCGGCTCGGCCCGGGCCGCATCCATCACTGCATGCGCTCGATCGGCGCGGCCGAGAAGGCCATCGAGCTGATGGTCAAGCGCGGCGCCACGCGCACCGCCTTCGGCAAGCCGCTGATCCAGCTCGGCAAGAACCTGGAACTGGTGTCGCGCGCCCGCATCGAGATCGAGGCGATGCGGCTCATGGTGCTGAAGGCGGCCAAGGCGATGGACGTGCTCGGCAACCGCGAAGCCCGCGTGTGGGTCAGCATGGTCAAGGCGATGGTGCCGGAGAAGGTCTGCACCATCATCGACCAGGCGATGCAGATCCATGGCGCCACCGGCATCTCGCAGTGGTCGCCGCTGTCGGAGATGTACGTCAACCAGCGGCACCTGCGCTTCGCCGACGGGCCCGACGAGGTCCACCACATGGTGGTGGGCCGCGCCGAACTCAGCCGCCACTAGGGCGTGATGGCATTCGATCGAATCGGCGGGGAGCGCTGATCGGAGGAGCGCGCCGCTCCAGAGACTGTGAAGAAATCCCTGGTGCCTTGGAATGAATTTCGATTCGCTGTCCGCCATCTGA
>JAIETA010000269.1 GCA_019745575.1 Reyranella sp. | reverse complement strand
CTGGCCATCGCCACCAGCGAGCCGCCCTTACCGCGTTGCGCCATGTGCCTGGTGGCGGCGCGAAAGGTGAAGAAGACGCCGTCGAGATTGACGCGCATGACGCGGCGCCACTCCTCGGTGGTCATTTCCAGGATGGCGCCCTTGCCGCGGCCGGAGACGCCGGAGTTGGCGACGCAGTTGTCGACATGGCCCATGACCTTGAGCGTCTCGGCGAAGCCCGCCTCGACCTGGGCCTCGTCGCCGACATCGACGATCTGGGTGTGGACCTTGCGGCCGTGGCGCTTGAGCTTCTCCGCCGCGTCGGCGTTCTTCTTGGGGTTGGTGCCCCAGATGCAGACGTCGGCGCCGGCCTCGGCCAGCGCCTCGGCCATGCCGAGGCCGATGCCGCCGTTGCCGCCGGTGACCAGCGATACCTTGCCCGTCAAGTCGAAGCCCTTGTAGGCCATCCGCGTTCCCCCTGAAAAGTCGGGCCGGATATGACCCCGCCCGGCCGGCATCGTCAATTCACGAGCGCGGCCACTTTCCGGCGTAGGGCGCGCGCAGCGCCCGCTCGACCATTTCCAGGCGGTCCTGGCCGTAAAACATGTCGCCATCCACGAAATAGGTCGGCGACCCGAACACCGAGCGCCGGATCGCCTCCTCGGTGTTGGCCTGGTAGATCGCCTGCACCTGGGGCGACAGCGCGAGGTCGAGCAGCGGCGCCGGGTCGACGCCGGCGCTCCGGCCGATCTCGGCCAGGGTCGACCGGTCGGCCAGGTCGGCGTCGCGCTGCCAATGCGCCTCCAGCAGCGCATGGGCCAGGCCGTCGATGTCGAGGCCGAGCGTGAGACCCGCGATCAGCATGCCGTTGGGCAGGGCGATGTCGTTGGCGTGATGGGTCGGTATGCGGCCGATCCAGGGCGCGCCGCGCTCCTCGCTCCAGCGCTCGATCTCGCGGCCGAAGTAGTAGTCGGCATGGGCGCGGCTGCGCCGGCCGAACGGCACGGCGCCGGACTCGGCCACGACGCGGCGCAGGTCGACGGGCTTGTGGGCGATCCTGCGCCCGGCCGCCGCCGCGATCGCCCTGAAGCGCGCCGAGCCGAGATAGGCGAAGGCGGAGTGCGCGGCGTAAAAGTATTCGATGTCCTGCACGCTCTCCCCCGGCGGATGTTCGGACATCCTAGCGGAGGAGAGCGATCTGAATGAAGGACTCAGTTCAGCCGGTCGGTTTCGACCAGCACGATCTCGGCGTCCTCGCGGGCCGTGATCTCGATCTCCGGCAGGTCGACCACGGCCACGCCGTCGCGCGCCTTGGCGGTGACCGCTGCTGCCGCGCCGCCGCGCACTTCGATGCGGCCGCGTGCCGGCACGAGATAGGCCGGCTTGCCGTCCAGTGTCTGGCGGATCGTCTGGCCGGCCTTCAGCGTGCCCGCAAACAGCGCGCCGTCGGCATGGAGCGGGATCGCGCCGTCATGGCCGCGGCCCGAGGCCAGCGGCACCAGCCGGCCGTCGCGCGCCTCGGCGGGAAACGGCACCGTCTCCCAGCGCGCCGGCACACCCTGCTTGTTGGGCATGATCCAGATCTGGAACAGCTCGGTCTCGGCGTCCTCGCGGTTGTACTCGGCGTGCCGAATGCCCTGGCCCGCGCTCATGACCTGGATCTGGCCCGCCTCGGTGCGACCCTCGTTGCCCAGGTGATCCTGATGGGTGATGGCGCCCCGGATGACGTAGGTCACGATCTCCATGTCGCGATGCGGGTGCGGCGGGAAGCCGGAATCGGGCGCGATGCGGTCGTTGTTCCACACCCGCAGCGCGCCCCAGTGGATGCGCTCCGGATTGCGGTATTCGGCGAAGCTGAAATGGAAGTTGGCGTCGAGCCAGCCGTGGTTCGCCTTGCCGAGCTTCTCGAAGGGTCTGAGTTCGATCATGGGATACCTCTTGGCCCCCAAAATGGCGCGCCGCTCCTGCCGATCAAGTTTCGGATTGGTAACGGACGCTAGCGGCCCTCGCGCCACCAGGCGCTGCCCACGGCCAGCAGGAAGGCCAGCGCCACCAGGAGGCCGGGCAGCAGCGGCAGCTGGTTGATGCCGGCCACCGTGTAACCCTCGTTGCGGCGCAGGCCGATCCAGTCCGAACCGCCGGCGGCGCGGCCCGGGCGTACGGCGCGGATGTCCGGCTCCGGCTGGTCGACCAGCCACAGCAGGCCGCCGCCCGAGGCCTCGACCAGCGGCTTCAGCTTGGCGTCGGTGGCGCGCACGTCGGAGAATTCCAGCGGATCGGGGCTGCCGACCGCGGCCACGGTGCGCAGCGTCCCGTCGTCGAAGCGGTAGAGGCCGGGCTTGTCGACGTCGACCACGCCGAGGCCGAGGCCCGGCGCCGTCTGGCGCAGAGCGAGCGGGCGCGTCGTGCCGTCGGGTGAGGTCATGGTGACCGTCGGGAAGGTTGCGGCCAGCGTCCGGCGCGTCACCTCGATGCGGCCGCCGACGGCGGTGGCGCGCAGCGCCTCTTCCTCGAGGTCGGGTTCCTTCATCAGCCAGTGCGCGACGCGGCGCACCAGTTCGGGCTGCGGGCCGCCGCCGTCGATGCCGCGGTTCCACAGCCACAGATGATCCGACATGAGCTGCGCCACGCGGCCTTCGCCGACGCGGTCGAGCACCACCAGCGGCTTGTCCTCGGCGCCCGACAGCACGGCGTTGCCGCGTTCGGTGCGCGACGCGATGAGGCGGAACCAGCGGCCCCAGGCCGGCTCCTTGTCGGGCTCGCCGGCCTGCGGCAGGTTGGCCGACACCGGATGGCGCTGGCCGACTTCGGTGACCTTGGGCTTGAACGGCGTTTCCAGCACGTCGCCCAGCGGCGCCGCCGGCAGGATCGGCCCGAGCGGCGTGCGGTAGAGCGAGCGTGCGGTTGCGAATACCGGCCCGACCGAGACCAGCAGCGCGCCGCCGCCCTTCACGTATTCGGCGATGTTGCGGAAGTAGTCGCGCGTGATCAGGTTTCCCGACTCGTAGCGGTCGAAGATGATGAGGTCGAACTCTTTCAGCTTCTGCTCGAACAGTTCGCGCATCGGGAAGACGATCAGCGACAGCTCGCGCACCGGCGTGAAATCGTCCTTCTGCGGCGTGCGCAGGATGGTGAAGTGGACGAGATCGACCGCAGGGTCGCTCTTCAGGAGGTTCCGCCACGCCCGCTCGCCCTGGTAGGGCTCGCCCGAGACCAGCAGGACGCGCAGCCGGTCGCGTACGCCGTTGACGGTGAACAGGGCGCGGTTGTTGTCGAGCGTCAGCTCGTTCGGGCCGGGCCCGACCTCGATCTCGACGACGTTGGCGCCGGGATTGCCGACCACGACCGGCAGCTCGACCGAGCGGCCGACCGGCACGTCGAGCCGGCGCACCACCTCGCCGCCGACCGACAGCGTCACCGGCGCGGTGCCGCCGGCGGGATCCTCGATGCGGAACTTGGTCGTCACCTCGCGGCCGACCACGCCGAAGCGCGGCGACTGCTCGACCACGATCAGCCGGTCGCGCTCGTTCTTGCGGCCGGCGATCAGCCCGTGCAGCGGTGCGCCGCCCAGTTCCGGCGGCAGGCCGGCGGGCACGTCGTGGACCTGGCCGTCGCTCAGCAGGATGACACCGGCCAGACGCTCCGGCGGTACCTCGACCAGTGCCGACCGCATCGTCTCGATCAGGCGCGTGCCGCCCGGCCGTTCGCTGCCGAGCTGGATCTGGGCCGGCGGCAGCACGACCTCGCGGATCTCCAGGCCTTCCTGCTGGCCGAGCTTGCGCTTCAGAGCCTCGCGCGCCGTCTGGACCTGGCGGCGGCGCTCGCCGATGGCCATCGAATCGCTGTCGTCGACCACCACCAGGGCGACGTCGGCGATCGGCTTGCGCTGCTCCTCGATCAGGGCGGGATTGGCGAGCGCCGCCAGGATCACCACGACCGAGCCCAGCCGCCAGATCGTGCCGCGGGCGCCGGCGCGCAGGCCGAGCAGAACCAGCACGAGGGCGATGCCGCCCAGCACGGCGAGCGCCGGCCACGGCAGTAGCGGATCGAAGGCGATGGAGACGGCGGACGTCGGGTTCATCGCCTGAGCCTTTGCATGATGTCGGGCAGATGGACCTGGTCGTCCTTGTAGTTTCCGGTCAGCGCATGCATCACCAGGTTCACGCCGACGCGGAATGCCATCTCGCGCTGCGTCTCGCCGCCCGGTGTGACCGGCAGCAGGCCGCGGCCGCGCTGGTCGACCGCCCAGGCGCCGGCATAGTCGTTGGCGCCGATCGCGATGGTGGTGACGCCGTCATTGACCCGGCCGCCGCCCGACTCGATCCAGATCTTGCCGCCCTGCCAGCGGCCCGGCATGTCGGACAGGAGATAGAACGACCGGGTCAGCACGTGATCCGGCGGCATGGCGACCAGCGGCGGCGTCTCGACGCCCGACAGCAGGCGCTTAAGGTCGGGATTGCCGCTGGCCGGACGGTCGAAGCTCAACTGCTGGTCGCGCGTGTCGATGAAGATGATGCCGCCGGTCCGCAGGTAGCGGTCGAGCGCCGCCGCGGCGCGCGGCGACAGGGCGGGCTGCGTCGAGGTGATCGGCCAGTAGATCAGTGGATAGAGCCGCGGCTCGTCGCGCTCGAGGTCGAGGCCGACCGGATCGGCCGGCTCCACCGACGTGCGGTTGCGCAGGATTTCGCTCAAGCCCTCGAGGCCCGCCTTGCTGATGTCGTCGACTTCCTTGTCGCCGGTAACGATGTAGGCGAGGCGAATGTCGAGCGAGCCTTTTAGCGCCTGCTCGACGCTGAGCGGCAGCGGCCCCGGCCGTTCGCGCGGCGCCTGCC